>NZ_JBNCNO010000002.1:638025-727741 GCF_049847025.1 Micromonospora sp. DT231 | reverse complement strand
CCCGAGGCCAACCCGCCACCCGCCAACAACGCCTCACCTTCAACACACCCGACTGACAGCAAAGTGAAACGCGCTCTAAGGCCTTTTTCATAAGGGCGGTCGAGCCGAGGCGGAGTCCGGGCGGCGATACGGCAAGGCGCGGTTTCGTTCGGATACCGATGTTGTATCCGGGCGAAACCGCAACGCCGCCGGTCGTCGTCCGGGCCCGCCGCAGGCCGGCCAGTTCTTATGAAACAGGCCTTGGGCGCAGGTGCCGGCGCGGCTCGTTCCGCCGACGGCGCCGGGTCAGAGCGGCGAGCCGGTCGTAGCGCGAGCCCCGGGAGTCACCGCGCGCACGCGTAGCCGCGCGACCTGCGCGCCGAGGTGGTCGACCGACTCGGAGGGCGGGTGGACCGCGACGAAGAGCCGCAACCGACGCTCAGCGGTGCCGTTGCCAGTGCCCGGCTCGGGCCGCGGGCAGGGCCAGCCCGGCCGCGTGCAGCACACCCTCCACCCGGACCCGCTCGATTTCCTGGTCGACGCCGGACAACTCGGCGAGGTGTTCGGTGATGCCGAGGGCGCGGCAGGCCAGTCGGAGCCGGTCGTCGTACGCCTGTAGGAGCGCGCCGTGCCAGACCATCGACCGACCGCTGCCGCCGAGGCGCTGGCCGCCGAGGCGGCGCAGGTCGGCGGCGAGCTGCTCCAGGGGCCGACGGTCGACCCTGTCGAAATCGCTGAGGTCGATGTCCCGGGTCAGCGCGTCGGCCTCGACGGCCCGGTCCAGGCGGGCGATGGTGCGCTTCTCCCGGCTGCGCTCCCGCCACTCGGACCAGCCGCAGACGACCCGGTCGAGGATCTCGTCATAGCAGAAGAGCAGGGCGAATGCCGCCGGCAGGCTGGCGACGGCAAGGAACGCCAAGGCCAGCATCAGCGCGCGTCCGACTCCCACGCATCGACGCTAAGCCCAGTCGTGCCGACTCGCCAGCGATTTGGCCGCATCCGCACGATCCGCTCAACGAGACGCGGTCCGGGCGGCGGTAAACCTCAGCAGTCGGCCGAGGTCACGTAGAAGCGGGGCATCGGGAGCACCCGGAAGCGCAGCCGGGCCCCGGAGCGGCGCAGCTGCCAGGTGAGGGCGATCAGCGCGGCGGCCAGTGAGATCAACGCACCCATCCAGATGCTGGCACCGGCGCCGAAGTGCTCCGCGACCCAGCCGATGAGCGGCGCGCCGACCGGATTGGTGCCCAGGAAGACAAGCACCCACAGGGACATCACCCGACCCCGGAAGGCCGCGTCCACGCCCAGCTGAACCCGCTGGTTGGCGGCCTGCGCGAAGAAGACCATGAAGAAGCCGGTCGGCACCAGCAGCACCACGACCAGCCAGTACACCGACGCGAGGCCGACCAGGGTGCCGAAGCTGGCACAGGCGATCGCGGCGCCGAGCACCAGCCAGACGGACGGACGACTGCGTCGGCCGGTGCCGCTGAGGGCGCCGCCGAGCGCGCCGACGGCCAGCGCCGTGCTGAACAGGCCGAAGGAGGCGGCACCGGTGTGGAAGACCGTCTTCGCCAGCGCGGCCAGGGTGAGCTGGAAGTTGAAGAGCGACATGCCGATCACCGACATGACCGCCATCGGCAACAGCAGGTCGGGTCGACGCCACACGTACCGCAGTCCGTCGATGACCCGTGCGGACGCCCGCTCGTCGCGCGGCAGCAGGGCGTCGCGGTGCAGGTCGGCCGTTCGCATCCGGACGACGTTGACCAGGGGGGCGATGGAGCTGACGGCGGTGAAGAGGAAGACCGGGCCGACGTTGAACGCGGCGATGGCCAGGCCGGCGACGGCCGGGCCGACGATCCGGGCCGAGTTGAACACGGCGGCGTTGAGCGACAGCGCGTTGGGCAGCAGGGGTGTGCCGACGAGTTCGGAGACGAAGGCCTGGCGGACCGGGGTCTCCACGGCGTTGGCCGTGCCGAGCAGCGCAGCGAAGGCGAAGACGTGCCAGAGCTGCACCAGGTCGGTGAGGACCAGCAGGGACATGCCGAGCGCCAGCAGGCTCCAGAACGCGTTGGCGGCGAAGAGCAGCACCCGCTTGTCGTACCGGTCGGCCAGCCGGCCGGAGAGCAGGGTGAGCAGCAGCACCGGGGTGAACTGGCAGGCGGTGACCACGCCGAGCGCGGTGGCCGAATTGTTGGAGAGGTCGAGGACGAGCCAGTCCTGGGCGATGAACATCATCCAGACGCCGATCAACTTGATCAGCTGCCCGGATGCGAAGAGCCGGTAGTTGCGAACCTGTAGGGACTGGAACATCGTGCTCAGCTTGGCCTGCACTCTTGGTGCGCCTCCTTGGACGTACGCGTCATCGACAGGTGACGGCACGGCCCGGTGGGGCAGTGTGCGGCTCAGGCGCGAGCGAGCTGCTGGAGAATCTCGGCGGCCCTCTGCAGGGTCTCCCGTTCGTCCTCGTCGAGCGCGGCCAGCCGGTGGGCCAGCCACTCGTCGCGGGCCCGCTCGAACTGGTCGAGCACGGCGTGCCCTCCCTCGGTCGCCGCGAGGATGACCTGCCGACCGTCGGTCGGATGGGGTGTCCGCCGCACGAGGCCGCGGTCCTCCAACTTTCCGACGATCTTGGTCATCGTCGGTGGCTGCACCCGCTCGACGTCGGCCAGTTCCCGAGGGGTCATCGCACCCGCCAGCCGCAGGCTGGTGAGCGCGGAGACCTGGGTGACCGTGAGGTCGCCGACCGGTCGGGCCTGGCGGACCCGCCGGTTGAGTCGAGTGATCGCATCACGCAACTGGGGAGCCAGTTGCGCCGGTGGCACGCGTTTCGCCGTCACCGTCCGCTCCGTCACAGTAGTTAGCTTAACTAATGAGCATGGCTAACGACATCGGTTATGACCAGGCTCACGAGGAGGTTCGTGCTGTTCCGGGCGGGGAATCCTGTTCGACTCCCCGCCCGGACGCGGGTCAGAGCACGAGCGTCTCGATCGGCCCACGCAGGAAGTACAGCACGAACAGCGCGGCCACCCCGTACAGCAACGGGTGGACCTCCCGGGCCTTACCCCGTGCCAGTTTGAGCACCACGAAGGTGATCAGGCCGGCACCGATCCCGTTGGAGATGGAGTAGGTGAACGGCATCAGCACGATCGTGAGGAACGCCGGGATGGCGATCTCGTAGTCCGACCAGTCGATCGTCCGGACCGCCGTCATCATCAGGAAACCGACCACCACCAGGGCCGTCGAGGCCGCCTCGAACGGCACGACCACCACGAGCGGCGCGACGAACATCGCCAGCAGGAAGAGCGTCCCGGTGACCAGGTTGGCCACGCCGGTCCGCGCGCCCTCCGCGACACCTGCGGCACTCTCGATGTACGACGTGTTGCTGGACGTGCTGGCCGCACCGCCGGCCGCCGCGGCGATCGAGTCGACGAGCAGGATCTCCTTGGCCCGCGGCGGGGTGCCCTGCTCGTCGAGCATGCCGCCCTCCTGGCCCACCGCCACCATCGTGCCCATGGTGTCGAAGAAGTCGGTGATCAGCAGCGTGAAGACGAACATCAGCACGACCAGCCAGCCGGCCCGCCCCCACGAGTCGAGCACGTTGAACTTGCCGAGCAGCGACAGGTCCGGCAGGTCGACGACCGTCTTCGGCAACTCCGGCACGTTCAGCGCCCAGCCCTTCGGGTTGGGCTTTCCGTCCACGAACGACGGGCCGATGTTGCCGATCGCCTCCACGATCACCGCAAGCACGGTGGAGGCGAGGATGCCGATCAGGATCGCGCCCCGCACCCGGCGCACCACGAGCACCAGGGTGATCAGCAGACCCACCACGAAGACCAGCAGCGGCCAGCTCAGCAGCTTGCCGCCGATGCCCAGGCCGACCGGGACCGTGGTGTTCGCGGCGTCCGGAAGCCGCCGGACGAAGCCGGCGTCCACCAGACCGATGATGGTCAGGAACAGACCGATACCGACCCCGATCGCGGTCTTCATCTGCGTCGGCACCGAACGGAACACCGCGGTCCGCAGACCGGTCAGCACCAACACCGCGATGATCACACCTTCGATCACCACCAGGCCCATCGCATCGGCCCAGGTCATCTCGGGGGCGATCTCGTACGCGATGAGCGCGTTCACACCCAGGCCGGCGGCGAGCGCCAGCGGGAACCGGCCGACCACACCCATCAGGATGGTCATCAGGCCGGCGACCAACGCGGTCCCGGCAGCCAGTGCGGCAATCGGCAGGGTCTTGCCGTCACCGTCGACGGCACCGCCCAGAATCAGCGGGTTGAGCACCACGATGTACGCCATCGTGAAGAAGGTCGCCAGGCCGCCGCGTACCTCACGGCCCACCGTCGAGCCACGGGCGGAGATCTCGAAGAACCGGTCGAAGCTGTTACGCGGGTGAGCGGGGTTGGGAGGTGTGCCGGTCTCGGGCGGCGCTACTGCCATCAGGTCCTCGCAGGTGATCTTCCGGTTGTCGCGCGCATCGTCCCAGATCACCGGCGGGCAGGGGAAGTGGATCGCGTACGCTTGCCGAATGCCGAACGAGCAGCCGCCGCGGCCGGCACCACTGGACCCGCCGATGGTGCCGTTCGCTCTCGCCGGGTTGGTCGCCTGGGCGGTGGTCGGGCTGGTCCTGCTGGTCTTCTTCCGGGGCTGGCTGACCGACCACGGTCATCAGAACTGGCTCTGGACCTGCCTCGCCGGTTTCCTGTGGGGCTTCCCGGGCCTCGCCGTGATGCTGCGGCACGACGCCAACCGCCGCCGCCGCCGCGCGAGCTGACCTGGCCATCGCGCCGGGACCACCCCGGCGCGCACGGTCAGGAGTGCCCGTACGGCTCCGCCGGCTCGGCCGCCTCCACCGAGCCCGGTGCGCGACTGACCGACATGGCCTCGACCGCGCTGTCGTCGTACACCGTCGGTAGCTCTTCGACAGCGGTCTCGGCCGCCTCGATGAGGGTCTCGGAGTGGGCGCCGCAACCGTGGTCGGCACTCACCACCCGGCCGTCGTCCGGCGCGTAGAAGTTGCCACAGGCCCCGAACGCCTGCCGCATCGCGCCAGCCAGCGGCAGGTAGAACCCGCAGGTGCCGCAGCGGGCGGCGGCCGGGGCGGCGGTGGAGATGGGCGCGGCGGGGCCGTGGTCGCCGTCATACCAGCGCTGCGCCGCCTCGATGCGACCCTCCCGGGAGAGCACGCGTGCCCGCCCGAGGCCCAACTCCCACGCGGTCTCCTCGACCGCCGGGTCGTCGGAGAGCAGGTAACCGGGCACCAGTCGATCGTCGTCCGGCGCGGTGGGCAGCAGATCACCCGGGCCCAGATCGCCGGGCTTGAGCCGCTCCTGCCAGGGCAGCCAACCGGGCGCGAGCAGCGCGTCCGGGCCCGGCAGCAACACCGTCTCGCAGATGGTCACCATCTTGCTGCGCGACACCCGGGTGACGGTGACCGCCCACCGCCAGCCGCGATAGCCGGCGAGGAGGCACTCGAAGTAGTGGGTGACCAGGCGTTCGCCCTCGGCCACGACCTGCAGGTGGTCGCCGACGTCGTCGGCGTCCACCTCGGTGATGCCAGCGCGGGCCACCTCGACGGCAGCGGCACAGACCTGGTCGAGACGGGCGGCACGGGTGGTGGCGGGCCTTGTCACCTCTCCATTGTTCCCCATGCGCCCCGCAGGGGTGACAGTGACTCCCGGGGAACCTTTCCCCGCGGTGGTGCGGCGTACCCGGATCGGATGGGCGAGGATGGTGCACATGCCGTCGTACTCCCGCTCCGGGCGATCCGTCCTCGGGCGCACCGTCGGCACCGGCATTCGCGCCATTCGCCTGCTGTTTCGGGGTTCGGTGGGCAGCGGCCGCTGGGTGACCCGGCGGGCCGGTCGGGCCCGGGCCCGGGGTGCGGGCGGCGAGGTCGGCATGGTTCGCCTGTTCGACCTGCACGCGGTCTCCTGTGCCGGTGACACGCTGATCGCCATCGGCCTGGCCGGGACGATCTTCTTCAACGTCCCACTGGGCGAGGCCCGCAGCAAGGTCGCGCTCTACCTGCTGGTGACGATGGTGCCGTTCGCCATGCTCGCCCCCGTGGTGGGCCCGCTGCTGGACCATTTCCGGCACGGCCGGCGCTACGCCCTGGCGGCCACGATGCTCGGCCGCGCCTTCCTGGCCTGGTTGATCTCCGACTACATCCACGGCTTCGGGCTCTATCCGGCCGCGTTCGGGGTGCTCGCCCTGTCCCGGGCGTACGGTGTGGCCCGGTCGGCGGCGGTGCCCCGGCTGTTGCCGGAGGGGCTCGGCCTCTCCCAGGTGGGTGCCCGCGCCAGCGTCTACGGCACCGTCGCGGGCGCGCTGGTGGCGCCGATCGGGTTGGCCGCGTTCTGGTTCGGCCCGCAGTGGCCGCTGCGCGTCGCGTCGGTGATCTTCCTGATCGGCATGGTGATCTCGCTGCGATTGCCACCGAAGGCCGACTCGGAGCCACCGGAGCGGGTCCCCCGGCCGCTGCGCGCGCTGGGCCGACGCCGTGGCGACCGGCCGCTGGGTCGGGGGCGGCCCGCCGGCCGACTGGTGATCGCCACCCTGATCGGCGCCGCGACGCTACGCGCGGTGTACGGCTTCCTGCTGCTCTTCCTCGCCTTCGCGATCAAGAAGGGCGACCTGACCACCGTGGCGTTCGGCCGGGAATTGGGCGCCGAGTGGGCGTTGGGGCTGGTCGGCGGGGCGCTCGCGGTCGGCACCTTCCTGGCCACCGCCGTCGGCACCCGGCTGCGCATCCACCGACCGACAGCCATCCAGTCCAGCAGCATGATCATCGTGGCGGGCGTGGGGGTGCTCACCGTCATCCAGTTCTCGCTGGTGATGGTCGCCCTGCTCTGCCTGGTCGCGGCGCTGGTCAGCGGAATTTCGAAGCTGGCCGTGGACGCCTCGATCCAGGAGCGCATCCCGGAACGGCTGCGAGCGAGTTCCTTCGCCCACTCCGAGACGGCGCTGATGCTCGCCTTCGTCGCCGGCGGCGGGCTCGGGCTGGTGCCGTTCGACGGTCGGATGGGCATCGCGGTGGCCGCCGGGGTGGGCATCCTGGCCGCCGTCCGGGGTGTGCTCGTCGCGGCCCGGCTGCGCGGCGAGAGGCTTGCCGGCCGGCCGCTCGGCGACGACGAGCTGACCGAGGACGAGCTGTCCGTGGACGAGCCGGCGGACGCGCCCGCGGCCTCCGCGCCCACCTCGCCGGCACCGGCGCAGAGCAGCTCCCCGCCGTACGAGGCTCCGGACCCGACCCCGCCGGGCTACCACATCTACCGGCCGTCCTCCGCTGTCGGCGGCCCGGGTGGCGGCGCCGACGAGGAGACCCGCCGCGAATCCCCCGGCTCACTCTCGTGACCGGCCTGCTTGTCGTGACGGCGGTGCCAGCCGAGGCGGACGCGGTCCGTTCCGGGCTGACCGACCCGACCGTGACCGTCGCCCCGGTCGGTGTGGGTCCCGCCGTCGCCGCTGCCGCCACCGCACGCCTGCTGGTGCTTGCCGAGGCCGCCGGACGGCCGTACGGCGCGGTGGTCAGCGCCGGCGTGGCCGGCGGCTTCACCGGCCGGGCCGAGGTCGGCGACACGGTGCTCGGCACCGCCAGCATCGCCGCCGACCTGGGCGCCGAGTCACCGGACGGGTTCATCCCCGTCGACGACCTGGGCATGCCACTCGCGCTGCTCGGTGCCGGCAGCGTGGTGCGAGCGGATCCGGTCCTGCTGGCGGCACTGCGGGCCGCCCTCCCGGCGGCCACGGCCGGCCCGGTGCTCACGGTCAGCACGGTCACCGGCACCGCCGCCAGCACGGCAGAGCTGCGCCGCAGGCATCCGGAGGCAGTAGCCGAGGCCATGGAGGGGTACGGCGTGGCGGTCGCCGCGGCGCAGGCCGGCGTGCCCTTCGCCGAGCTGCGGACCATCTCCAACCCGATCGGCCCCCGTGATCGCGACGCCTGGCGGCTGCGCGAAGCCCTCACCGCCCTCACGGCGGCGGCCCCGGCGCTGCGCTCAACTACGGCCGCGTAGGACGGACTTCGAGGGTGAGCGCCGACGGCCGACCCGCCTGTACTTCGAATCCGCAGGCGAGCAGAAAGAGCACGTTGCCACCGTCGGCTATCGCGTGGACGGTCCGGATGTCAGCGACTGCCATCTCGCTGGCCAGCAGCTCGATCAGCTGACGCGCGATGCCCAGGGTCCGCAGGCCGGGAACAACGACAACGCCTTCCAGCACCAACTCACGCCGGTCGCCCCAATCCTCACCGAGGAGGAGATCCACGCTCCGCTCATGGGCCCTCAGCTCACCGACCGGCCCGGCCCCGGGCAGCTCGGCGAGAAAGTGCCACGACGTTGCCGGCAGCCCTTCGAACGCGCGCCGAACCCGCACCTGGGCCCGCGCCTGCTCCCGCAACCGCCGCGTGTCACGTCGCGCCCGATCGAGGTCGTAGGTCAGCTCCGGGACGCGGACCGGCCACAAGCGCTGCGGGAGGGTGTAGGAGTGCACCCACCAGGCACCGGGCCAGTCCTTCAGGGTCAGGACTCGACGGACGTCGAGGTGTGCTGGGTAGCGGCGGCCGGCCTCGTCCCGCAACTCGTCCCGCAACTCGTCCCGCAGCTCGCGGTCGGGCGCCTGCGGTGACTCGTCAACCGCCGCGGCGGAGGGGGCGTCGGGGAGTTTGAGCACGAGCTCACCGCCGGCCGCGCGGACCAGCCGCTCCACCGTGCGGAATGCCGGGCCGGCACCCTGCCCAGCCTCGATGCGCGCCAACGTGCTCTTCGGGATCCCAGACTGCTCGGCCAACTCGCGCTGGCTCAAGTCGGCACGTCGACGAAGATCCCGCAGGGTTGCCCCCACGTCGATCGCACCCTTGTCGGCAGCCACCCGTCCATGGTTTTCCGCTCAGCTCGCGCCGTCAACAGCATCAGCCCGCCTGTGGATAACCCTGTGGACAGCGTCTCTGCCGCTGTGTACATCCCTTTGTCAGCGCCTGTAGAGCTGCCCCGCCAGTGGGGCAAGCGTGGTGAACCTCGCCGGCACGTCACGGCACGGCACGGCCACCGCCACGGCACGCCACGCACGGCACGCCACGCCAGGGCACGGCCACAGCACGGCACCTTGCGGACGCCGGCGCGCCCCACAGACGGGGCAGCTCTACAGGGAGCAGAGGTGACCACCGAGCCCCGACGACCCGCAGACAATCGGCCGCCGGGACAGACGGCGAGTGCCCGGCAGATCACAAGCGCCGGACCGCGGCGAGTGCCCGGCAGATCACAGGCGCCGGACCGCGGCGACCGAGTGGCGAGGGGCGGGGCTACCGTGAGGGGCGTGGCGCTCTCTCTGGCGATCTCGCCCTGTCCCAACGACACGTTCGTCTTCGACGCTCTGGTACACGGGCGGGTGCCCGGCGCTCCGCCGGTCGAGGTGACGTACGCCGACGTGGACGTCACCAACACGGCGGCCGAGCGGGGCGCGTTCGACCTGGTGAAGGTGAGCTTCGCGGCGCTGCCCTGGCTGCTCGACGACTACCACCTGCTGCCCTGCGGCGGCGCGCTCGGTCGCGGCTGCGGCCCGCTGGTGCTCACCCGCAGCGATCGCGACGGCGGGCCGGACCGCACCGACCTGACCGGTGCCACGGTGGCGGTGCCGGGCGATCGGACCACCGCCTACCTGCTGTTCCGCCTCTGGTCGGCCGGACGGCCACCGGCCCGGATCGAAGTGGTCCCGTTCCACGAGATCATGCCGGGCGTCGCGGCCGGCCGCTACGACGCGGGGCTGGTCATCCACGAGGCCCGGTTCACCTACCACCGGCACGGCCTGACCGCCCTTGTCGACCTCGGCGAGTGGTGGGAGGCCGACACCGGGCTGCCCATCCCCCTCGGCGCGATCCTGGCCCGACGCGGCGCGGTGGACCCGGAGGCCGCGGCCGGCTGGATCCGCGAGTCGGTCCGGCAGGCCTGGGCGGACCCGGCGGCCAGCCGGGAGTACGTGCTGGCGCACGCCCAGGAGATGGAACTCGACGTGGTGGACCGGCACATCGGCCTCTACGTCAACGAGTTCACGGCGGACCTGGGCGAGGCCGGTTTCGCCGCGGTGGCGGCACTGCTCGATCGAGCCGCCACCGCCGGCCTGGTGCCTCAGACCTCCAGCTCGCGCGCGACCGCGTGGACGAGCTGAGCGATCTTCTGCGCCGCCTTCTTGTCCGGGTACCGACCGCGGCGCAGGTCCGGCTGGACCTTCGCCTCCAGCACCTTGATCATGTCCTCGACGAGGCCGTGCAGCTCCTCGGCCGGCCGACGACGCAACTCCGCCATCGACGGCGGCGCGTCCAACAGCTTGACTCCCATGGCCTGCGCGCCCCGGCGACTGTCCACCACGCTGAAGTCGACCCGCTGGCCCCCCTTGAGGTCGGTGACACCCGCCGGCAGCGCACCCTTGGGCAGGAACACGTCGCCGCCCTCGTCACTGGTGACGAAGCCATATCCCTTGGCCGTGTCGTACCACTTCACTCGACCCGTAGGCACCTGAAAACCCCTGCTTCACTTGAGCCGCTACTGCTCCAAGGCTAGCTGGATCATGCCGTCGAGCGCCGCCGGGAATTCGGTGAGATCGCCCAACACCGCCTCCGCCCCGGCGGCGCGCAGCTCATCGCGGGAGCACGGGCCGGTCGCGACACCGATGCCGGGCACCCCGGCGGTCGCCGCCGCGACCATGTCCGCCACGTGGTCACCGACATAGTGGGTCGCGTCGTGCTCCCGTAGGGCCGTCGCCTTCTGCTCGGCGAACAGGTCACCGGCCAACTCGTCCACCCTGAGGCCGAGGTGGTCCAGGTGCAGTCGGGCCAACCGGCCGATCTTCGACGTGACGACAAGCACACGGCCACCCCGGGCCCGGATCGCGTCGATGGCCTCCCGCGCGCCCGGCAACAGGACAGACGGGGTGATGGCGTACGCCGGGTACAGCTCGCGGTACACCCGCACGGCCGACTCGATCTGCTCCGGCGGGAACCAGTGCGCGATCTCGGTACGCAGCGGCGGCCCGAGTCGCGACACCGCCAGCTCGGCGTCCACCGGCACGCCGGTCCTCGCCGTCAGCGCCCGATAGGCCGCGGCGATGCCGGGGCGGGAATCCACCAGGGTCATGTCGAGGTCGAATCCGACGGTCAGTGCGGGCATGTCGAGAAACCTACCCGGCGACCCCCGGTCGGCCGGACGTCCGAGGGGCGCGAGAGCCCACTGCCGGGCTAGCGTGGAAAGACGATGACCACCTCACTCGCCGACCACCTACGGTCGCTGCCCGACGAGTCACTGGCCGCGCTCCTCCAGCTGCGGCCCGACCTCGTCGTGCCCGTGCCGGCCGACATCTCCGCCCTGTCCATCCGGGCCCAGTCCCGGGTGTCGGTGGCCCGCGCGCTGGACGGGCTGGACCAGTTCACCCAACAGATCCTCGACGCTGCCCGCCTCACCCGGAACCCGGACGACGACACCACGGCCACCGACGCCGTCCTCGCCCTGGCGACCGCCGGGCCGCACCCACCCGCTCCGACGGCCGTCCGAGCCGCCGTGGGCCGGCTGCGCGCGCTCTTCCTGCTGTACGGCCCGGAGCACGCGCTGCACGTGGTGCCCGCCGTCGACGAGGTCTCCCCGTACCCCGCCGGGCTCGGCCGGCCGGCGGCGGAGCTGGACCCGCGCACGGCCGCGCTCTGCGCGGACCCGGCGAAACTACGACGGACGCTGCTCGCCGCCCCGCCCTCGGCCCGGGCGATCCTCGACCGGCTGGCGGCCGGCCCGCCGGTGGGCAGCGTGCCGCCGGGCGCTCTGCAGGCGCCGCCGCTCGGCGCGGAGGACCCGGTGCTCGCCGACCCGACGAACGGTGGCGCGCCGACCGGTTCCCCGGTGCGCTGGCTCGTCGACAACCGGCTCCTGGTCCCCGTGACGACCGGCTCGTCGACGGCCAGCGGCACGGTGGAGCTGCCCCGCGAGGTCGGGCTGCTGCTGCGCCGCGACAGCGGACCGCTCGGGCCGCTGCGCACCAGCCCGCCGCCGGTGGCCGCCGCGCCGCGGGAGCCCAAGGCCGTCGACTCGGCCGGCGCCGGGCAGACGATGGAGGTGGTCCGACACACCGAGGGGCTGCTGGAGCAACTCGCCGAGGAGCCCGCGCCGGTGCTGCGCTCGGGCGGCATCGGTGTCCGGGACCTGCGTCGGTTGGCGCGTACCGCCGGGTTGGACGAGTCGACGACCGCGCTGCTGCTCGAGGTGGCGTACGCGGCGGGGCTCGCGGGCGAGCTGGAGATGCCCGGCGCGACCACCAGCCGGTACGGGGCGGACCAGCAGGTGCTGCCGACCGGAGGGTACGAGGTGTGGCGGGCCGCCTCGCTGGCCCAACGGTGGGAGCAGCTCGCCCGCGCCTGGCTGACCATGAGCCGGCAGGTGGGGCTTGTCGGCCGCCGCGACGACCGAGACCGGCCCATCACCGCGCTCTCCGCCGAGGCGGAACGGGCCAGCGCGCCGGCCACCCGGCGGGCGGTGCTCGCTGTGCTCGCCGACCTGGAACCGGCGACCGCGCCCACCCCGGAAGAGGTGCAGAACCTGTTGGACTGGCGGGCGCCACGGCGCAGCCGGGGCCGGGACGCCGCCCACCGGGAGGTGCTGGCCGAGGCGGCGCAGCTCGGCGTGACCGGGCTGGGGGCGCTCACCTCGTACGGGCGGATGCTGCTGGGTGACCTGACGTCGGCCGACGAGCGGGGCGGCGACGACCCGCTGGGCGTGCACGCCGACGTGGAGAGCGGTGACCCGTCGAGTGCCGCCCGAGCCCTGGACGCGTTGCTGCCCGCTCCGGTCGACCACTTCCTGGTGCAGGCCGACCTGACAGTCGTGGTGCCCGGCCCACCCGAGCCTGCGCTCGCCGCCGAGTTGGAGGCGATGACCGAACTCGAATCGGCTGGCGGGGCCAGCGTGCACCGGGTCACCACGGCGAGCGTGCGGCGTGCGCTGGATTCGGGCTACACGGCCGACGACCTGCACGACGTGTTCCGGCGACGGTCGCGTACCCCGGTGCCGCAGGGGCTCACCTACCTGGTGGACGACGTGGCGCGTAAGCACGGCGGGCTGCGGGTGGGGCTGGCCGGGGCGTACCTGCGCAGCGACGACGAGACTCTGATCAGTGAGGTGCTGGCCGACCGCCGGTTGGAGTCGCTGGCACTGCGCCGGCTCGCGCCGACGGTGCTGTGTACGCCGTACCAGGTCGGTCGGTTGCTGGGCGCGCTGCGCGACGCCGGGTTCGCCCCGGTGCAGGAGGACGGCACCGGTGGCACCGTGCTGACCCGCCCACGGATCCGGCGGGCCCCGGCCCGGGTGTCGGTGACCACCCGGACACTCGATCCGCTGGCCACCCCGAAGCTGCCCATGCCCCGGCTGCTCGGGGTGGTGGAGCACATCCGGCGGGGTGACGCGGCGGCGCGGGCGGCCCGGCGGGCGCCGGCGGTGGTGCGGGGCGGGGCGGCGGGGCTGGGCGGCGGCCCGGTGCCGGCGCACACCCACAGCGAGGCCCTGGCGGTGCTCCAGCAGGCGGTCCGCGACAAGGCGCTGGTCTGGGTCGGTTACGTCGACGCACACGGGGCGACCGCGTCCCGGTTGGTCAAACCGGTCTCGATCGGTGCCGGCTACCTACGCGCCGAGGACGAACGGACCGAGATGCTGCACACGTTCGCGCTGCACCGGATCACCGCGGCGGTGCTGGCGGACTGAGCCGGGCGACGTCGTGTGGCTGGCCGGTCAGCGGCGGCTGCGGCGGAAGGTGCCGACCACCGAGATGATCAGCAGCAGCGCGAAGCCGGCGCCGGCGGACTCCCCGACCGAGTCGACGAAGCCCTGGCGCAGCACCAGCCAGCCGAAGAGGAACCACCCGACCAGGAGCGTCGCGGCGACGGCGTAGGCGATCACTGTCGCGCGGGACACCTCGTCGGGTGGTGGGTGGTCGTGCTCCGGGATCACCTCACGGTCGACCGTCATGCCCAGCCTCCCCGCCCGGTCCGGCCCTGGCCTCCCAGCGTGACACTCGAAGGACCTGTCGGACAGGGGGTTAACCCCGTGATTCGCCGGGTGTCGGTCAGGTGCCGGGGCGGCGGCCGATCAGCACCACCCGGGTGCCGACCCTGCCCAGCTCCCACATCCGGACCGCGTCGGCGTGCAGCAGGTTGACGCAGCCGTGCGAGCCGATCGACGTGTCGTGCAGGTAGGTGGTGGTTTCGTGAAAGCCCATGCCCTGGGTGAAGTGTTGCCAGTACGGCAGCCACACCTCGTACGGGTCGGACCACTCCTTGGGGTTGCGGAAGTTGACGGTGAACGTGCCGGCCGGGGTGCGGTAGCCGGCCATGCCGGTGCGGGTCACCGTCGGCGGCATGATCACCTTGCCGCCACGGACCGCCCAGACGGTCTGCCGGGTCAGGTCGACGCAGAACGTGGTGCCCGTGCCGGCCCTGCACCGGGCCGGGTCGGTGGTGGCGAGGCGCTGGGCCACGTCGAGGGTGGTTGGTCCGGCGCGACCCTCGACGGGGCGAATGCCGTACCTCTTCTGGAACTTCTTGATCGCGGCGCAGTCGGCGGCGGACTGCCGCCCGTCCACGGTCACGGCCCCGAACCCACCCAGTCGGGCCAGGTAGGTCTCCACCTCACGCTGGTGCTGCCCCTGGGGGCAGCCGGCGACCGTCGGCGCACGGGCGGTGGTGGTCGGCTTCGGCGTCGCGCTCCGGGTGGGTTTCGGCGCCGGGGGCCGGGTCGCCTTCGGCGTGGGGGTGGGTGCGGCCGGTGTCGGCCGGCCGCGCTGGTCCGGGCCGGGCGTGGCGCTCGCCCCCGTTGCCTGTTCCGCCGCACCGGCTGGGGCGGCTCCCCCGCCACCACTCCCACCGGACTGCGGATCGAACGCGCACGCACCGGCGCCGACCAGCACAACCACCACCAGGGCGACCAGTCGGGAAGTGATTCGGACACGTCGCACTCGAACCTCCCCAACCATCGTCCCATTACTAGACGTTCGTGAGTGCCGTCACGGTTGCGGCCGGTGAGCATCTTTCTTCGGAGATCCCACATCGTGCAACACTGGATGGTCGGCCAGCGGCGGGTATGCGACCCGTTCCAGCCGGACGGCCAACCGAGGAGAGGACGCTGGCGTGAGCGGTGGACCACTGATCGTGCAGTCGGACAAGACGCTGCTGCTGGAGATCGACCACCCCGACGCGCAGGCCTGCCGGATGGCGATCGCGCCGTTCGCGGAGCTGGAGCGCTCACCGGAGCACGTGCACACCTACCGGCTGACCCCGCTGGGCCTGTGGAACGCCCGGGCGGCGGGGCACGACGCGGAGGGCGTGGTCGACTCGCTGCTCAAGTACTCCCGCTACCCGGTGCCGCACGCGCTGCTCGTGGACGTGGCCGACACGATGGACCGGTACGGGCGGCTCCAACTCGCCAACGACCCCGCGTACGGGCTGGTGCTGCGCGCGCTGGACCGGCTGGTGCTGATCGAGGTGGCCAAGAGCAAGAAGCTCGCCGGGATGCTCGGCGACAAGATCGACGACGACACGATCCGGGTGCACCCGTCCGAGCGTGGCCGGCTCAAGCAGGCGCTGCTCAAGCTGGGCTGGCCGGCGGAGGACCTGGCCGGCTACGTGGACGGTGAGGCGCACCCGATCGAGCTGGCCGAGGCCGGCAAGGACGGGCGCAAGCCGTGGACGCTGCGGTCGTACCAGCGGGAGGCCGTCGAGGCGTTCTGGGCCGGCGGGTCGGGTGTGGTGGTGCTGCCGTGCGGCGCCGGCAAGACCCTGGTCGGCGCGGCGGCGATGGCCGAGGCGAAGGCGACCACGCTGATCCTGGTCACCAACACGGTCGCCGGCCGGCAGTGGAAGCGGGAGCTGATCGCCCGCACGTCGCTGACCGAGGAGGAGATCGGGGAGTACTCGGGCGAGCGCAAGGAGATCCGCCCGGTCACCATCGCGACGTACCAGGTGCTCACCTCGCGGCGCGGCGGCGCGTTCACCCACCTGGACCTGTTCGGGGCCCGCGACTGGGGTCTGGTCGTCTACGACGAGGTGCACCTGCTGCCCGCGCCGATCTTCCGGTTCACCGCGGACCTCCAGGCCCGCCGCCGGCTGGGCCTGACGGCGACGTTGGTACGCGAGGACGGCCGCGAGGGTGACGTGTTCAGCCTGATCGGCCCGAAGCGGTACGACGCGCCGTGGAAGGACATCGAGTCGCAGGGCTGGATCGCCCCGGCCGAGTGCACCGAGGTCCGGGTGACCCTGACCGACGCGGAGCGGATGTCGTACGCGACGGCGGAGGCCGAGGAGCGCTACCGGATGGCGGCGACCGCCCGCACGAAGCTGCCGGTGGTAAAGGCGCTCGTGGACCGGCACCCGGACGACCAGGTGCTGGTGATCGGGGCGTACATCGACCAACTGCACCAGCTCGGCGAATACCTCGACGCGCCGATCATCCAGGGTTCGACGACGAACAAGGAGCGCGAGCGGCTGTTCGACGCGTTCCGCACCGGTGAGATCCGCACCCTGGTGATCTCCAAGGTGGGCAACTTCTCCATCGACCTGCCCGAGGCGGCGGTGGCGATCCAGGTGTCGGGGACGTTCGGGTCGCGGCAGGAGGAGGCGCAGCGGTTGGGGCGGGTGCTCCGGCCGAAGGCCGACGGGCGGCAGGCGCACTTCTATACGGTGGTGTCCCGGGACACGATCGACACGGAGTACGCGGCGCACCGGCAGCGCTTCCTCGCCGAGCAGGGCTACGCGTACACGATCGTCGACGCCGACGACGTCCTCGGCCCGTCGCTGCCGTCCATCGACTGACCCGCCACCCGGCGGCCCGCGGCCGGCTCCCGGCGGCCGTGATCGACTCGGTTTGCAGGAAGTCGGGGCGTCCAGGGCAGGTTGATGCCCCGACTTCACGAAAGCCGAGTCGATCGATGCCCAGCCGAGCCAGCCGAGCCAGCCGAGCCAGCCGACTGGACGATGCTCGCCGATGCCCTGGTCACGGCACGCGGTGGCACGTAGACACCCGCCGGGCGGAAGCTCCCGCGTCGCGAACTCACGCGCCGCGAGTCCTGCCGGTATAGCTGATCAACGCCGGCGGGACTCGGCGACGAAGACGCCGCGACCTGGACGACCCACCAGCACACCGTCGCCACGCAGCCTCGCCACCGCCCGGTGAATGGTCGACACCGAGACGTCGTAGTGGTCGGACAACTCCTGGGTGGATGGTATCTGCGACCCGGGCTGGAACTCGCCCGCCTTGATCCGGCTCAGCAGATCGTTGATCAACTCGTCCATCGTCGGCGGAATCGGCACCTGGTGGCCCCTTGCAGTCGGTTGGCCCGCCCAGTATCGAGCACCAGATGAAAGAGCGGCAACAACTGAGTGCGATGCGGCAGCCAGTGCCTTAGCGAGGTTTGACAGGTAGGAGAGCGTTGACAGAGGTGAGAGGTATCGGTAGCGTCGCTCTCGGTGATGCGGTGCTGCTGCGGTCGGTTGGCGCCTCTCGTACCGGTCTCGCATCGCCACCGGGACCCTCACCCGCCGCGCTCCCCCAGCGCGGCCTGCTGCCGCACCTCCGGAGCGGCCGCGGGGCGGGGCGGTCTCCGCCGAACGCAACCGGCGGAGGCCGCCCCCGTACGTCGATCCATCCGACGAAGGGCAGTCACCGTGCGCAACCTGATCCGTCAGCCGGGCCCCCGCGACGAAGAACGTCCGATGCGAGAGCGCACGGCGGCGCGGACGGTCCGGTCGGCGAACCGCCGCCTCCGATGAGCGACCGCTGGGTGATCCACCTGCCGATCACCGCGCCGGACCTGCTGCGCGCGCGGATCTTCGCGCGTACCGCGGCTCGGGTGTTGGTCCGACTCACCGCGCGTGTCGAACCGGGCGGGGTGACCGTCTCGGCGGAGGACCAGCAGGGCGTACATCATTGGGTGTTCTGTGACCGACCGCTGCCCGGCGGCGGGCGGTGTGGGCTGCCCACCGACCACACCGCGCGCTGCGCGCGACGCCCGCGCTGACACGCAGCCGGCGGCCAGCGGCGCGCGGCCAGCGGCATCGGCGCGCGGCCAGCGGTGCCGACTCGACCGATCCTGGCGGTGACGCTCAACGGGAGAAGCCGCGCACGAGCACGGCCAGCCGCTGCTCGTGGCCGGCACGGCGGAGCCGGCCGCTGCGCATCAGCGTGACCAGACCGTGCAGACCGCTCCAGAACGTCTCGGTGAACGTCTCCAGGTCGTCGTCCCCGGCGGCGGGGCGCACCGTCTCGGCCAGCTCGGCGAAGCCTCGGGCCAGGTCGGTCGGGACGCTCTGACTGGCGAACGGCAGGTCCACGGCGAGGGTGAACATCGCGTCGTAGAGCGCGGGACGCCGCTCGGCGAACGCGACGTACGCCGCCGCGACGTCGGCGACCGCCTGCCGGGGATCGGCGGCCGAGGCGCGGGCCGAGGCGAGCGTGGTGGCCAGCTCGGCGAAGCCCTCGACGGCGACGGCCGCCATGATGGCGTCCTTGCCCTTGAAGTGGCTGTAGAGGACGGGCTGGCTGTACTCGATCTCGGCGGCGAGCCGCCGGGTGGTGACCGCGTCCCAGCCCTCCGTCAGGGCCAGGTCCCGGGCCGCGGCGACGATGGCCCGTTCCCGTTCCGCCCGTTCCCGCTCCCGGCGTGCCTGCGTCGACATGACAGCGACTCTAGCACCGCTAGCGATCCTGTCGATGCTCTGCTAGCGTCGCTCTTACATCTAGCAGCGCTAGCAATTGGAGCGGACCATGTTGACCCCCCTCGCCTACGGGCTCGCCGTCGTGCTCAACCTCTTCGTCGTCTTCATCGGTGCGCGGTTCCTGCTGGTGCCCACCGCGTCGGCGGCCGGGTACGGCGTACCGGCCCGGCCGGACGGAGATCGGGCCTACCTCACCGTCAAGGGAGTACGCGATCTCAGCTACGGGCTGCTCGGCCTCGCCCTGATCGCCTTCACCAGCGCCGACGCGGTCGCCTGGTTCATGCTGGTCGTCGCGCTCGTCCCGCTGGGCGACACCGTCATCGTGCTCCGCATCGGCGGAACAAAGGCCGTAGCCTTCGGCATCCACTTCGCCACCGCCCTCGTCGTCCTCCTCGACGCCGCCCTACTGTTCGCCCTGTAGCCACCGGCCGGACCAGGCCGGACCAGGCCGGACCAGGCCGGACCGCGCCTTGATCGACTCGGCCTCCTGAAAGTCGGGGCAACCGGGGCAGGTTGATGCCGCGGTTTCACGGAAGCCGAGTCGATCAAGGCGCGGGAGCACCCGCCGCCGGACGCGGGCGACGCCGCCGGACGCGGGCGACGCGGGCGCGTTACGACGTGGGGGGTGGGCAGCGGTCGGGGAGGGTGACCTCGCCGGGGTGGTGGTCGAAGGTGTCCATCGTGAACCACTCGTCCAACTCCGGGTCGAAGAGGTTCTGTAGGCCGAACTGCAACACCTGCCACCACCGGGTCGGGTCCCGCTGGTCGACGTAGATGTCGCCGAGCGCGAGCGGAAACCGGAAGAACTCCCCTGGCACTGTGGAACCGCCGACGACGCCGACCCGCCAGTGGTCGACGTGCCGGTCCTGGGCACCCTGCAGGACCTCCGGTCCCACGTACCGCGCGGTCTTCAGTTTGTCGTTGAAGATCTGCCGGTTGAAGAACCCCGGCACCTTGCTGCACGCGCGGGGCGGGAAGAGCGGGATGTTCGGCCACTTGTAGGTGAGCGTGTAGAGCGTGTTCTCGTAGATCAGGTTGGTGAACCAGATCGGGTGTTCCGGGCCGCCGGCGGTCATCTGGCTGT
The DNA here is from genome assembly GCF_049847025.1 of Micromonospora sp. DT231. NCBI lineage: Bacteria > Bacillati > Actinomycetota > Actinomycetes > Micromonosporales > Micromonosporaceae > Micromonospora > Micromonospora sp. DT231. Next base: position 707,939 of record NZ_JBNCNO010000002.1, on the reverse strand, counting down.
TGCCGTCCCGGCCCTGCCAGCTGAACGGCACGTCGATGCCGAGGTCCCGCACGATGTACCGGCCGGTGCCCTGGAAGTCGGCGGGAAGCAGCGGTGGGCGCGGGTCGCGTGGGTCGGGGGCGGTGGGGCCGTCGGCCTGGGCCGCGCGGGGCAGCGGCGCCGCCGCCGGACCGGGCGCGACCACGCCGAGGGCGAACAGGCCGGCGGCTACCGCCGAAACCAGAGCCCGCCGGGTACGCCTCGACGCCATGTCCCCTCCGCCAACGTGCACAGTGGCCGGCGCACTGACCGTGCGTGCCTTCGGCGAAGCGTAGGAGCGGGAGAAACGTGAGAGCGGGCGGAACGGACGGCCTCCACCGGACGGGTGACGCACCCCGATCAACTCGGCTTCCAGAAAGTCGCGGCATCCCGGACAGGTTGATGCCCCGGTTTCACCAAAGCCGAGTTGATCAGAGGACCCGGGTCACCCGCTCGGCGGCGACGACCGCGTCCCGCCGTGTCGGGTCGAGGTTCGCGCTGATCACCACTGACGCGCCGGCCGAGAGGGGCGCGAGAAGCCACTTCAACGGCTCCTCGTGCTCGGCGGCGTCGACCAGCAGACGGTCACCGGCGCGCAGGTCCAGCATCTTCGCGTACTCCTTGGCGATCGCGCCCCACTGCCCGTAGGTGGTGCCGTCGGCGGTGGCCGGGTCCGACGGCCGGATCGCGGTGTGGTCGGGCGGTGCCTCGCCGTGGCGAAGCACCTCGGCGGACCAGTCCAACCAACCCAGCGGCACGTCGGCCAACCGCCCCGGGCCGGTGCCGACGAGATAGCGGTGTGGCGCGTCCGGCACGTCCTCCAGCCAGTCGTCCTGCCGCTCCGGAGTCACCAGGACCGCGTCGAACGGCCGGTCGCCGCCGGGTTCGAGCACCGCCAGGCCCGCGGTGGCGCGCGGTCGGAACGACACCGCCAGGCCCGAGGCCCACGCGCCCAACAACACCGCGGCGGTACGCCAGTGCGGCGGCAGTAGCACCGCTACGCGGCTGCCGGGGCCGAGACCGCAGCCGTCCCGCAGCAGGCTCGCGCTGCGCGCCGCCCAGGAACCGACCTGCTGTGCGGTCAGGTCGACACGCTCGCCGGTCGCCTCGTCGCGGTAACTGAGCAGGGGCTGCTCGGCATCGACGGGCTGGGCCGCCAGCTCGTCCGTGACGGTTGGCTGCATCTCCACGCTCCCCGGGTCGACGTCGACCCCACCCTACGCAACGACTTTGGTCGCGCCGATCGTCGCCCGATGGCCGTATCGAGTGGCCGGCTGGCCGGCGCACGGTGCAGGTGAGCCCCGAAACGCCGAGGAGCGCCCGTGCCCGCCGGACCCGATCCCGCCGAAGGCCCCGCCACCCACCGCCCTGCCACCACCGACCGACAGGCCGGCGCTGACCGCCCCGCCGGCGCTGACCACCCGGCCAGGACTGACCGCCCCGCCACCACCGACCGCCCGGCCACCACCGGCCGGTTGCCGCTGCGGCGGCGGCTCCTGCCCGTGATCGCGTTGCTGCTGCTCGCGCCGTGGGCGGCGGAGTGCTCGTGGGGCGGCTTCGCCATCGACGACTTCCTCCCGGTGCTGATCTTCCTGGGTCCGATGTACGGCGGCGCGGCGATCCTCATCCGAGAGACCGCCCGGCACCTCGGCGCGGGCTGGCCGACGATCGTGCTGCTCGCCGCCGCGTTCGGCGTACTCCAGGCCGGGCTTGTCGACCAGTCGCTGTTCAACCCCGACTTCCTGGACGACACCCAGTACGCCGACACCCGGGCCGCCGCCGAGGCGACGCTGGTGCCGGGGCTCGACTTCAGCCTCCGGCAGGCATTCGACTACGTGGGTAACCACATCGTGCTGACGATCTGCGCGCCGATCGTCCTCATCGAGTCGTTCCTCGGGGCGGACCGCCGCCTTCGGCCCTGGCTGGGCCGAACCGGTCTCCTCGTCGTCGGTCTGGTCTACCTGCTCGGCAGCCTGTTCATCTTCTCGAACATCAGCGGGGACAAGGTCTTCCTGGCCAGCCCACTCCAACTGACCTTCGCGGCGTCGCTGGTCCTTGCCCTCGTCGCGACGGCCCTGCTCCCGCGCTGGCGCCGCCCCCGCCCGCGCCGGACCCGCCGGGCGCCGCACCCGCTGTGGGTCGGCCTGCCCGTCGTCCTCGTCCGCCTCGGCTCCGACGTGACGCCCGGCTGGCCGGGGATGATCGTCGCGCTTGCGCTCGCCGCCGTCGCCGGAGGGCTCATCGCGTACCTGTCGACGCGCGGCGGTTGGGGGCAGCGGCACGTACTTGTCGCCGGCAGCGCGGGCCTGGTCATGGCCGCCGCGTTCGCGTACGTGGTGCCGCCGTACTCCCCGGCGAGCCCGGCGGCGGCCCTGGCCGGCGACATCGCGGTCACCGTCGTCACGGTCACCCTGGTCGTGGGTGCCTGGTGGCGGCTGGGACGTGCTTCGCCGACTGTTCATGTCGGCGCAAGCTGACGCTCCCCCACGACTGTCAGCCTCCGTGCGGGTACGACCTAACGGAGGAAGTCCTTGACTCTCAGAAGAGCATTCACCGCGCTCACCGCAGCCGGTGTCGCCGCCGCCAGCCTGACCGGGGCCACCCCCGCGTCGGCAGGCGGGCACCACCACCACCACCCGCCGCTCGCCTTCGACCGGGTCGCCACGTATCCGGTGTTCCAGAACCGTCCCGCCGGGGAGGACCCGACCACCGCGACGGTCGCCGAGATCTCGGCGGTCAGCGAGGACGGCCGCACCCTCATCCACACCGACGCGCTGGCCCGGCGCATCGGCTTCCTGGACATCTCCCGTGCCGACCGACCGCGCGGCCTCGGCACACTCTCCCTGGCACAGCTCGGCGACGCCGAGGACGAGCCCACCTCGGTCGCCGTGGTGGGTCGGTACGTGCTGGTGGTGGTGAACACCAGCGGCAGCTACACCGCGCCGTCGGGTCGGCTCGACGTGATCGAGCTGGCCAGCCGCAAGCGGGTCGCCAGCTTCGACCTCGGTGGCCAGCCCGACTCGATCGCGATCAGCAAGGACAAGCGGTACGCCGCGATCGCCATCGAGAACGAGCGCGACGAGGAGGCCACCCCGCCCGGCGGCGCGGAGGGCGACCTGCCCCAGGCCCCCGCCGGCTTCGTGCAGATCGTCGACCTGAACGGGACGTCCCCGACCGGTTGGCGGCTGCGTCCGGTCGCGCTGACCCGCGCCGACGGGAGCGCGCTGCCCGCCCTGGCCCAGGCCGGTCTCGCCGCGCCGACCGACCCGGAACCGGAGTACGTCTCGATCAACAACCGCAACCAGTTGGCCGTGACGCTCCAGGAGAACAACGGCGTTGCCCTCGTCGACCTGCCCACCGGCCGGCTCACCTCGGTGTTCAGCGCCGGCACCGCAACGATCAATGGGATCGACACCAAGAAGGACGGTGTCATCGACCTGACCGGCAGCATCACCGACGTGCCCCGCGAGCCGGACGCGGTGGCCTGGGTCGACGACCGTTACCTGGCCACGGCCAACGAGGGTGACTGGCACGGCGGGACCCGTGGCTGGTCGATCTTCGACAGCCGCACCGGACACGTCGCCTGGGACGCCGGCAACACCTTCGAGCGGCTCGCCGTCACCTACGGGCTGCACAACGAGGACCGGGCCGGCAAGAAGGGCACCGAGCCGGAGGGCGTGGCCGTCGCCGAGTACGGCGGGGTGCGCTACGCGTTCGTCGGCTCGGAGCGCAGCAACTTCGTCGCCGTCTACGACCTGGGCAACCCCACGAAGCCCGTGTTCCGGCAGGTGCTGCCGACCACCAATGGGCCGGAGGGGCTGCTGCCCATCCCGTCGCGCGGGCTGCTCGCGGTCTCCAGCGAGGAGGACGACGCCTCGGTGAACGTCCGCGCCTCGGTGTCGCTCTTCCAGCTCGGCACGGGCACCCCGGAGTTTCCCAGCATCGTCTCCGGCGCGGACCGCACCGGCACCCCCATCGGTTGGGGCGCGCTCGGCGCGCTGAGCGCGGTGCCGGGCAAGCGGGACCAGCTCTACAGCGTCACCGACGCGGCGTACAGCCAGACCCGCATCCTCACCATCGACGCGAAGCGGTCACCGGCCCTGATCACCGGCGCACTACCGGTGCGGGACACGGCCGGCACCCCTGTCGGGTACGACGCGGAGGGCATCGTCGCCCGTCCGCAGGGCGGCTTCTGGCTCGCCGTCGAGGGCGCCAAGGGCGCGGAGAACAAGCTGGTCCGGCTCGACGCCGCCGGGGTGACCCGGCAGACCGTCACGCTGCCCGCCGAGGTCGCCGCCGGCCTGGGCAAGCAGGGCCTGGAGGGCGTCACGGCGACCACCGACCGGCAGGGCCGGGAGATCGTCTGGGTGGCCGTGCAGCGGGAGCTGAGCACCGACCCGGCCGGGATCGTCCGGCTGGGCCGCTACGACGTCACGGCGGGCACCTGGAGCTGGTACGGCTACCGGTTGGGTGCTACCAGCACGCCCGGTGACTGGATGGGCCTCTCCGAGATCACCGTGGTCGGCGACCGGCTCGCGGTCATCGAGCGGGACAAGCTGAACGGTCCGGCCGCCGCGGTCAAGCGGATCTACACGGTGCCGTTGCCGGGCGCGGCGGCGACCGGCCCGCTGACCGTGCTGCCGAAGACGCTCGCCGTCGACGTGCTGCCCGCGCTGCGCGCCACGAACGGCTGGACCCAGGAGAAGCTGGAGGGCCTGACCGTTGCCGGCAACGGCGAGGTGTACGCGATCACCGACAACGACGGGGTGCAGGACGCCACCGGCGAGACGGTGCTGCTGCGGCTCGGCTCCAGCCGGAAGGTCTTCGGGCACCGCTGATCGGCAGCGCTCGGATGGGTCACCTCGGCCCGGCGTCCACAGGCGTGGACGCCGGGCCAGCGAGCCGGGTGGCACACTGAGCGCCGTGACGGCAGCGACCCGCGACAGTGCCCCGACGAGCGAGACCGAGGGCGCGGACCGAGGTCTGGAACGCCTGGTCTTCTTCTCCGACGCGGTCATCGCGATCGCGATGACGTTGCTCGCGATCGAGCTGCCGCTGCCGGAGGGCGACGGCGACGCGGCCCGCTGGCGTTCGCTCGGCGAGCTGCTCACCGGGGAGTACCTGTCGTTCCTGCTCAGCTTCGTGGTGATCGGCGCCTTCTGGTGGGTGCACCACCGGCTCTTTCAGCGGGTGGCCCGGCTGGGCCCGTGGATCGCCTGGCTGAACCTGCTCTTCCTGTTCACCATCGTCGTCCTGCCACTCGCCACCCGGCTGCACCGCGAGGAGGGCGCCGAGCAGGTGGGCGTCGTCGCGTACGCCACTGTGGTCGTTGCCGTCGGTGCCAGCCTGCTCCTGCTGCTCTGGCAGTTGCACCGCGCCGGACTGCTCCGACCGGACGCCGCGCCGGGAACGGCGATGGGGACCGCTCGGGCCATCGCGGTACCGGTGTTCGCCTTCGCGATCTCGATCCCGATCGCGTTCGTCAGTACGGCCGCCGCGCAGTACACCTGGCTGCTGCCCGTCGTGGTGCTCGTCGTCGTCCGCGGCTACCACCGGTGGCGGCGGGTCTAGTCCGGCAACGGCAGTAGGCGAATTTCGTTCGGTTCGCCTACTGCCGTCGCAGAACCAGGTGGCGGGCAACCCTGAAGGTTAGGCAAGCCGCCGGGCGCGGGTGGCGGTGACCGTCGCGGTGCCAGTGCTGGACAAGCCGGAGATCAGGTACGCCCGGTAGGTGCCGTTCGGCAGCACCGTCCACAGGTCCGGGGTGCCGTCGGCGTTGATGTCGGCAGCCTGCAGCGTGCTGATCGCGACGCCGGTGTTCCAGTTCGTCGCCACCCGGTACTGGGTGTGCGTCAACGTGCCGGTGCCGTCACCGTTGTCGACCATGGTGACCCCGGTCCACAGGTACAGGTGCCCGGTGCCGGCGTTACGCAGGAAGAGAGCCACCCCCGACGCGGTCTCGGTGCTGGCGATCGTCCAGTTCTGCCAGTCCGCCGCGCCGGTCGGCGTGGGGTTGGTCAGGTCGGTGACACCGAAGTAGAGGCCCGCCGCGTGGAAGTTGGGGTGGTAGCCGAGCCGGTAGCCGTTTGTGGCGTCGCCGGCGATGCCGAACAGATCCGGGATGCTGGTGTCGACGCCGTCAGCCTGGAACGCGTTCGCGAGTTGCAGGGGGCTGTTGCCGTTGGCGTCGGCCAGAAACTCGTACGGGATGGAGACCTGGTTGTTGTAGGGGCTGGGCATCGTGCCGTCTCCGGCACCGCGGAGGACTCCGCCGGTACCGGCGGAGTTGCCGGTCGGATAGTAATAGAGGAAGTCCTGGCGTTCGGTGCCGGTGAAGCGGCCGGTGATGACCTGGGCGCCGTCGAAGTCCGCTCCGGACTCGTCTCCGGTGGCACCGTTGCCGAGTAGGCCGATGTTGGTGGCCGGAGTCTGCACCTTGCCGGTGCCGACGCCGGTCTTTCGAGACTTCAGGCCGAGCGCCGACCAGACGCCGGAGGCGAGGCGGGTGCCCGGGCCGCCGACAGTGACCAGGTCGGCGACGCCGTCACCGTTGAGATCCTTGTCGACCGGACCGGTGGTGACGGTGGGCGTGGGCTTCGCTGCAGCCTGGGCCGGCAGGGCCGGGGCGAGCGCGGTCAGCGCCAGCGCCACGGGCGCGGTCCAGGCCAGCAGGCTGCGGGATGTGAAGGACTTGGTCAAGGGTTCCCCCCGTGTCGTTGGGCGTTGCGGCTCGGACGGTAGCTGACAAGAGCAACTGTCACGACCCGTGCAAACCCGTCCTCCGGGGCCTTGGTCCGCGCTAGCTCGACCGGCTGATGGCCGGCAGTTCCGGGCCGCCGTCGAGCAGTGGGGCGAGCAGGTCGTCGTACTCCTCGACCCGGGCCAGGACCTCGGCGGCGGTGAACTGGCGGACGGCCGGCTTCCGCCCGCGAGCGCCGGCCTCGACCTCGTCCCAGGTCAGCGGCGTCGACACCGACGGCACCGACTGGGCCCGCAGGGAGTACGGGGCGACAGTGGTCTTCGCCGCGTTGTTCTGACTCCAGTCGATGAAGACCTTGCCGGGGCGCAGGTTCTTCGCCATCTTCGACACGATCAGCTTCGGATGCTCCCTCTCCAATTCCTGGGCGATCCGCCGGGCGTAGGCGGAGACGTCGTCGGCGGGCTGGGTGCCCGCGATCGGGCAGCAGAGCTGCATGCCCTTCTTGCCGGACGTCTTCGGGTACGACTCGACGCCGTCGGCGGCGAGCCGGTCACGCATCAGCACCGCCACCGGACAACACTCGGCCAGCCCAGCCGGCGGCCCCGGGTCCAGGTCGACGACCATCATGTCCGGGTGCTCGCCGACCTTCCACTGCGGCGTGTGCAGCTCCAGCGCTGCCAGGTTGGCCAGCCAGACCAGGGTGGGCAGGTCGTCGGCGACCACGTAGTCGATGGTCTCCCGACCCTTCGTCGACCCCGGGGCGGGCAGATTTTCCACACGTACCCAGTCCGGGGTCGCGGCCGGCGTGTTCTTCTCGAAGAACGACTTGTCGTCGACCCCGTTGGGAAAGCGGATCCGGGTCAGTGGCCGGTCCCGCAGGTGCGGCAGCAGCACCGGCGAGATGCGGGTGTAGTAGTCGATCACCTCACCCTTCGTGAACCCGGCCGCCGGATAGAGCACCTTGTCCAGGTTGGAAAGCTCCAGCGGGCGGCCCTCGACGTCCACCCGTAGCCGCTCAGCCGGCATCCTCGACCTCCTCCGGCGGCTTGTCCGGGCGCAACCGCAGCACCCGGGGGAAGCGCAGTCGGCCGTCCGGGGTGCGCTGGCCGTACTTCACCTCCACCACCACCCGGGGTTCTACCCAGATGGCGCCCCGGGCATCCTCGCGCGGCACACCCGGCGCGAACGGTGACACGCCGGAGCGCAGCGGCTCCAGCTCGGCGAGGAGCTGCCGTTCGATGGCCGCCCCGATCCCGCCGCCCACCCGACCCCGGTAGACCAGCCGGCCGTCCGGGCCGGGCACCCCGACCAGCAGCCCGCCGATCCGGCGCGCGCCCGGCCGCCAGCCGCCGATGACGAAGTCGCCGGTCACCTCCAACTTGACCTTCACCCAGTCCGGCGAGCGCACCCCCGGGCGGTAGACGGCACCGACCCGCTTGGCCATCACGCCCTCCAGGCCGTGCTCACCGGCCGCCTCGTAGGTGGCCGGGCCGTCGGCGAAGACCGGCGGCACCGCCCACCGGGTGCTGCCGAGGGTGAGCGCGTCCAGGGCCTCCCGGCGGCGCTCGTACGGCCAGCCGGTCAGGTCGTCCCCGTTCAGCCGCAGCAGGTCGAAGATCATGTACGTCACCGGCATGACCGCCGCCAGGCGGGCCGCCTTGTTGTGGTCCCGCACGTGCATCCGCTCGGCCAAGGCGGTGAACGACGGTTGTCCGCCCGCGCCGAGCAGCACCACCTCGCCGTCGAGCAGGGCGTCGTCGACCTGCTCGGGCAGGGTGGCCAGCTCGGGGTACGCGGCGGTGATCTCCACGCCGGAGCGGGCGTACAGGTGCTGGTCGCCGCCGGAGATGTCGGCGAGCGCGCGGACCCCGTCCCACTTGAACTCGTACGCCCAGCCGGCACCCGCCGGGAGCGGCCCGGTCATCGCGAGCATCGGCTTGAGCGGCGCGCCAGGCACGACCCGACTGTAGTAGCAGGCCGAACACCTCGCGTCCGGTTCTTCGGGATGCGAGCATGGTCGATACCGGGGAAGGGAGCGCAGGATGCGTGCCATCTGGAAGGGAGCCGTGTCGTTCGGGCTCGTCTCGATCGGGGTGAAGCTCTACTCCGCGACCGAGGAGAAGGACATCCGGTTCCACCAGGTGCACCGCGAGGACGGTGGCCGGATCCGCTACAAGCGCACCTGCTCGGTCTGCGGCGAGGAGGTCACCTACGACGACATCGCCAAGGGCTACGACATCGGCGGCGGCGAGATGGTGATCCTCACCGACGAGGACTTCGCAGACCTGCCGTTGACCAGCTCGCGCGCGATCGACGTGTTGGAGTTCGTGCCGGCCGAGCAGGTCGACCCGATCCTCTACAACAAGGCGTACTTCCTCGAGCCGGAGGGCACGGCCACCAAGCCGTACGTGCTGCTGCGCGACGCGCTCATCGACTCGGAGCGGGTGGCCATCGTCAAGGTGGCGCTGCGCCAGCGGGAGCAGCTCGCCACCCTGCGGGTCCGGGAGGGAGTGCTGCTGCTCAACACCATGCTCTGGCCGGACGAGATCCGTACCCCGGATTTCGGTTTCCTCGACGAGGACCTCAAGGTGCGCCCGCCGGAGCTGGCGATGGCCAGTTCGCTTATCGACTCGATGACCGGCGAGTTCGAGCCGGACGTCTTCACCGACGACTACCGGGCCGCGTTGCAGGAGGTCATCGACGCCAAGGTGGAGGGTCGGGAGGTCGTCCAGCCGGAGGAGGCCGAGGAGGCCCCGGCCGCGGCGGTGGACCTGATGGCCGCGTTGAAGGCGTCGGTGGAGCGGGCCAAGGCGGCCCGCGGCGAGCAACCCGCCCGTGGCGGTGGCGGTGAGCCGACGCCCATCTCGTCGGCCCGGTCGGCGCAGAAGGCGGCGGAGAAGAAGGCCGCCAAGGCCCCCGGGAAGAAGACCACGGCGAAGAAGACGGCCGAGAAGAAGGCGGCCGAGCCGGCGAAGAAGACCGCCGCCAAGAAGACACCCGCGAAGAAGGCGGAGCCGGCGAAGAAGACGGCCGCCCGCAAGAGCGCACCCCGCAAGAGCGCCTGACCGGTACGGCAGCGACGACGGTGTCCGGCGGGCCGGGTACGCTCCGCCGGCCGCTGGCCACCGGAGGAGCCCTCATGCCGTACACCCCTGACCTGGACCGGTTGTTGACGCCCGGCGCCCGCTTCACCGACCAGCACGGCGCGTACCTGATCGAGGTCCACCCGGTGGGCGACGTCGTGCTTCCCACCGGCCAGGTGGTGGGGTGTGACCCGCTGGTGTGCCCGGAGGCCGAGCCGTTCACGGTCACCGTGGCCCCGGGGCGTTATCCCGCCCGCGCCTGGGTGGCGGTGGTGCTCCGGGAGGACGCCGAGGTGGACCGGCGGGTGGCCGCGCTGGAGCTGGTCGTCTCCGCCGAGCCCACCGTCAGGTGGGAGCCGGCCGTCGCGGGCGACCAGGACGTCGCCACGCTCGGCGCGGACGACTACTTCGGGTACGGGGTGGACGCCGGCGCCGGCACCCTCGCCGACCCGACCGCGCTCGCCGCCCTGGAAGCGTGGGACGAGGACCGGATCGAGGAGGTCTTCGTCCCCGCCGAGCTGCCCATGTCGCCGGTGCGCGGGCTGATCACCGCCGTCCTGGACGAGGCCAGCGGCGCGAACGTCGTCACCGTGGCCACCGGTTGGGGCGACGGCTGCTACGGCACCTGGATCGGGCGTACCGCCGACGGCCGGGTCACCTCGTTCGTGACCGACTTCATGGTCGTCCCGGGATAACCGCCCGGGAAGATCCCGGAACTGCCGCGCTGGGCGATCCGAGGCGTCCGCGGCGGGCACGGTGGGCCGTGGTGCGGGTACCGTGTGCGTCGGCTTTCCCCCCGGCACCGGGTGCCGGCCACACTTCGCAGCAGGGAGTCGACGACGTGAGCGAGCGGACGCAGGAGAACCGGCCGGCGGACCAGGATCAGAGCCCGGCGACCAAGTCGGGGCGCCGGCTGGCCGCCCAGTTGGCGGCGAAGAAGGCCGCCGACCGGAAGCGTAAGCGCAACGCGGTGATCAGCGGCCTCGCCGCCGTCGTCGTGGCCGGAGGGTTGATCGCCGTCTTCGTGACGATCGGCGGCGGGGGCGACGACAAGCCCAAGAACCAGGCCGACGCGACCCCGTCCGCGACCGTCCCGGCCCCCGACGAGCCCGCCGCGCCGCCCGCCCCGCAGCTGCCCGCGGACGCCGATCCGGCGCTGAAGACCAAGCCCGCGGTGAAGCCGGGCACTGGCGAGCTCAAGAAGCTCGCGGTCATCCCGCTGATCAAGGGGACCGGCCCGGCCGTCAAGAAGGGCCAGAACATCACCACCAACTACGTGGGGGTGTTCTACAAGGACGGCAAGGAGTTCGACTCGTCCTGGAAGGGCGGACAGCCGGCCAGCTTCCCGATCGGCGTCGGCCAGGTCATCCCCGGCTGGGACCAGGGCCTGGTCGGCGTGACCGTGGGCAGCCGGGTGCAGCTCGACATCCCCACGGACCTGGCGTTCGGCAAGGACGCCGCGTCCAAGGGCGCGCCGGAGGGCCCGCTGCGCTTCGTGGTGGACGTGCTCGCCGCCCAGTGACCCCGTCCTGATCGTCCCGGTTGTCGCCGGGCTGCGATGGAGTTGTTCACATGGGGCTTCCGGCCCGTCACCCAGCGGCAGTAGGTTCGGCGTCACCCCGGGCGGTTCGCCGTCCGGGGTGAGATCCGGGACTCCGACGCGGAGGTGCAGATGACGGCGCTGGATGAGCCTGGGCGGACCGCCCGGTCGATGTGGGCCTACTTCGAGTCGGTGCACGCGGTCACCTACCTGCACCCCCGGGCCCGCGCCGCGTACGAGGCGGTCGGGCTGCGCGGTTACTGGCGCGGTTACTTCGCCGGCCGGGCCGCGCCGCTGGGCGCCACCGAGGCGGCCCCGGTGATCGCCGTCTTCTTCACCTTCGCGCCGCCGATGGTGGCCCGCGCGCTGCCGGCGGTGTGGCGGCTGGCCACCCCGCCGGAGGCGCTGCGCGCCCGCCTGACAGGTGCCGTGCAGGCGCTCGCCGAGCTGACCTACGAGCTGCCGGAGTCGCACCTGGCGGAGGCCGCCGACCTGCTGGAACGGGCCGCCGCGGCGGCGCAGACCGCCGGCCGGGTGCTCGGCGCGGCGAACGCGGCGCTGCCGGTCGGCGAATACCCGCTGGCGCGGCTCTGGCAGGCCGCCACGACGCTGCGCGAGCACCGGGGCGACGGGCACGTGGCGGCGCTGGTGGCCGCCGGGCTGGACCCGGTGGAGACACTCACCTGGCGGGTAGCGCGGGACGGTTCGCCGCCGCAGTACCTGCTGGGCCGGGGCTGGTCCGAGGAGCAGTGGCACGCCGCCCGCGAGCGGCTGACGCGGCGGGGTTGGTTGACCGAAGACGGCACGACCACCGAGCAGTCCCGGGCCGATTTCCAGGCCATCGAGGACGCCACCGACCGGGCCGCCGCGCACCCGTGGCAGGCGCTCGGCGACCAGGACACGGACCGGCTCCGGGAGCTGTTGGAGCCGATCGCCCGGTCCGGACACACCCTGCTCCCCGAGAGCAGCCCGCTCGGCCTGCCCGCGCTGCCCGGCTGACCGGGCACCCGCCGATCGGGCAGGATGGGCCCGTGGCAGATGCGGTGGTCTTCGACCTGGACGGCGTGATCGTGGATTCCGAGCCGGTGTGGGAGGAGGTCCGCCGGGCGTACGTGGCGACGCACGGCGGGACGTGGCAGCCGGACACGCAACGGCGGCTGATGGGGATGAGCACCGGCGAGTGGGCCCACTATCTCAGCGGCGAGCTGGGTGTCGGCCGCACCGCCGAGCAGGTCGCCGTCGAGGTGGTCGAGGAGATGACCCGACGCTACCGGGACCACGTACCGCTCATCGCCGGCGCCGATGAGGTCGTCCGCCGGCTGGCCGCACGGTGGCCGCTGGGGTTGGCCAGTTCGTCGCCGACCCGGCTGATCGAGGCGGCGCTGGCCGCCACCGGACTGACCGACGAGTTCGGCGCGACCCTCTCCACCGAGCAGACCGAGCGGGGCAAGCCGGCACCGGATGTCTACCTGCGCGTCGCCGAGCGCCTCGGCGTCGACCCGGCCCGCTGCGTGGCGGTGGAGGACTCGTCGAACGGGGTGCGGTCGGCCGCGGCGGCGGGGATGCGGGTGGTGGCCGTACCGCACGGTTCGTACCCCCTCGACCCGGACGCCGCCGGGCTCGCCGTGGTGTCGCTCGGTGCGATCGGGGAGCTGACCCCGGAGCTGGTGGAGAGCCTGGGTTGACGCCAACCCAGAGGGGTAGAGACCACAGATGAAAGCGATCGTGTACGAGCGGACCGGCGACCCTTCGGTGCTGGAGCTGGTCGATCGGCCGGTGCCCGAGCCGGGGGCTGGCGAGGTCCTGGTCCGGATGGCGGTGTCGGGGGTCAACCCGACCGACTGGAAGTCCCGGCGCTCCTTCGCGCCGAAGGGCTGGCAGATTCCCGGGCAGGACGGCGCGGGAGTGGTGGAGGCGGTCGGTGAGGGGGTCGACCCTGACCTGATCGGTGAGCGCGTCTGGATCTGGGAGGCCGCCTGGCAGCGGCCGTGGGGCACGGCAGCGGAATACACGCTGGTGCCGGTCCGGCAGGCGGTGCGCCTCGGCGACGCCCCGTTCGAGCTGGGGGCCGCCCTGGGCATTCCGTTCCTCACCGCGCACCGCTGCCTGACCGCCGGGGAGTTCATGCCGGACACGCTGCGCGCCGGTGCGCTGGCCGACCACACGGTGCTGGTGCAGGGCGGGGCGGGCGCGGTCGGCAACGCCGCGATCCAGCTCGCCCGTTGGGCCGACGCCACGGTGGTCGCCACGGTGAGCAGTGCCGAGAAGGCACAGCTCGCGGCGGCGGCCGGCGCGTCGTTCGTCATCAACTACCGGGAGCAGGACGTGGTCGAGGAGGTCCACAAGATCGCTCCCGACGGGGTGCACACGATCGTGGAGGTCTCCCCGGCCCGCAACGCCGCGATCGACGCGCAGGTGCTGCGGCACGGCGGCGCGGTCTGCATGTACGCCGACGACGGTGGCGACGAGGTGGCCATCCCGATCCGGGCGATGATGGCGCCGAACGCGCGCTGGCAGTTCGTGCTCGTCTACACCGAGCCGAAGGCGGCCAAGGCGCTGGGCGTCAAGGACGTGGCGGCGGCCGCCAGCCAGGGCGGTCTGCGGGTCGGCGCCGATGCCGGTCTGCCGCTGCACCGATACTCGCTGGCCGAGACGGCCGCGGCGCACCAGGCGGTGGAGGACTCGACGGTGGGCAAGGTGCTCATCACGACAAGTGATGCCTGATCGGGTCGCTGACCACCTGATTTCCCCGTCATCAGGACAGAGGCGAACAAGTTTCGCAACAATGACTCTGCGGGTCGCCCCGCGTGGAACGGGCGGCCCCGGCGCGGTGCGAACGCCGGGGCCGCCCCCTGCGGAGGAATGTCGAATGGCACTCCACCCGCCCGGCGACAGTGCCGGGGGAAACGTTACGGCGCTGTCAGCTCCCGGACAGTCAGCTCGCCCTCGGCGTACCGCGAACGGACGACCTTCTTGTCGAACTTGCCCACGCTCGTCTTCGGCACCGAGTCGATGAACGCCCAGCGCTCCGGCAACTGCCAGCGCGCCACCGAGCCGGCCAGGAAGTCCCGCAGCTCCTCGACGGTGATCGAGGCGCCCTCCCGGACCACCACGGTGGCCAACGGTCGTTCGTCCCACCGCTCGTCCGGCACACCCACCACGCACGCCTCCAGCACCGCCGGGTGGCCCATCAGCGCGTTCTCCAGCTCGACCGAGGAAATCCACTCACCGCCGGACTTGATCACGTCCTTGGCGCGGTCGGTGAGCGTGATGAAGCCGTCCGGCGAGAGGGTGCCCACGTCGCCGGTACGCAGCCAGCCGTCGCGGAACTTCTCCTCGTCCGGGGCGTCCTCACCGACGTACCGGGCGGTCACCCACGGCCCACGGACCTCCAGCTCGCCCACGGCCTTGTCGTCGGCGGGCAGCGGCTCACCGGACGGGCCGACGATCCGCGCCCGCACACCCGCCGGCACCCGCCCCTGCGTGTAGCGGTATCGCCACGCCTGCTCGCCCGTCGCGCCGGCGGGCGGACGCGAGACCGACCCCAGCGGGGACATCTCGGTCATCCCCCAGGCGTGGATGACGTCGATCCCGTGCCGCTCGTCGAACGCGTGCATCAGCGCCGGCGGGCAGGCCGAACCGCCGACGATCACCTCGGTGAGCGAGGACGTGTCCACGTCGTGGGTGTCCAGATAGGCCAGCAGATCCGTCCAGATGGTCGGGACCGCGCCGGCCAGGGTAGGCCGCTCGGCGGCGACCATCTCGGCGATCGGCGCGGCCTGGAGAAACCGGTCCGGCATGATCAGCGACGCGCCGGAGAGGAAGGCCGCGTACGGCAGACCCCACGACATGGCGTGGAACATCGGCACGATGGCCAGCTCCCGGTCGGTCGGCGCGAGACCGAAGCCCTCCGGCATGCAGACCTGCAACGAGTGCAGGTAGATCGACCGGTGCGAGTAGGCCACGCCCTTCGGGTTGCCGGTGGTGCCGGAGGTGTAGCAGAGCGCCGCGGCGTCACGCTCGTCCACCTCGGGCCAGTCGTACACCTCGGGCCGGTCGGCGAGCAGCGCGTCCCAGTGGTGCACGGTGATCCGGTCGCCGGCCGCCGCCACCAGCGGCGCCGGGTCACCGCCGCCGACCACCACCACGTGCCGCACCGTGGTCAGCTCACCGATCACCCGGGCCAGCAGCGGGATGAGCGTGCTGTCGACGAGCACCACCCGGTCCTGCGCGTGGTTGGCGATGTAGGTGACCTGGTCGGGAAAGAGCCGGATGTTGAGGGTGTGCAGCACCGCGCCCATGCTCGGCACCGCGAAGTAGGCGACCAGGTGCTCGTTGTTGTTCCACATGAAGGTGGCGACCCGCTCGTCACCGGTCACCCCGCACTCGTCGCGCAGCGCGTGCGCCAGCCGGGCGGCGGTGCGGCCCACCTCGGCGTACGTCATCCGGCGGGGCTCGGCGCCCGTCCAGGTAACCACCTCAGCAGAGCCGTGGACTCCTGCGCCGTGCTCGAGGATCCGGGAGACCTGCAGAGGGGCGTCCATCATCGTGCTACGCATGGGTAACAAGCTAGTGTCGGCGGTCACACGTTGGGAACCCCCGTAAGTTGTCGCAGGTGAGCATTTCCTGGGCCGACTCGTACGTGGGGCAGTTGCGCGCGCTCGCCGGGGATCGGACGCTGATGTTCGTCGGCGCCCGCGCCGTGGTCAGCGACAACGCCGGACGCATCCTGCTGATCCAACGCTCGGACAACGGCCAGTGGGCCATGCCGGCCGGGGCGATGGAGTTGGGCGAGTCGATCGCCGACTGCGCGGTCCGCGAGGTCCGCGAGGAGACCGGGTTGCGGGCGCTGCGGGTCTGCGCGTTCGCCCTCTACACCGGCCCGGACCGCACGAGCACGAACATGTACGGGCACACGTACCAGGTCTTCACCACGGCGTTCCGGGTGGAGGAGTGGGACGGGCAGCTCGCCCGGGTCACCGACGAGACCACCGACGCGGGCTTCTTCCCCCGCGACCGGTTCCCCGCCCCGCTCTCCACCTCGGTCACCGAGACCCTTGCCGACCTGGACGTCTTCGAGCAGACGAACCGGCTCATCCTCAAGTAGGCCGACCCCGGGGGCCCTGCCTCACTGCGGGTGGCGGAGTCCGGCGAAGAAACCCTCCTGGATCCAGTTCGGGTACGCGACCGGAAGCTTCGTGACCTCGTCCAGTTCGGCGAGGTCCTGCTCGGTGAGCGTGACATCCGAGGCGGCGATGTTGTCCACCAGCTGCTCGTGCTTGCGGGCCCCGACGATCACGCTCGTCACGGCCGGCCGGGACAGCAGCCAGGCGACCGCCACCCGGGCCGGGCTGACCTCGTGCCGCGCGGCGACGCCCTTGAGCACGTCGACCACGCCGAAGGCGAGGTCGGGGTCGAACGGCGTGAAGCTGGCGTAGCCGGGCTGGGCGCTGCGGGCGCCACTGTCGGCGACGGCGCCGTCCCGGCCGACCTTGCCGGAGAGGAAACCACCGGCGAGCGGGCTCCACACGGTCAGCCCGATGCCCGCGTCGAGCGCCATCGGCACCACGTCGCGCTCGACGTCGCGACCCAGCAGCGAGTAGTACTCCTGCACCGAGACGAAGCCGGCCAGCTTCTCGCGGGCGGAGATGCCAAGCGCCTTGGACAGTTGCCAGGCGGCGAAGTTGGCGGCGCCGATGTAGCGGACCTTGCCCTGCCGGACCGCGTCGTCGAGCGCCCGCAGCATCTCCTCCATCGGCGTGACCTGGTCGAAGTTGTGGATCTGGTACAGGTCGATGTGATCGGTGCCGAGCCGGCGCAGGCTGTCCTCCAGGTTCTGCATGATGTGCAGCCGGGAGGTGCCGACGTCGTTCGGCCCGGGGCCGGTACGCGAGTGCACCTTTGTGGCCAGCACCACGTCCCGACGGCGCTTGCCGAGCGCCTTGCCGAGCAGTTCCTCGCTCTCGCCGTCGCTGTAGCCGTCGGCGGTGTCGACGAAGTTGACCCCGGCGTCCAGCGCGGTGTCCACCAACCGCTGCACGTCGGGCAGCGCCAGCCCACCGAGGGTGCCCCAGAGGGGGTGCCCGCTGCCGCCGAAGGTCATCGCGCCGAGCGAGATCTCCGAGACGTACACCCCGGTGGTGCCCAGCAGTCGGTACTTCACGTGTCGCTCCTCGTGATGAGGGGTTCGGAGGCCGAGGTCGGGCACTCCCTGGTCATAGTGTCGGACAGTGTGTCCGGCAACGAGCGTACGTCGCCGCTCCGCCCCCGGCCACCCAAGGTCCGGTTCATGAGGGCGGCCATGAACCAGGCCTTAGGATCCGGCTATGCCCTCGATCACCCGCCGCCGCCCGAGCAACCCCGACGGACGAGCCGCCGTCGAGGCGCGGGTGCTGGCGGCCACCGAGCGGCTGCTCCAGCAGGGGGTTCGCTTCACCGACCTCGGCGTCCAGCGGATCGCCGCCGAAGCCGGGGTGGCGAGGTCGACCTTCTACACCCACTTCCGGGACAAGAGCGAGTTGCTCATGCGCCTCGCCGGCACGATGCGGGAGAGTTCCTTCGGCCGCACCGGCGAGTGGAACCCCAGCGGACCGGGAGATCCGCTCGCGCTGCTGACCGAGATCTTCGCCGACGTGATCCGGGTATACCGGACATACGCCCCGGTGTTGGCGGCGATCAGTGAGGTCGCCGCGTACGACGAGGCGGTCCGGGAGTACTGGGCGGCGGGGCTGGAGCAGTTCGTCACCCGCACCGTCGACGTGCTCCGGATCGAGCAGCAGGCCGGGCGTACCCCCGCCGACCTGGACGTGACGACGGCCAGCCGGCTGATCGTGGTCGGCGGCGACCGCTTCCTGGCCGACCATGTCAGCACGACCTCGGCCGACCCCCAGACGGACGCGGCGGCCGCCCGGGAGTTGGCCGCGACCTGGTGGTACGGCGTCTACCGCCGCCCCGCCTGACCCTCTCGCCCCTTCGGATCGACCTGATCCACTCCGGGAGTCGGGGCATCCCGGCGCGCGGACACCCCGACTTCACCGACCCCGAGTCGATCATTCCTACTAGCCGATGACTTCAGGCCGCGGTGGGGCCGAACTGTTCGGTGAAGCGCCCGGTGAACAGGTCCACGCCCTTGTACTCGGCGACCGTCGCGGCGGGGACGACGGCCGGGCCGTCGGGCGTGGGCATCTGGCCGACACCGTGTCGCGACCCGAGCGGGATCAGGATCATGGGATGGGGCATCGGTTGGTAGGTGGTCGTCTGCTGCCCGCCACTGAGCTGCGCGGTGATGTTCCGCGCCACGACCTCGGCGTGCCGCAACGCGTACGCGGCCATCTTGTCCTCTGCGACATCGGTGAGGTCGCCGATCGCGTAGACGTGTTCGAGGATGCCGTCGGGCCCGCGCACGTTGAGGGTTTCCGTGACAGCCACCTGCCCCTGCGGGGTGAGCGTCGTCAGTCGCCCGTCACCGAGGTAGTCACTGTTGGTCCGCAGACCGAAGGCACGGAACCAGATGTCGGCGGTGATCTCGTCGCCGTCGGTGGTGGTGGCCGTGACGGTCGCGGCCCGACTGGCGTCGGTCGTCAACGGTGCGGCCAGGCTGGTGCCCAGCCGCACCTGGATGCCCAGTTCGTCGAGCTGCCGGTGCAGGTCGTCGCGCAACTCAGGCTCGAAGCCGGGCAGCAGTTGCTCGGCGGGATCGACGAGGGTGACGTGTTTGTCCGGCCAGACGTCCTTGATCTCACCGGCCAGTTCCAGTCCGACCGGCCCGGCGCCGAGGATCAGGACCCGTTCGGCGCTGGCCAACTCCTTGTGGGTCTGACGCAGGTCGTCGAGCGCCGCGTCGATGGAGTCGGCGTTGAGCCTGGCCGGGTAGGCGTAACTGGAACCGGTGGCCAGCACCAGATAATCCGCCGCGACACGCTGACCCGAGGCCAGCGTGACACCACCGGAATCCACCGAGACCACTCGATCCCGGAGCACCGTGCCCCGCGTGAGCACCGTGTCGAAGGGAAAGAAGATGTTGCCTGCCCACTCCGGCCGGACCAGCGCCCGCAGCGCCCCGGCGACGTTGACGAACGCGTCCCGAGGATCGATGAGGACGACATCGGCAACCGACTCCAGCGCCTTGGCGACCGCCGTACCCCCGTACCCGCCGCCGACTACCGCAACCGTACGACTCATGACCCAACTCCAACCGACCGGAACTCCCGCTCGACAGCTGTCGAGCGCCTCCCTTCACGGTCGTCAGTTGGCCGGAGCCCAGGGAGACCGGACCGAGGCTGGTAGTGGCAGGGACACCATCCGATCAGCCGGCATTGTTACCTTCGGATGGTGAGCAACAACGAGCTTGGGTTGTTCCTGCGCCTCCACCGGGAAGCGGTGAAACCGGCCGAGGTGGGGCTTCCCGCTGGGCCGCGCCGTCGCGCAGCGGGGCTACGCCGATCCGAGGTGGCGGCCCTCGCCGACGTGAGCGTCGAGTACGTCACGAGACTCGAACAGGGCCGCGACCGTCGACCGTCCCCGCAGGTGCTCGCTGCGCTCGCGAACGCACTCCGGATGAACGGGCACGAACGCGCCCACCTGCACCACCTCACCAAGGCGGCCGATCCCAGTTACAACTGCCGGGGCCGCAGCACCCCGAGCGGCGAGGTACGTCCGACCGTGCGGGCGCTGCTCGACCGTCTCGAACCTGCACCGGCGGTGCTGCTCAACCAGCTCAGCGACGTCCTCGCCCACACCGCCGGGTACGTGCGGCTGGTCGGTCCGATCGGTCTGCTGGACGCGACGCCGGCCAACCTCGCCCGGTTCATCCTCGGCGACGCCCGGGCTCGCCGCGCGTACCCCGA
Source organism: Micromonospora sp. DT231 (assembly GCF_049847025.1). Classification (NCBI taxonomy): domain Bacteria; kingdom Bacillati; phylum Actinomycetota; class Actinomycetes; order Micromonosporales; family Micromonosporaceae; genus Micromonospora; species Micromonospora sp. DT231. Next base: position 687,752 of record NZ_JBNCNO010000002.1, on the reverse strand, counting down.
CTGGGACCACCTGGCCGACGAGCAGGTCGCCGCCCTCAAACAAGGCCCGTTCCGGGCCTACCCGCCGATGGCCGCCCTGGCCGACGAACTGACCATCACGGCGGGTGACGCCTTCACCCGGCGCGTCGACACCGTGCCCAGCCTGCCGAAGGCCAGCGGCATCTTCCGGCTGGCCCATCCCGAGGCGGGTCTGCTCCGGCTCACGTACGAGACCCTCGATCTCCCGGCGGACGACGACCAGCGTCTGATCGTGTACCTGCCCGCCGATGCGGCGACCTCCGACGCGCTCGATCGCCTCAACAGTCAACACCCGCAGCCGCTCCGCCTCGTGGCCAGCTGACGCCGACCGCCCCGGAGCAGTCCGGGGCGGTCGGTGTCGAGACGCTCAGATCATCGTCTGGGACTTGGCCTCCATGTCGGCGGCGGCCTCCTCCTTGGACTCGCGGGTCAGCGGCTTGCCGCCCGGGGCCGGGGCCTCACCGCCGAGCGGGTCGGCGCCGCCGGTGGCACCCTGCGGGCCGGCACCCCGTAGCTGCGTGTTGGGCAGCGTCAGGGTGACCACCACCGCCACGATCGCGATCAGGCCGGCGGTCAGGAAGACCATGTCCAACGCGTCGACGAAGGCGCCCTGGATGGCCGCGCGGACCGGCCCCGGCAGGGCCAGGATGGTGGCCGGGTCGTTGATCGAGATGTTGGTGCCGCCACTCGCCGCCACCGCGGCCTGCTCCTGCGGCGGAAGTTGTGCGATCGCGCCGGGCAGCCGGTCGCCGAGCCCGCTGGCCAGCCGGGACGAGAGCACCGTGCCGAGGATCGCCACCCCGAACGAACCACCGAGTGACCGGAAGAAGGTCGCCGAGGACGTGCCGGCGCCCAGGTCGCGGACGGAGACCGCGTTCTGCACCGCCAGGATCAGCGACTGCATGCACAGACCCAGACCGATGCCGATCACCACCATGAAACCGAACGCCACCCACAGGGAGGTGCTCACCTCCAGCCGGGTGAACAGGAACATGCCGACCAGCAGGGTCACCGAGCCGGCCACCGGGAACCACTTGTACCGGCCGATCCGGGTCATCGCTCGACCGGTCAGGATCGAGGTGATGATGATGCCGGCCATCATCGGCAGCATCAGCAGACCGCTGCGGGTCGGCGAGGCGCCCTTGACGATCTGCAGGTACAGCGGGATGAAGATGATCGAACCGAACATCACCAGGCCGATGACGAGAAGTGCCGAGTTGGCCAGGGCGAAGGTGGCGCTGCGGAACAGCCGCAGCGGCAGGATCGGCTCGGCCACCCGGGCCTCCTGGAGGACGAAGAGCACCCCCAGCACCGCACCGACGACGAAGAGCGTGATGATCACACCCGATCCCCAGGCGTACTCGTTGCCGCCCCAGCTCAGCGCGAGCAGCAGCGAACTCACCCCGGCGACCAGCAGGCCAGCCCCGAGCCAGTCGATCGAGTGGTCCCGGCGTTCGAACGGGATCAACCGCATCACGTGGTAGCAGACCACGATGGCCAGGATCGCCAGCGGCACGTTGATGTAGAAGATCCACCGCCAGTCGGTCTCGGCGAAGTAACCCCCGACAAGCGGTCCGGCCACCGACGAGATCCCGAAGACCGCGCCGAACAGGCCCTGGTAACGCCCGCGCTCACGGGGCGACACCACGTCCGAGATGATGGTGAACGCGAGCGTCAGCAGACCACCGGCGCCGAGACCCTGGATGCCCCGGGTGATGATCAACTGGGTCATGTTCTGCGACAGCCCGGCCAGCAGCGACCCGACCAGGAACGTGCCGATCGAGAAGAGGAAGACCGGGCGGCGCCCGTACAGGTCGGCCATCTTGCCGTATAGCGGCGTCGACGCCGTCGAGGCGAGCAGGTACGCGGTGACCACCCACGAGTAGTGGTTGATCCCGCCCAACTCCCCGACGATCGTCGGCAGGGCCGTACCGACGATCGTCTGGTCGAGTGCGGCCAACAGCATGCCGGTCATCAGGCCGAACATGAGCAGCCGGATCTGCTGACGATTCAGCACCGGCGCGGCGGAGGCTTCGGTGGTCATGTGGCCTTCTATCCCGCACACCGAAGAACATGCGCCCAACCCCCAAAAAACCCCCTGCCCAACCCCACCCCACCCCCGCCCCCACCGCCCGACCGTGGGCGTTGATCATGAGGTTATCGCCACGACACGCCGAGCTGGAGGGCTATAACCTCATGATCAACGGGGGTCTCCGGGGTGGGGGGCGGGGGCAGGGCAGCGGGGCGGGGGTTAGGGGGCGAAGGTTTTGGTGATTTCTGCGCAGAAGGCGGGGAGGTCGTCTGGTTTGCGGCTGCTGGTCAGGTTGCCGTCGGTTACGCACTCCTCGTCGACCCAGGTGGCGCCGGCGTTCGTCAGGTCCGTACGCAGGCTGGGCCACGACGTGATCCGTCGGCCGCGCACGACGTCCGCCTCGATCAGCGTCCACGGACCGTGACAGATCACCCCGACCGGCTTGCCCGCGTCGAAGAACGCCCTCACGAACCGCACCGCGTCCGGGTCGCTCCGCAGGAAGTCCGGGTTCGCGACACCTCCGGGGAGCACGAGCGCGTCGTAGCCGTCGGCGTCCGCCTTGTCCGCCGTCACATCCACGTCGTACGTCTTCGACTGGTCGAGGTGGTTGAAGGACTGGATGGTCCCGGGCTTGAGCGAGACCAGCTCGACGGTCGCGCCGGCGTTCTCGACCGCCTCGCGCGGCTGGACGTACTCGACCTCCTCGACGCCGTCGGCGGCCAGGAAGGCGATCCGCTTGCCCTGTAGTTGCGCTGCCATCTCGGTACCTCTCCTTTCCGGGGTTACCTCAATTCCCTTCCCGCCTCCGGACGCCCGAAACGGCCCAGCCGGGCGCTAAGGGCACGGCGGGGACGTAGCCGCAGGTCAGGTGCCGGCCAGGTTTGTCCCGGAGGGCGCTGGGGACCCGGGGAGGCATGGCAGGAGCAGCAGCGGAACAGCGCCGGCTCGCCACCGTCGTGGAGAGCTGGCTCGAACGCCCGGTCCTGATCGTCGGTGACGCCATGTTGGACGAGTGGCGGTTCGCCGACTCCGACCGCCTCTGTCGAGAGGCGCCCGCACCGGTCCTCACCCTGCGCCGACGGATCTCCGCCGCCGGTGGGGCCGCGAACACCGCGGTAAACGTCGCCGCCCTCGGCGGTCGGGCGGTGCTCGTGGCACCTGTCGGCGCCGACGTGGCCGGCGACGAGTTGCACGACTGCCTGGACCGCGCGGGCGTCTGGGACCGCACTGTCAACCAGCCCGGACGGCCCACGCCGGTGAAGCGGCGGATGCTGGCCGGCAACCAGATCCTGCTCCGCGAGGATTCCGGCGACCCGGACGACGCGCTCGACCCGGAGGGCGTGACCCGGCTGCTCACCGCGCTGAGCTGCGCCACCGAGGAGTTGCGCGCCGCCGCCGGTGGGGAGGCGCCGACCCTGGTGGTCTGCGACTACGGCCTGGGGGCGCTGCCCGCGCCGGTCCGCGCGTGGCTCGTCGAGCAACGCGAGCGGTACGCCACTGTCGCGTTGGACGCCCACGACCTGGCCGACTGGCGGGGCCTCGCGCCGACAGTGGTCACGCCCAGCTTCGCCGAGGCGACCCGGCTGCTCGCCCGCGCCGCCGGCGCGACCCGACCGACCGCCGGCACCGAACTGCACCTGGAGCACCCGCACGGTGACCCGGCCGACGGCCCGTCCGAGCTGACCGTGGGCGCGGCCCCCGGCGGGGTACGCGCCGACAACGGCACCGAGAGCACCGCCGGCCGCCCGGGACCTGTCGGTGAGCCCACCCCGGGTGAGGACCGGGTGGCCCTCACCGGCGACGGGCTCAGCGTCACCGGCACCGGCGTCACCGTGAACACCCGGGCCGGGGAGGGCGTGGACCGGGCCGTCCTGGCGGAGTCACGCCTGGCGGAGCTGCGCGCGCACACGGGCGCCGACGTGGTCGCGGTGACCCTGGACACCGAGGGGGCGGTGGTGGGTGGCGCCGACGGGGAGCCGCGGCGCAGTCACAGCACGCCGGTCCCGGCGAGCCACGCCGTGGGCGCCGGCGACGCGTACCTGGCGGCGATGACGTTGGCCCTGGCCGCCGATGCGCCGCTGCCCACCGCCGCCCAGCTCGCCCAGTTGGCGGCCACCATCACCGTCTCCGACACCGGCACCTGCGTGTGCCGGCGGGAGGACCTGCTCACCGCGCTCGGCCAGCCGATCGAGACCAGGAACCATCCCGCCCTCGTCGGCAGCGACGAGTTGGACGCGATCGTCGCCGAGTACCGCGAGGCGGGACGGTCGGTGGTCTTCACCAACGGTTGCTTCGACGTGCTGCACCGGGGGCACGTGCGCTACCTGGAACAGGCCCGCGCGTTGGGTGACCTGCTGATCGTGGCGGTCAATTCGGACGGCAGCGTACGCCGGCTGAAGGGCCCGGACCGGCCGGTCAACCCGGTCGAGGACCGGGGCGCACTGCTCGCCGCGCTCGCCTGTGTGGATCATGTGGTGGTGTTCGAGGAGGACTCACCCGCCGCGCTGATCGAGGCGGTCCGGCCGGACATCTACGTCAAGGGCGGGGACTACCCGCCGGAGCTGGTCCCGGAGGCGCCGCTGGTGCGCCGGCTGGGTGGCCAGGTGCACACCCTGGGGTACGTGCCGGACCGGTCCACCTCGGCGATCATCGAGCGGATCCGGTCACACAGCCAGGACCCGTCGCCGACCACGGGTGAGCGGAAACCCGACCCGTCGCCGACCACGGGAGAGCGGGAGCCCGACCCGTCGCTCAGCTCCCGTACCCAGGCGTCGTGAACCGCCCCCTGGACCTCGGCACCCCGGCGGAGTTCCGCACCGACCGGCTTGTCGACGTGCTGATCCCGACCCGGAACCGGCCCGCCGAGCTGGCTGTCACCCTGGCCGGTCTCGCCGCCCAGGACGGGGTGCCCGGCTTCGGGGTGGTGGTCAGCGACCAGTCCGACGGGGATCCGGCGTACGCGCATCCCGCCGCGGCCACAATGGTCCGGGCGCTGCGCCAGCGGGGTCACCCGGTGCTGCTGACCCGCCGGTTGCCCCGCCGGGGGTTGGCCGAACACCGGGCGTACCTGCTCGCCGCCTCGACCGCCCGGTACGTCCTCAACCTCGACGACGATGTCTGGCTGGAACCGGGGGCCCTGCACCGGCTGGTGACGGCGATCGGCGAGCTGGGCTGCGGCTTCGTCGGCAACGGTGTGCACGGGCTGTCGTACGCCGACGAGAGGCGTCCGGACTCGCACGGGCACTACGAGGAGTGGGCGGGACCGCCGACGCCGGAGCGGATCCGACCCGACACCCCGGAGTGGAACCGCGCCCGCATCCACTCGGCGGCCAACCTGCTGCACATCACCGAGCAGTTGGCGTTGCCGCCGGGTGCGTGGCGGGCGTACAAGGTGTCCTGGATCGGCGGGTGTGTGCTCTACGACCGGGCCAAGCTCGTCGACGCCGGCGGCTTCGACTTCTGGCGTCGGGTGCAGGAGAAGCACCAGGGTGAGGACGTGGCCGCGCAGCTCGCGGTGCTGGCCCGCGACGGCGGTGCGGGCATCCTGCCCAGCGGCGCGTACCACCTGGAGTCCCCGACCACGGTCACCGACCGGGACGTGGAGGCGTGGGAGGTCGTCCTCGCCGACGAGGACACCCCGCAGCCGGCCTGAGACTACGGAGTGAGCAGCTCCCGGGCCGCTTCCAGCACCTCGATCACCGGAACGTCGGCGACGAAGGAATCCCGGTGCGGGCACTCACCGTCGCCGGGCCGGTGCGGGTAGATGCCCGGTGTGCAGTCGACCCCGCAGACCGGGCAGTGCACAGTCCACGAGCTGATCGGCCGGTGCCGGCCGCGCAGCGGGCTGGCCCCGTTGATCAGGTTGCCCACCCAGAAGATGCCCACCGTGGGCGCGCCCACCGCGGCGGCCACGTGCAACGGGCCGGTGTCGTTGGAAATCACCAACGCACAGTCGGCGTAGCAACCGACCAGCCCACCCAGGCTGAGCGTGCCCACCTGTGGGCGCACCGGCACCTGAGCCGCGGCGACGACCCGGTCCACCACCTCCCGCTCCGCGGGCGTGCCGGTGACCAGCACCTCGTAGCCGTCCTCGTGCAGCGCACGCGCCACCTCGGCGAAGTGCGCGGCGGGCCAGCGACGGCGGTTGTCGGTGGCGCCCGGGTGCAGCGCCACCCGGGGCCGGTCCGCCGGGCCGAGCACCTGGGCGGCCTCGGCCCGATCGGCGTCGGTCACCGCGAGCGTCGGCGTGATGGTGGTCGCCGGCGCGCCCACCAGCCCCACCACCTCCAGGTAGCGGATGACCTCGTGCTGGTAGTAGACGTAGCGGAGCCACCGGTCCAGCGGCGGCGCGTCGTCGGCGCGCAGGCCGACGGTCACCCGGGCGCCGAGACGACTGATCAGCGGGTTGGAGTTGGCGCCGCCGCCGTGGATCTGCACGGCCAGGTCGCACCCGGTCGCGGCGGCCAGGAAGTCGTCGATCGACGACTCCGGCTCGCCCGGCTCGGGAGCACGGATGCCGGGCGCGGGCGGCACCACGAGCACCCGGTCCACCGGGCCGGGCCGGTCGCGCCAGAGCTTCGCGTGCCACGGCGCTCCGAGCAGCACGATCTCCGCCGCGGGGTACGCGGCACGCAACGCGTCCAACGCCGGCAGGGCGAAGATGAAGTCGCCAAGGGCGTTGGCGCGCAGCACCGCGATGCGCCGCACGTCGTCGACGCGCCCGGCCGTCGGGCCGAGCAGGGACGGAGTGACCACGCAGCCCGCTACGTCCGGTCGACCTCGCCGGCGGTGTCCGGGCGGTGCAGCTCCCGGTCCGCGGCGGGGTCGGCCGCTATCGGCGTACCCGTGGACAGGTCGCCGGAGCGCGGCCCGGTGCGGCCGACGGTGATGGTGCGCGGCGCGGGTCGGGTCGCCCGGGGCAGGCGGACCCGGAGCAGGCCGTGGTCCATGACCGCGTCGATGGCGTCCGGGTCGGCGCGCGACGGCAGGTTGATGCGGTATTCGAAGCCGCGGGTCTCGAAGCCGCCCGGGATGCCCTGGTCGGCGTTGACCTCCGCCTCGGAGCGGGCCCGTACGCACAACTCGAGGTCGTCCAGCTCGACCGCCACCTCCTCCGGCGCCACCCCGGGCAGCCGGACGACGACCTCCCAGCCGTCGGCGGTCTCGGTCAGCTCGACGTCGGACGCATTGGCCCGGCCACCGACGAGTCGGCTCAGCTCGGCGCGCAGCGACTGCAACTCGCCCATCGGGTCCCAGCCCTGCTGCCGGCCGCCGCGCCAGCCCCGACCGAATCCGCCGGCCTGCTGCTCGCTCATCGCGCCTCTCCGATCCGCTGGGTGGCCGTCGACGGCCGTAGTGAGCTGGGCGCGTCCAGGCCGGCGTCGGCGTCGACGCCCACGCCGAGCCGGTCGACCAGCTCGCCACCCAGCCAGGCGCTGATGCCGAGGATCCCGACCGCGACCACCTCGATGGCGACGAGGGCACCGCCCGCGGCCCGGGAGTCGGCATTGAGCCGCACGGCCCACACGGCGGCGAAGAGCAGGATCACCGCGACGTTGGCGGCGGCGTGCAGCAGACCCACCCGCTTGGCCCGGGTGCCGGTCGGGATGGCCAGCAGGTCGAACGAGCCGGCCGCCGCCGCGAGGAGACCGCCGATCAGGCCGACGGTGATGTTCCAGTACGCGACCTCGCCGAGGAGGTCGGGGCCGCCGACGGTATCGACCACGTCGAACAGCACCGCCGTGGCCAGCAACGCGACCGGGAACATGACGAGCATCGGATGGACTGGATGACCCAGTACCTTGAGTCGGCTCTCCATCTCCCGGCCTCCACTTGTCGGCGTCCTGCGGAACGGTCTCGTGCGGCGGGCGCGTCGGGTGAGGCCCTACCCCCCGGCGACCGGGCACAAACCTCACCCTGGTCACGGCGGCCTAGGCTGACACGTGGCGGTGCCCGCCAACGGGTCAACGCCTGAGGGAGGATCACGTGACGGTGGAGATCACTTCGCACGAGGAACTGCGCGAGTTGCTGGGGGCACCAACCGCGCGGGCCGTCAACAAGGAACGCCGACGCCTACACGAGCGGGACCGTGAGTGGCTTGCCGCGTCGCCGTTCTGCCTGCTGGCCACCGCCGGTGCGGACGGTAGCTGCGACGTCTCCCCCAAGGGGGACCCGGCCGGGTTCGCCATGGTGCTGGACGACACGACAATCGCGCTGCCCGAGCGGCCGGGCAACCGGCGGGCCGACGGTTACCGCAACATCCTGGACAACCCACACGTCGGGTTGCTCTTCCTGATCCCGGGGCGCACCGACACGCTGCGGATCAACGGGCGGGCGCGCCTGCTCAGCGACGCGCCCTGGTTCGACGACATGGTGGTCAAGGGACACCGACCGGTGCTCGCCGTGGTGGTGGAGATCGAGCAGATCTTCTACCACTGCGCGAAGGCGTTCCTGCGGTCCGCGCTGTGGCAGCCGGACACCTGGCAGCCGGACCTGCTGCCGTCGCGCCCCCGCCTGATCAAGGAGGTCGAGGCACCGGCGGTGAGCCTGGAGGATCTGGAGCGGCACTACGGCCCGGAGTACGCAAAGAACATCTACACCTGATCCCGCCGCACGACAGGAAGATCGTGCCCGACCTCAGTAGCCGATTCTCAGCGCCAGTTGGTTTCACGCGCGCCCGTCCTCGGCGCGGGTCTGCCGCCGCGCGTAGGGGGCGAGGAAGAACGCCGCACCGGCCCAGACCAGGCAGTAGGCGCCCAGGCCGACAGCGCTGATCGACTCGTGCAGCCCGAAGTACCCGATGACGAACTGTGTCGTCGGCAGCAGGAACTGGAGCATCCCGAGGACCGTCAGCGGCGTCCGGACCGCCGCGAAGCCGAACAGCACCAACGGCAGCGCGGTGACCAGGCCGGTGCTGACGAGCAACACGGACCGGACCGGACCGTCCCCAAGGTGGCTCTGGCCCGTCGCCGACAGGAAGGCGAGGTACGCGGCGGCGGGCACGGCCAGCGTGGCGGTCTCCACCGCCAACGCCCGCCAGCTCGGCATGGCCGCCCACTTGCGAAGCAGTCCGTAGATTCCGAAGGTGGCGGCGAGGCCGATCGCCACCCACGGCGGCCGTCCGGCGTCGATCCCCAGCCACACCACGCCCCCCGTGGCCAGGGCCACGCCGACCCACTGGACGATCGCCATCCGCTCCCGCAGCACCGCCAGGCCGAGAAGCGCGGTGAAGAGCGGATTGATGTAGTAGCCGAGGGCCGCCTCGATCACCCGCCCGTTGTTGACCGCCCAGATGTAGAGGCCCCAGTTGGCGCCCACGAAACAGCCGGCGCCGGCCAGCAGCGCCAGTACCCGTGGCTGCCGCCGGATCGCCCGTACCCAGCGGAGGTCGCGCTGGATCGCCAGCACGACGGCGACGAAGACCAGTGACCAGACGATGCGGTGGGCGAGGATCTCCACCGCGGAGGCCGGCTCCAGCAGCGGCCAGTAGAGGGTCAGCAAACCCCAGAGGAGGTACGCCGCCGTTCCGGCCAGCACGCCGGCTCGGGCCTGACGCATCACTTCCGCGGCTCGGTGAGGAACACCCCGAGTGCCAGCGCCACGAGGGGAATCAGGCAGATGATGGTGAACACGCCCTCGGGACCCCACTTTTCCGCGGCCACGCCCAGGACGGGCGCGATGAGGCCCCCGATGCTCACGGCGAGTCCGAGTGTCACACCGGCCGCGGTGCCGGGCCGCGTCGGCAGGTAGTCCTGGCCCAGCTTGACCAGCACCGCGAACGGGATGTTCAGGGCGGCGCCGGCGAGCACGGCGAGGAGCAGCGGCGGGTACTCCCCGGGCGTGAATCGCAGGCCGACGAGCGCGGGTATGGCGATGATCGCGCCGAGCTGCACGGTGCGGACCATCCCGACCCGGTCGGCGATCCGGCCGCCCAGCAGTGTTCCGAGAACCCCGCCGACCAGGAAGCAGGCCAGCGCGGCCCCGGCGAGGCTCTTGCCCGCGCCCAGATGGCGTATCCAGAACAACTCGATGAAGGTGATCGCGCCGAAGAAGGCCACCGATCTGACGGTCTCGATGCCCGTCAACACCAGGAAGGGAATCCAGCGGTCCGAGCCGTTGTCGGAAACGGAGCGGGCGGCCGGCCGCGGTAGCCGATTGCGGTACAACAGGAAGCCCATCAGTACGGCCGGCGGGATGAAGAGCGCCGTCGCTCCGACACCCATCGCGATGAGTGCGGGAGTGGCAAGTACCGGTGCCAGGAAGAACCCGACACTGCCGCCGGCGGCGAAGATACTCATCGCGGTGGCGCTCTCACCGGCCGCCACCCGGGCCGACTTTCCCGCGGCCGGGTGGAACATCGCCACGCCGAACCCCGAGGCACAGAGCAGCAACCAGACCGCCACGTAACTGTGCACGAGACCGGAGAGGCCGAGCCCGATTCCAGCCAGCGTCACGCCCGCCCCGGCGAGCCAGTCGAGCCGGTAACGGTCGACGGCGACGCCGATGAACGGCTGCGGGACGGAGCTACCCAGGGTCGCGGCGAGCGTGAGACCGCCGGCGGCTACGTAGCTGTAGTGGCGGTCCAGCACGAAGTACGGGACGCAGGCCGGCACCAGACCTTGGTAGAGGTCGTCGACCGCGTGGGCGGCACTCCACAGTCGCATTCGCCGCCACGCCGACGGTTGCTCGTCCAGCGGCACCATCGTCCCAGGGTTGGCCGAGTTCACCCGGCTGCCCATCTCCGTCATGATCAGCTCTCTCGTCCGGTGTCCTCAGGAAGGATGCCCGGTCGCCTCAGGTGCGGACTATCGATATCCTGCCGATTTATGTCGACAAGCAGCCAAGATGTCGATGGCCCCGCCCGGGTGCCCCTGGCCGACCGCGACCGGATCGACTGGCACACCCACGCCCGCCATCAACTGGTCTGTCCCCGCAACGGTGTGCTCGGGGTGTCGACGCCGACCGGGCTGTGGACCGTGCCGCCGGATCGGGCGGTGTGGATCCCGGCAGGTGCCGCCCACGCCCATCGGGCGTACGGGCCCACCGACATGCGCGCGATCATGTTCGACCGCCCGCTGAACCCGCTGGGTGTGGATCAGCCGACCGCCCTGGCCGTCTCACCGTTGCTGCGCGAGGTGATCGTCAAACTCACCGACGGCGAGGAGCTGACCGACGACGAACAGCACAATCTCGAACGGGTGGCTCTTGACCAGCTACGACGGACCGCCACGTTGCGCCTGCGCCTGCCGTACCCGGACGACCCCCGGTTGCGGGATCTTGCCGAGATCCTGCTCGAGGACCCCACCGACCGCCGCACCCTCGGCGAACTGGGCATGGCCGTGGGCGCCGGCGCGCGTACCCTCAGCCGACTGTTTCGGCAGCAGACCGGGATGTCGTTCCCGCACTGGCGGACCCAACTGCGGCTGCACCACTCGCTCACGTTGATCGCCCAGGGCAAGTCGGTGACCACCACCGCCACAGCCAGCGGTTACAGCGGTCCCAGTGCGTTCATCCAGGCCTTCAGGGGCTACTTCGGGATGACGCCGGGCGACTATTGCCGAAGCCGGTGAGGCGAAGGATCCTCCCGCGAAAGGGAACCGGCCGGCGGCTGCCCGGATCGCCATTCTGATGTCCACCGCATCGGCGCCCATCCCGCCCTGGCCCAACGGGGCTACGCGACTCCGGCTCGCGTGCCACGATCTCGGCCATGCGTCTTCCGTTCGGCCTGCTCGTCGCGTCCGTCGCGGCCGGTCTGCTCTCGGCCGGGGCGGCGCTGGTCGCCAGTCCAGCCGCGTCGATGCAGTTCGGCCTGGTCATGCTGCTCGCCCTGCTCGGCTACGTCCTGCTGAGTCGCGGTGAGCACCGGGTGCGGTGGGCCGTCGCCGCCGGCATCGGGCTCCTTGCCGTGGTGGCTGCCGTGCGACTGCACTGGCATCAGGAGCAGTCCGTCGACGTGGGCTGGGTGGCATACGGGCCGGCGGCTGCGGAGACGTCCATATTGGGCCCGTGGCGGGACTCGATCGACAGGCAACGGCTCGCCGCGCTGGGCCTGGCGCTCGGCGCTGCCTGTCTCGCGGCCGGCGTGTTGGCACTGCCGTCCCGCGGCAGGCGCCGGGGTGTGGCGACGGCAGTCCTCGCACTGCTGCTGCTCGCCTGGTTCGGGCTGGACTCCACCCCCGAGTTCGTCGACCATCCACTGCCGGACCTGCTCGGGACGGTGTGGCCGGCGCTGCTCGCTGCCCTCGTGACCATGGGGGCGCTCGCGCTGTCCGGGTGGCGCGCGGACCGCCGTTGGCTGCTCCCGGTGGGGTTTTTCCTGCTGTCCCTCGCAGCGGCCGACGCGTACTCGAATCTCGCCGGGTTGTGGTCGGGCTGGTGGGAGATGGCCAACCCGGACCGGGACGCCTTCCTGCAACTGGGGATGGCGGTGAGTAGGTCAACGGAAGACACCCTCCAGGTGTCGTCGGCCGTGGAGACGGCGATCCCGCTCGCCGGGGCGGGATTGGCGGCCGTCGGCGCGCTGCGCAGCTCCCGCGAGGTCACGGACCGGACGGGCTTCCTGCTGGTGGACGACGACGGCAACAAGCGCGAGGAGTAACTGGGTGGCCTGCCTCCGTGCGGGTAACCGCTGTCGCCTTTTCCGTGCGCAGTCCACGACATCCACCCTTCTTGCCTTCCCGCTCCCCGCCGGTAATATCTCCATGTTTTGATCTACAACGGGGAGGAAGATCTACATGCGATGGAAGTTCCCGGCCGGCGCCCTGATAGCGCTGGCGTTTCTGGTTCCGGCGGCACCGGCGGTGGCTCAGGCTGGCTCACCCGGGCTGAACGCGACCTGCCAGACGGTCGAACGCAACACGTACACGGATATTCGTAAGGCTGTCACCATCGATCTGGATACCGCCGACCTCGGGCAGTTGCGGCTGCTGGCCTATCGGGTCCTGGACACGGCGAACAAGGAGGAGCTGCCCGGGCTGCCGGAGGCGATCGAGAAGGCGCTGGGCGGCACCTCGGAGGAGCTCCGGGCCTTCCTCAAGTCGCGCATGCAGGATCTGTGGTGGGCAGCTCTGCGAATCTCGGTGGGCCGGACGATGACGGGTGCTGGCGCCAACGTGAAGGACGCCGCGCAGAAGACGCTCAACGCCGACTCCATCGACGCCCTCCTGGCTTACCTGAACGACGGCCTGTACGCCGCACGTGTGAGTGACTGCGCGGCGCAGCCCACGTCGACGCCGAGCGCCACGCCCAGTGCGACGCCCAGCGCGACGGCCAGCGCTACGACGTCCGTTGCGCCGACCCCCACATCCTCCGCCAGCCTGGGCGCCTCCGGCGGTGACGGTGGCGGACTGCCCGTCACCGGCACCAACACCATGACGGTGGCCAGCATCGGCGGCGCGCTTCTGCTCCTCGGCGGCGTGGGTTACCTGATCGGACGCCGACGCCGTTCCCGCTTCGTGGCATAGCTCGCTCGACGCGCCCGGCTCGACGCCTCGTCGGGCCGGGCGCGATCAGCGCCGGCGGGTTGATCTGCCGGATCGTCGGAAGCGCCGATTGATAGAGGCGGCGACCATCCGGTGAGCGATGACCCACGGCGCAGCCCGCGGGCCGCTCCGATCAGTCGCGGCCGACGGCGGCGCGACTCCACTGCTCGCGCATTTCACCGAAGACCTGGTGGAATTCGGGGAACGTCTTCTTCACACATTCGGGATCGTCGAGTGCGATGCCATCGGCGCGGAGCCCGGTGACGCTGAAAGCCATGGCGATCCGGTGATCCGCATGACAATCGATCAGCGCGGGCCTGGGACGGCCGGGCTGAATTTCGATCCAGTCGCGGCCCGTCGCCACCTCGATGCCCATCGCACTCAAATTCTTGGCGCAGGCTTCGAGACGGTCGCACTCTTTCACGCGAGTGTTGTAGACGTCCTCGATTCGCACCGGGCCGTCGGCGAAGGGTGCGATTGCCGCCAGGGTCGGCATGGTGTCGGAGATGTCACGCATGTTCACTGTCGTCCCGGTGATCCGGCCGGTGCCGGTGACGGTTGTCCGGTCGCTGCCGATGGTCACGTCGGCGCCCATCCGGCGAAGAATGTCGACGAATCCGATGTCGCCCTGCATGACCTCGGTGCCGAGGCCTGCAACGGTGACGGAATTGCCGGTCAGGGCTGCGGCCGCGAAGAAGTAACTGGCCGTCGAGGCGTCCGGCTCGACGCGGTAGTCGCGCGCCACGTAACGCTGCGGGGGCACCGTGAAGGTGTCGTCGTCCCACTCGACCGACACGCCGAAGTCGCGCATCATCCGGACCGTCATCTCCACGTACGGCCGCGACACCATGCCGGTGACCTGCACTGTCAGACCTTCGGTCATGGCCGGCGCGGCCATCAGGAGTGCGGTCAGAAACTGCGAGGAGATCGACGAGTCGAGGCGGAGCCGGCCACCGCGCAGCCGGCGGGCGTCGATGACGACGGGCAGGTGATCGTCACGGTCCTCGAATCGGAGATCGGCGCCGAGCTCCCGCAGCGCGGTGGTCATCGGCCCGACCGGACGCCGACGCATCTGCGGCGAGGCGTTGAACCGGAACTCGCCGTTTCCGAGAGCGCCGAGGGCAGGGAGGAAGCGGGCCGCGGTGCCGGCGTCGCGACAGTAGACATGTGCGGAACGGGAGGGCGGACCGTCGGGGTCGCCGTCGATGCTCCAGACCTCGTCGGTGTCGGAGACCCGGTAACCGAGCGCACGCAATCCGGAGCGGAACGCCTGCGTGTCGTCGGAATCCAACGCCCCGGTCAGTCGCGAGGTGCCCTCCGCCACGGCCGCGAGGAAAAGCGCCCGAGCCGTGACGGACTTCGATCCGGGAATCGGTACGTTCGTCAAAATTCCTACCTCTGCCCTCTCCCACCGCCGGGAGAACGGCCACAGTCTACTTGCCCGTCGTCGTTCCCGGGGGCAGCGGGAGGGCGGAGAAGGCCGCAGCAAGAGTGATTGCGGCATTGTTGGCATGAATACGAAACGGCGTGAGAGTTGGTGGAAATCGCGCTTGATTCAGGAGCCGGCGGCTCGCTGGTGCGCGACAGGAGGTGCCATCGTTCAGCGTTATCTCCCCTCTAGCCCCGCCCTGTCCTGAGTCTCGCGCTGCCTTCGCCGCAGCAGAACGGCTGACACCAGGTAGCCCACACCGACGACCGCCCACAGTGCGGCAAATGCCCAACGCCACGGCGTGGGGTCTCCGACGGCCACGACCACCCACCCGACGGCCAGGAGAAGCCAGACGCCTCCCCTTATGAAACCCTGCTTCGGCGTCTTTGCTGTCTGCCACCACAGGTTCTTGGCTGGCTTCATACAGGAGATTTTCGCACTTATCACGGGACCAAGCCGCTCTGACCGGCCTCGGGATCAGAAGAAGATCGTAGATGGCTGATCGGTTGGTTGCGGCCCTGGCCAGCTCGTGAGTTCCGCCGGCCAGTCCTTCCCTCGGCTGACCCATTGAGTGGCAAGCCCTGGGGGTGCAGCGGATGCTCGGGCACGCGTCGGCGTCGATGACGTTGGACGTGCACGCCGGCCTCTTCGGTGACGACCTGGACGCGGTCGCCAACCGGCTGGACGAGGCGGTCGCAGCACGGGATGCGGACTGTCTGCGGACTGGCACGTCCGGCGGCGCTGTCGTGGACCTTGGGAAACGGCGAAGCCCAGGTCGATGACCTGGGCTTCCGTGCCGAGCCGCCTGACGGAATCGAACCGTCGACCTACGCATTACGAGTGCGTCGCTCTAGCCGACTGAGCTAAGGCGGCAACGATCAGCAAGTGTACGGCACCCCGTTGCCCGGCACCGAACGGGATACCCTCGCGCTCCCAGCAGCCATCAACCGGACAACGGGGACCAACCGGCCTGTTACCGGACAGCGTTTCGCCGAATCCGGTACTACGCTGCGGCGGGTGAGCGACGAACGCGACGACCACCGGGCTCCGGCGGCCGACGATCACCCCGACGGCGAGCGTGCCCGACCCCGGCCACGCTCCACCGATCCGCTGGAGTTGGGCTTCACCCCACGCAAGCCGGTGCCGTGGCTGGCGCCGTTCCTGCTGATCAGCACCGGCATCCGGACGCTGCTGGCGGTCCTCTTCGGCGCCTACCTGGACAAGCGCGAGTTGCAGAACGCCTTCGGCGACGACATCTTCCGTCAGGCCGGACCGGACGGCGGGCTCTGGCTCGACTACGTGGCCGACCTCGGTGACGGCTTCAACGCCACCTACTCGGTCGCGTACCTGCTGGCGCAGCCGGAGCTGACCGTGGACGGGCACCGGCTGCCCCGGGCGCAGACCCTGGTGATGGGCGGCGACCAGGTGTATCCGTCGGCGGCCTACGAGGAGTACGAGAACCGGTGCAAGGGGCCGTACCAGGCCGCGCTGCCGATGACTCCGCCCGACCGTCCCACGCTGTTCGCGGTGCCGGGCAACCACGACTGGTACGACGGACTCACCGCTTTCCTGCGGCTGTTCGTCCGCTCAAGGGACCGCAACTTCGCCGGCTGGCGTACCGGTCAGTCGCGGTCGTACTTCGCCGTGGAGTTGCCGGCCGGCTGGTGGCTGCTCGGCGTGGACGACCAGTCCGGCTCGTACCTGGACGACCCGCAGTTGGCCTACTTCGACGAGGTGGCCCGACGGCTCGGCCCGGAGTCGAAGGTGATCCTGGCCGCGCCGTCGCCGACCTGGGTCAAGGCCGCCGACAGCCCGGCGGCGTACGACTCGATCGACTACTTCATCCGGACGATCATCGACCCGACCGGGGCGCGGGTGCGGCTGCTGCTCTCCGGCGACCTGCACCACTACGCCCGCTATGCCAGCCCGGACCGGCAGTTGATCACCTGTGGCGGCGGTGGGGCCTACCTGTACCCCACCCACAAGCTGCCGGAGCGCATCGAGGTGCCGCCCCGCGACACGTTGGCCCGCCGGGCCAGCCGCACCCAGCCGTACGACCTGGTGGCCCGCTATCCGGACGCGGCCCGCTCCCGCCGCTACGGCTGGGGCATCTTCGCCCGGCTGCCGTTCCGCAACCCTGGCTTCACCACGCTGCTCGGCATCCTGCACACCCTGCTGATGTTGGCGATGGCGGGCGCGACGGCGAACTGGGGCGACAGCACCGACCAGCGACTGTTCAGCGTCCCGCTGGTGTTGATGGTGCTCGTGACGGTGGCGGCGGCGGTGCTGTTCGCCAGGCCGCCCAACGCCAGCGGCAAGCGGCACGCCCGGCACTGGCTACTCGGCGTCGGCCACGGGGTGGCCCAGGTGGCGCTGGCCGCCAGCGGCACCTGGGTCTGGTTGGCGCTGCCGTTCTACGAATGGCCGTGGCCGCTGCCGGCAGCCGCCGCGGCGGTTGTCTACGGGCCGGTGATCGGCCTGGTCGCCAGCCAGTTGGTGGCGGTGTACCTGCTGGTGGCGGGCTGGTTCGGGGTGAACGTCAACGAACTGTTCGCCGGGCAGGGCATCGAGGACTCCAAGTCGTTCCTGCGGTTGCGCATCGACGCGGACGGCACGCTGACCATCTACCCGATCGCGGTGGACCGGGTTTCCCGCGACTGGCGGGTGAACCCCGACCAGTCCCCCACGGCAAGCTGGCTGACGCCGGAGACCGCCCTGACCGCCCGCCTGTCCGAACCCCCGATAGTCCTGCCCTGATCGACGCCCGACCGGGGTCAGGGGGTGTAGTGCTGGTCGTGGGCTTGGCGGGGGGCGCAGACGGAGGCGCGGGAGCAGGAGCAGCGGGAGCCGTCCGCGTCCAGGCGGACCGTCACCGCGTCGCGGGGGACGCTGTGGCCGACGACCCGGCCGTCGCCCTCCGGCGTGGAGACCCGGCTGCCGACCGCCGGGGCGGTCTCCTGGAACCTGGCGTACAACGGGTGCTCGTATTTGAGGCAGCACATCAACCGGCCACACGCACCGGAGATGCGCAGCGGGTTCAGTGGCAGGTCCTGGTCCTTGGCCATCCGGATGGTCACCGGCTCGAAGTCGGTGAGGAACGTCGCGCAGCACAGGTCGCGACCGCAGGAGCCGATGCCGCCCTGCACCCGCGCCGAGTCGCGCGCGGAGAGCTGGCGTAGCTCGACCCGGCAGTGCAGGGTGGCGCCCAGGTCACGGACCAGGGAGCGGAAGTCCACCCGGTGTGGGGCGGTGAAGTAGACGGTGCTGCGCTCGCCGCCGCCCTCGACGGAGCCGAGCACGTGGTCGACCGCCACCACTTTCATCGGCAGGCCGTGTGAGCGGATCAGCCGTTTCGCGGCCACCTTCGCCTCGGCCTTACGACGCCGCAGCGCCTCGTCCCGGAGCAGGTCGTCGTCGCCGGCGAGCCCCACCAGCCGGGGAAAACCATCGGTCTCCTCGGTGACCCACTGCGCGGCCCACACGCACTCCGCCACCTCGGGCCCGTCGTCGGTGGGCACCAGCACCTTGTCGCCCACCTGCGGACGCAACTCGCCGGGGTCGAGGTAGTAGAGGCGCCCGTACCTGTTGAAGCTGACTGCGCAGAGCATCCCCATCCCCCCACCCTACGACGGATCACCGCGAAGAACGCGCCAGCCGATCCGTCGACTGCCATCCATGACCGTCGACTCGACCGATGGCGGGGCGGCCCGTCGTGCCGTTGCGCCTCGCCCGGACGGTTGAATCCGGACCCGGACAGCAGACAAGCACGCCCCCGGCGGCGTTGAGTGAAGGCAGACCTGCGGGGGGTGCAGGGGGAAGACCACGGCGTCGCCGTGGGCGCCGGCTCCGGTCCGACGCCCGTGCGCGACGCCGTGGCCTGTCCGAGCGGCTACCAGCCGACGCGGGTGGGTTGGTCGTAGTGCGGCCGGCCGTCCGCCGGCGGTCGCCACGCGGTCTCGGCCAGGCTCGGCGCCCACTGACGCAGCAACGTCTCCGCGCCGTCGTACGCGACGCAGAGCACCGCCAGCACCCGGGCGGCGATCTCCGCCGCATCGGCCACACCCGGCCCGAGCGGCCCGGGGCCTGTCGACGGGCCCGTGGCGGTGGCGGCGACCACGGCCACCGCCTCGGCCGAGCGCAGCACGTCGGCCAGCGTCCGGGCCAGCGCGAGACGGCTGCCCTCCACCCAGTCGGCGAGCGCGTCGGCGTAACCGGCTGTGGATTCGAGTCGCCCGACCAGGCTGTCCGGCCCCTCGTCGAGGTGGCGCAACAGCGCGGCCCGTTGTTGCCCGTACGCGGTGGCGGCCGGGCCGGACCAGAGCACCGGGTCGGTGAGCGCGGCGGAGACGTCGTCGTACCCCCGGACCAGCCGGCGCACCGCGTGCCCGGCGCCGGCGAGCGGCGCGGGGTGCAGGTCGAGGAAGCCGCGGACCGCGTCGCCCGGCAGCACCTGCATCCGGCGCAGCAGCGGCCAGACGCGATGCCCCTCTCCGACGCCGGCGGCGATCAGCCGGTCCACCCGGCGCAGCAGGTCGAGGCCGGGTTCGGCGAGCCGGTCCAGCGCGTCCATCAGGGCTCCCCGGCGAGGCGGCGGCGGGCTGCCCGGTCGACCTCGGCATAGCGGTCGGCGGCTTCCCGCACCGCCGAGGCGGCGGTGGCGAGCCGACCGGCGGCGGTGCGGGCCTCCCGGGCCCGTTCGTCGGTGGCGATGACCCACTGCCGGTGCAGCGCGCGACCGATCTCGCCGGGGCGGCCCGGAGCGTCGGCGCCGAACGCGGCCTGAGCCGGGTCGCTGGCCGTGACGGTGTGCGCGATTGTGGTGAGCGTGGCGCTCGCCTCGTCCAGTCGGGCGGAGAGCGCGCGCAGTGTGTCCATCTCAGGCCCCCGCGAGCGGTCGGTAGGCGGCGAACGTCTCGTTGTGCAGCTTCTCCCGCGCCCACTCGGCGGCGTCGGCGGCCGCGGTGACCGCGGCCTGCACGGAGCCGGCGACGTCGCGTGGGTTGCGGGTGTGCAGTGGGCCGAGGAACCGGACGTGGGTGATCCGCCCCCCGGCGGTGACGACGACCTCGACCAGACCGTCCGGCGACCGGACGGTCACCTCGACGGTGGACACCGCCTGGTCGAACTCGGCCTGGAGCTGCTCGATCCGGCGGTATCGCCGCACCGCCTCCTCGATCCAGGCTTCGTCGATCTCCCCCCGTGGCATCGGCCGACTCCTCCCGGATGAGCCATCACTGAGCGTGCCGCCGCCGTCACCACGGCACACCGGACCGTACCGCACCACAATCGGGCCTGTCGATGCCTGTGGACAACGCCGGTAGCTGCGGGTCAGCCCTTCCAGAGGGCGAGCATCATCGCCTCGACCGCGATCCGCGGCTTGACGTTCGCCTCGATCGCCGCCCGGCAGGCGAGCACGGCCTCCAGCCGGCGCAGCGACCCCTCGGCGTCCCATTTCTGCGCGCCCGCGCCGGCCAGTGCGGCGGTGTCGGTGTGCACCGGGGCGACGGGTGCGCGCAACGCCATGGTGAGCGCGTCCCGGTAGAAGCCGGCAAGATCGACAAGCGCTCGGTCGAGCGCGTCCCGCTGGGCGCGGGTGGCCCGCGACTTCTGCCGTTTCTCCAGCTCCTTGAGCTGGCCGGCGGCCCCCCGGATCGCGCCGGACGCGCCCCGGCCGGTGCCGCCCGCGCCCAGCGCGGTCTCCAGTGCCGCCCGTTCGGTCGTGTCGGCGTCGGTGACCGACGCCTCGGCTTCCGCTTCGGCCGCCTCGATCAACGCCGACGCCGCGTCGAACGCCGCGCCGACGCCTGTCAACCGGCGCGGCACCGCGAGCACCGCCTCACGCCGTTTGCGGGCCTCCGGGTCGCGGGCCAGCCGGCGGGCCCGACCCACGTGCCCCTGCGCGGCCGCCGCCGCCCACTGCGCCACGTCGGGCGCGATCCCGTCCCGACGGGCCAGCACCTCGGCCACCGCGTCGGCCGGCGGCTGCCGCAGGGGTACGACCCGACAGCGGGACCGGATGGTCACCGAGATGTCGTCCGGGTGGGTGGACGGGGCGCAGAGCAGGAAGACCGTACGCGGTGGTGGCTCCTCGATCGCCTTGAGCAGCGCGTTGCCGGCGGCCTCGGTGAGCCGGTCGGCGTCCTCGATGACCACCACCTGCCAGCGCCCGCCGGACGGGGTACTGGCCGCCCGGAGCACAAGCGCGCGCATCTCACCGACGCCGATGGACAGCCCCTCCGGCACCACGAGTCGGACGTCGGCGTGGGTGCCGCCCATCGTGGTGCGGCAGCCGGGGCACTCGCCGCAGCCGGTGCCGTGCACGCACTGCAGGGCGGCGGCGAACGCCCGCGCGGCGACCGAGCGGCCGGAGCCGGGCGGGCCGGTGAAGATCCAGGCGTGCGTCATCCCGGCGGACGGGTCCACCCCGCTGGAGGCGTCCGCGTCCGCGTCCGCGTCGGCGGACTCGGCCGGGTCGGCGGTGCGTGGCGCGGGTGCACGGTCGGCCGCGCCGGCGCGCAGCACGGCAGCCGCGGCGGCCGCGGCCCGGCGCAGCTCGACGACCGCCTCGTCCTGACCGACCAGGTCGGCGAAGACGTCCGGCATCAGGTCTTGTGCTCCATCGTCACCAACTCCGCGTCGGATAACTCAGGCTGCACCGAGGTGTCCGGGCCCTGCGCCGGCCGCGGGTGCACGATGCCCCCCGGCTTGCCGAGCATCTCCTCGACCCGGCGGACGACCTGCCGGTTGATCTCCTCGACCGACCGGGACGCGTCGAGCACCAGGTAGCGCTTCGGATCGGCGGCGGCGAGGTCCAGGAACGCGTACCGGACCCGCTCGTGGAAGGCGACCGACTCGGCCTCCAGCCGGTCGGTGCCGGTGTTGCGCGAGGCCACCCGGGACAGGCCGGTCTTCGGCTCGACGTCCAGCAGCACCACCAGGTCGGGCTTGAGCCCACCGGTGGCCCAGGAGGAGAGCCAGGAGACCTCGTCGACGGGCAGCGTCCGGCCGGCGCCCTGGTACGCCAGGGACGAGTCGACGTACCGGTCACTGATCACCACGCCACCGCGGACCAGCGCGGGCCGGACGACGGTGGCCACGTGGTGTGCCCGGTCGGCGGCGTAGAGCAGCGCCTCGGCGCGTGGTGACGGCGCGTCGTCGCCGGAGGTGTCCAGCACGAGCGACCGGATCCGTCGACCGACCCCTGTCGCCCCCGGCTCGCGGGTGACCACGACCTCGCGGCCGTGACCGCGCAGCCGCTCGGCGAGCGCCGTGAGTTGGGTGGACTTGCCCGCGCCCTCGCCACCCTCGAAGACCACGAAGAGGCCCGCGGAGACGAACGGCTCGGCCGGCATCAGCGGCCGGCCCCGGATGGACCCCCACAGGTCGGCGAGGACCGGCACGCCCTTCTTGTCGTCCATCTGGCCGAAGGCGCTGATCCCGGCGAAGATGCCGGCGGCACCCGCGGCGAGCAGCAGCAGACGGGTGGAGGAGACGGAGATGCCGAGGTCGGCGATCGTCAGCTTGCGGGAGCCACCGACGCCGACCAGCAGGCTGCTCAGCCCGATGGCCAGGATCAGCACCAGCCGGGTGCCGATCTGCACCACGGCGAAGACCCGGCCACGCACCTCGTCCTTGATCTCGCCGCCGAGCAGTGTGGTGCCGGCCAGGAAGGCCATGCCGGCACCGGTACCGACAAGTACCGCGCCGACGATCGCCATGGACAGGTGGATGGCGAAGGCGAGGGTCATCACGGCGGCGCTGGCCAGCACGATGCTCATGCCGAACCACCGCCGCCGGGACATCTCCTTGACGACCATCGGGCCGAGGCCGATGCCGAGAGCCAGGCCGATGAAGATGGCGCCGAAGAGCAGGAAGAAGGCGGCGTCGCCGGCACCGAGCGAGGCGGCGAAGAACTTGGCCGTGCCGACCACGATGCCGCCGCCGGCGAACGCGCCGAAGATGCCGAGCACCAGGCCGCGGACGAGCCGGGTCTGGCCGATGTACTTCCAGCCCTCGGCGAACTGGCGGAACATGCTCTTTTCGGCACGCTCGGCCTCACCGCGTTGCGCCTGGCTGATCTCCTTGATCCCGAACGCCACCACGAGGGCGGTGGCCAGTCGGGAGAAGGAGTTGACCCAGAGTGCGAGTTGGGCGGGCTCCGCCCAGCCGAGGTCACCGCCGGGGACGAGGGCCCGGACGCTGCGGTCGAGCGCCGCGGCCACCAGCGCCGCGAGGATCGGGGTGAGGCCGTACGTGGTGATAAGCGTGAGCTGGTTGGCCGCCTCCAGCCGGGCGCGCGGGATCAGGTTGGGAACCGCGGCCTCCTTGGCCGGGATCCAGATCAGGGTGATCGACTCGATCAGGAAGGTGGCGACTGTCGCCCACAGGACCACGAGGCCGCCATTGGCGCCGGCCAGCGCCACGATCGGGATCGAGGCGAAGAGCACGAAGCGGAGCAGGTCGCAGATGACCATCGTCCAGCGCCTGTCGAACCGGTCGGCCAGCACACCGGCGATCGGCCCGAGCACCAGCGCGGGGAGCAGGCGGATCGCGATGACGACACCGAAGGCGGCACCCTTGGCGGTGCTGCCCTGCACCTGGGACGCGGCGAAGACCGACGTGGCCAGCAGGCCGAGCCAGTCGCCGAAGGAGGCGGCGCCGAGCACGATCCAGAGCCGCCGGAACGGCCTGATCCGCAGAACCGAGCGAATCGCCGCGTAACCGGACGGATCGACCTGGCCCGAGCTGGACTGGTTGGCGGCGCTCTCCGACTGCTCTCCCGAGCGCGACACGCCGTGCGACTCGCCGTCGTTCTGGCTTTCGATGGCCGTACCTCCACGTGCCGGCCCATCGCTGGGCGCCTCCGGTGGAACACTCTAGACCGGGTGGGAGCGGCCCCACCGACGACATTCTCCTGCTCGCTGAGCCTAGGCCGCCGGAGGCACCGGCCGCAGCCCGGACGTACGCGAGGGTATTTCGCATTTACCGCCGGACAGTTAGCGTGCACACGTGGCCATCGAAAGCGACAAACTTCGCGAGCGCCTGGATCGGGCGACCGCCCACCTCGACCCGCCCTACGCCGTGGTCGACCTCACCGCCTTCGACGCCAATTCGGCCGCGCTGGCCGATCGCGCCGCCGGTAAACCGGTCCGCCTGGCCAGCAAGTCGGTCCGCAGCCGGGAGTTGATCAGTCGCGCCCTCGCCCGGCCCGGCTGGCGGGGCGTGATGGCGTTCACCCTCCCCGAGGCGATCTGGCTGGTCCGCTCCGGCATCAGCGACGACGTGCTGCTCGCGTACCCGAGCGTGGACCGGGCGGCACTCGCCGAACTCGGCGCCGACCCGGCGCTCGCCGCCGCGATCACTCTGATGATCGACGGCACCGGCCAACTCGACCTGATCGACGACGTCCGCGCCCCCGGGCAACGTGCCGAACTGCGCCTCTGCCTGGACCTGGACGCCTCCTGGCGACCGCTGCGCGGGGTGCACGTCGGCGTCCGCCGCTCGCCCGTGCACAGCGCGCGGGCGGCCGGCGCGCTCGCCGCCACCGTCGCCGACCGAGCGGGCTTCCGGCTGGTCGGGCTCATGTCGTACGAGGCGCAGATCGCCGGCCTGGGCGACGCGCCGCCGGGGCAGACGCTGCTGGCGGGCGCGATCAGGCTGGCCCAGCGCGGGTCGTACCGCGAGTTGCTGGCCCGCCGTGGCGCGGCGGTGGCCGCGGTACGCGAGCACGCCGACCTGGAGTTCGTCAACGGCGGCGGCACCGGCAGCGTGGCCGCGACCAGCGCCGATCCCGCGGTCACCGAGGTCACCGCGGGATCGGGCCTGTACGGGCCGACGCTGTTCGACGCGTACCGCGCCTGGCGGCCCACCCCCGCGGCGTTCTTCGCCTGCGCGGTGGTCCGCCGGCCGACGCCGGAGCTGGCCACGGTGCTCGGCGGCGGCTGGATCGCCTCCGGCCCGGCGGCCGACAGCCGGCTGCCCCGGCCGTGGCTGCCGGCCGGGCTCAAGCTGGTCGGCACCGAGGGCGCCGGTGAGGTGCAGACTCCGCTGTCCGGCGCGGCGGCGGCCACCCTGCGGGTCGGCGACCGGGTGTGGTTCCGCCACGCCAAGGCTGGTGAGCTGTGCGAACGGGTCAACGAGCTGCACCTGGTCGAGGGCGACGTGATCGCGGCGACCGTCCCCACCTACCGGGGTGAGGGGCAAGCCTTCCTCTGAGGCCCACGCCGGCTCAGGCCGGCTGGGCCGCCTCGGCCTGCCCGAGCGCGGACCGGTCGCTGTCCGGGCCGTCGACCTGGCGGTGCAGGTATTCCCGGATCAGTGCCTTCGCCTCCAGCAGCACCCGCTCGTCACCGTCGGACTTCCGCCGGAACGCGAGCTTGATCAGCGCGTCCGCCGCCTCGACCGCGATCTCCAGGACGAAACGGAGCTTCGGTACGTCGGTGAGCCCGAAACGCTCGGTGAGCACCTGGGCCAACTGGTCGGCGATCACGCCGTTGTTGTCCCGCTGCTCGTCGAGCAGGTGCAGGTCGACCACGTCGCCGAAGTGCAGGGTACGGAAGCCGGGGACGGTGCGGTGCATCGTGATGTATTCGTCGATCCCCGCGTCGACGCCATCCCACCAGTGGGTCATCTTGTCGGAGGCGAACCGCTCGTCGAGGCGTTGGAGGTAGGACTCCATCGTCCGCAGCGTCAGCGCCTGCACGATCGCCCGCTTGTCCGGGAAGAACTGGTAGACCGACCCGATCGCCACTTCGGCGCGCTCGGCGAGCAGGGTCGTGGTCAGCCCCTCGTACCCCACCTCGTCGACGAGCTCGGCGCAGGCATCCAACATGCGCTGGACCCGCGCGACACTTCGACCCTGCACCGGAACGCGGCGCAGCGGCCCGGTCGTGGCGGCTGGTGTGGACACTCGGCGCCACCCCCCTTCGACGGATGAACATATCTCCACGTCACGAGTCCGTGACTACCGGTACAACGAGCGGATCGCAATTGCGGTATTTACCAGGCACAACGTTCCTGATATGAAGTCACTTCATATTCATGAATGAGGAGTGCGCATGGTCGTCACCGCACCGCTCGCCGCTGGATGGTCCAACTGGGCCGGCAACCAGCGTGGCAGCGCCACCGCGATCCTGCGCCCCGGCTCGCCGACAGATGTCGTAGAAGCCGTCCGGTCGGCCGCAGCCGACGGCGCCCGGATCCGCGTGACCGGCAGCGGCCACTCGTTCACCGCCGTCGCGCTCGCCGACGACCGCCGGATGGACCTGTCCGAGTTGGACACCATGGTCAGCGTCGACGTCGCGAACCGGCTGGTCACCGTGCCGGCGGGAATGACCCTGCACGCGCTCAACGGCCTGCTCGCCCGCCATGGCCTCGCGCTGCCCAATCTCGGCGACATCGACGCGCAGACGGTGGCCGGGGCGATCTCCACGGGCACCCACGGTACCGGAGCCGGCTACGGGTGTCTGTCCACCTTCGTCGAGGCGATCACCCTGGTCACCGGCACCGGCGAGGTGCTGCGCTGCTCCGCCGACGACAATCCCGACGTGCTCGCCGCCGCCCGGGTGTCACTCGGCGCGCTCGGCGTCCTGGTCGAGGTCACCCTGCGCTGCGTGGACGCCTTCGTGCTGCACGCACACGAACGTCCCGCCGAACTGGCCGACGTCCTCGGCGACCTGCCCGCGCTGATCGGCTCACACGACCACGTCGAGTTCTACTGGTTCCCCTACACCTCGCGGGTGCAGGTCAAGACCAATGACCGGGTACCCGCGAACGACCGGCCACTGCCCCGCTGGCGCGGCTGGCTGGACGACGACTTCCTGGCCAACAGGGTCTTCGCCGGCGCCTGCCGACTCGGCCGGGCCGTGCCCGCGCTCGCCCCGGGCATCAGCGCGGTCTCCGCCCGCGCCCTCACCGAACGCCAGTACACGGGCCGCTCCGACCGGGTCTTCTGCACCCCGCGCCGGGTCCGCTTCGTGGAGATGGAGTACGGCCTGCCCCGCGAGGCGCTACCCGAGGCGCTCGCCGCGCTCCAGCGGATCGTGGACGGCCTGCCGTTCAAGGTGCTCTTCCCGGTGGAGGTGCGCTTCACCGCCGCCGACGACATCTGGCTCTCGCACGGCTACGGGCGGGACAACGCCTACATCGCCGTGCACCAGTACGTCGGGATGCCCTACGAGCCGTACTTCCGGGCCTTCGAGAAGGTGGCCGCCGGGCTGGGTGGCCGCCCGCACTGGGGCAAGCTGCACTATCGCGACGCCGCCTCGCTGGCCACGGCCTATCCCCGCTTCACCGACTTCCAGGCCATCCGCGACCGCCTCGACCCCGACCGCATCTTCACCAACCCCCACCTAACCCACGTCCTCGGCGCCTGACGGAGGGCCTGTTCCGTAGATCTTGGAAGGTAAGCGCCCTTCCAGGGGCGCGTTCCTTCCAAGATCTTCATCCTTCCCATCCCGCCGCCCGCAGTGCCGCAAGGATTTGACGGAGGACCTCGTCCGAGTTGGCGCGGATCGCCCAGGCCGGGAAGCGCAGGACTCGGTCACCGTCGACCCAGAGATCGTTCTGCCGGCGCATGTCCGCCCACCAGGCGCGGGGATCGAGGTGCTGCCCGCCGTCGATCTCGATGTGCACCCGCCACTGCTCGAAGTAGGCGTCCAGGTAACGGCGTCGCCCGGCCGAGTCACAACGGACCTTCTGGCGCGTCGGTTCGGGTAGTCCCGCGCGGCGGATCAGGCTCAGGAAGTCCAGCTCCGGCAACGAGTGAGACCCACCCGCCGCGTCCGCCGCCGTGCCCAGAATCAGTTGGCGACGGCGGACCCGGGGCAGCCGGTCGACGATCCGGTGCAGGTCGTCGGCGGCCACGAGCCGTTGTTGGAATGCGGCGACGACGATCGCCCGCGCCTCCTGGTCAGCGCCGGCCCACTGGGCTGCGTCAACGATCGAACGGGCCGGCATGGTCCTGCGGGGTTGCCCGACGGCCAGGACATCCCGGTCGGTCAACGTGACCGTCCGGTGCGCCAGCACGCCCGGAGGCAGCGATCCGCGCCGGCGGGCGGCGGGAAGTAGCACGTGAACCGGTCGACCCGGGAACCCTCGAAGCCCTCCGGCCTGTGCGGCGGTCAGACCACCGAGGATCGCCTGCGGTCCCGCGGCGAGGACGGCCACCCAGCGGAGTTGGCCGGCGCTGACCGGCCCGTTGTGCGCGAGCAGCACGGCTCGGTGGACCTGTCGCCACCTGCCGGTGGCCAACCGATGCCGGATGGCCTTGGGCGACAGGTGCCGCCTCGCCTGGGCGAGGCTCAACACGTCCTCCTGATGGAAGAGCAGCCAGCTCAGCTCGTCCGCGTCGTCATGCGGCAGCCGCCGAGCCCAGGCAGCGGGCGACGAAGTCCTCCGAAGACTCATGACCACCAAGTCTCCCGATCGCCAACCCCGCTGGCAGCCCCTGTGGACAACGACGAGATCTTGGAGGGAAACGGCCCTTGGAGGGGCACCTTCCTTCCAAGATCTCGGGGACCACTGTCACTCCGTGCTGGACGCGGCCTTGCGGGGGGTTGCCTTCTTGGCCGGGGTCTTCTTCGCCGCGGTGCTGGCCTTGGCCGTCGTGGTCTTCTTCGCGGCCGTGGACTTGCTGGCCGCTGCCGTCTTCTTCGCCGCCGTGGCCTTCTTCGCAGGGGCCTTCTTCGCCGCCGCCTTCTTCCGCGGCGCCGGACCCTTCGCCCGCTTCTCCGCAAGCATCTCGGACGCTTCCTCGATGGTCAGCGCCTCCGGGGTCTGCGCGCGCCGCAGCGACACGTTGACCTCGCCGTCGGTGACGTACGGGCCGAACCGACCGTCCTTGATCACCAGCGGCTTCTCGGTGGCCGGGTCCACGCCCATCTCGCGCAGCGGCGGCGCCGCCGCCCGCCGTCCACGGGCCTTCGGGGCGGCCAGCAGCGCCAGCGCCTCGTCCAGGCCCACCGTGAACATCTGGTCCTCGGACTCCAGCGAGCGGAACTCCTCGCCCCGCTTCACGTACGGGCCGTAGCGGCCGTTGTTGGCGAAGACCTCGACGCCGTCCGGCGCGACACCGACCAGCCGGGGCAGGCTGAGCAGCTTGAGCGCCTCCTCCAGGGTGAGGGAGTCCGGGGTCTGCGTCCGCAGCAGCGAGGACTTCCGCTCACCGCTGGACACGTACGGGCCGAACCGGCCGGACTTGAGCACGATCGGCTCGCCGGTCGCCGGGTCGTCGCCGAGCTTGCGCTCGCCGCTGCCGCCGAGGTACAGCTCGTGCACCTTCTCCGGGGTCAACTCGTCCGGGGCCAGGCCCTCCGGGATCGGCGCCCGGTCACCCTGGGTGCCACCCTCCTCGCCCTCACCCGAGGCGGCCGCCGACTGTTCGCCGCCGGGCAGCTCCCGTTGCAGGTACGGCCCGTACCGGCCGACCCGGACGACGACCTCGCGGCCCTCGTCGTCGGTGAAGAGCGGGATGGAGTTGACGCTGCGGGCGTCGATGTCGCTCAGGTTCTCGGTGACCAGCTTCTTCAGCCCACCGGAACGGGCGATGTCCTGGTCACCGGCGCCGTTGGAGCTGCCGAAGTAGAACGCGGTGAGGAAGTCGACGGCGGCGTGGTCACCGCCGGCGATCTCGTCCAGCTCGTTTTCCATCGTGGCGGTGAAGTCGTAGTCGATCAGGCGCGGGTAGTGCCGCTCCATCAGCCCGATCACCGCGAACGCCAGGAAGGTCGGGATCATCGCCTGCCCGCGCTTGGTGACGTACCCCCGGTCCTGGATCGTCTGCATGATCGACGCGTAGGTGGACGGACGGCCGATGCCCAGCTCTTCCAGGGCCTTCACCAGCGACGCTTCGGTGTAGCGCGACGGCGGCTGGGTGTGGTGGCCCTGCGCGGCCAGCTCGTCGGCGGTCAGCGGCTGGTCCTTGACCAGGGTGGGCAGCCGGCGCTCGGCGTCCTCGGCCTCGGCGTTCTCGTCGTCGCTGGACTCCACGTACGCCCGCAGGAAGCCCGGGTCGGTGATGGTCTTGCCGGTCGCGCCGAAGTCGGCCTCCTCGGAGGAGGTGGAGATCGCCCGGATGCGCACCGACACGCTGGAGCCGACCGCGTCGGTCATCTGCGAGGCGATGGTCCGCCGCCAGATCAGCTCGTAGAGCTTGAACTCCTCGGCGGACAACTCCTTGGCCACCTCGCCCGGGGTGCGGAAGTTGTCCCCCGCCGGGCGGATCGCCTCGTGCGCCTCCTGGGCGTTCTTCACCTTGCCGGTGTAGCGGCGCGGCTCCGGCGGAACGCTGCGCTCGCCGTACAACTCGACGATCTGCCGACGGGCCGCCGAGATGGCGGTCTCCGACAGGTTGACCGAGTCGGTACGCATATAGGTGATGTAGCCGTTCTCGTAGAGCCGCTGCGCGGTGCGCATCGTCTGCTGCGAGGACAGGCGCAGCTTGCGGGCCGCCTCCTGCTGGAGGGTCGACGTGATGAACGGCGCGTACGGGCGGCGACGGTAGGGCTTCTCCTCGACCCGGGTGACGGTGAACGGCCGCCCGTCGAGTCGGGCCGCGAGACCCCGGGCACCACTCTCGTCGAGGTGGACGACCCCGGCGCCGGGCTTCACCCGACCGGTGGTCGGCTCGAAGTCCTTACCGGTGGCGATCCGGTCGCCGTTCAGGGCGATCAGGGTGGCGTTGAACGCGCGTGGGCCCTCGCCGGCGTTCGTCACGGCGAGGGTGGCCAGAATGTCCCAGTATTCGGCGGTGCGGAAGGCCATCCGCTGCCGCTCCCGCTCGACCACGATGCGGGTCGCCACGGACTGCACCCGGCCGGCCGAGAGCCTCGGCATGACCTTCTTCCACAGCACCGGGGAGACCTCGTAGCCGTAGAGCCGGTCGAGGATCCGCCGCGCCTCCTGGGCGTCGACCAGGTCGCGGTCGATCTCCCGGGGGTTGGCCACGGCCGCCTGGATCGCCGGCTTGGTGATCTCGTGGAAGACCATCCGCTTGACCGGGACCTTGGGCTTGAGCGTCTCGACCAGGTGCCAGGCGATCGCCTCGCCCTCGCGGTCCTCATCCGTCGCCAGGAAGATCTCGTCGACCTCCTTGGCCAGCTTGATCAGCTTGCTGATCTGCTGCTTGCGGTCGGCGGAGACGACGTAGAGCGCGTGGAAGCCGTTGTCCACGTCCACCCCGAGCCGGGCCCAGGGCTCCTTCTTGTATTTGGCCGGCACGTCGGCGGCGTTGCGCGGCAGGTCGCGGACGTGACCGAAGCTGGCCTCCACGACGTACCCCGGGCCGAGGTAGCCCGAGATCGTCTTGGCCTTCGCCGGTGACTCGACGATGACCAGACGGGTGGTTCCAGCTTCGCTTGGCACGTCTCTCCCCGACCTCACTCCTGCTCGTGGCCTGCCGGCGCCCGGACAGCGACCGCCTTCGACCCCGCCGTCACACCGGCGGTCCGGATGTCCAACGTAACGCGCCGCAAGCGTTTCGGGTTTCGCGGGCGGCAAACCGCCACCGCGCGACGGTCACCTCTCGCCCCGCCGCGCTCGGCACTGCCGGACGGCGCCACCGTACACCGTGGGTAGGGCTCGAAGAGGGTCACTGTGACGATGGCGGGCCCACGACCAGGGGCCAACCCGCCCGTTTTCCGCCCTGATGTCCTCGCCAGCTGTCCACCACCGGACAGACGCCCGCCCCGCCGCGGATCAGGTCGGCCAGGCACCGGCCGGCGCCGCCCGGGGCGGGCGGCCGACCAGCTCGGCGAGCCGGGCCAGCCGGCGGCGGCCGGTGATCTGGTACGCCGGATCGCCCTCAGCCGGACTGAGCAGCGTGCCGGCCAGCCCGGCCGCGGCGAGCGCGACCCCGATCGGCTCCCAGCACTCCCGGTCGTCCGCGCCGACCCGCAAGAGGAAGCCGTCGGGTGGCTCCGGCGTCCCGGCGGCGGCGAGCCACAGCCGCAGCCGCCGGCCGGTCAGGTGGAAGGTGGCCGGCGGGCGTTTCGCCGTACCGTGCAGCCAGGCCGCCGCGAGCGGCTTCAAGACCCGGGTGTACGACGTACGCACGGCGTGTCGCTCGCCCTCGGTCGGCTCCCAGCTCGCCGCCAGCCCCCGCGACGCCAGTTCGGCGACGAGCACGTGCACCCGCCACGCGGCGTCCACCTGCACCGAGAGCCGGGCGGTGCCGCCCATGCGGACCACCTCGCCCGGCCCGGCGAGCAGCCCGGCCAGGTCGGCGACCGTCGGCTCGGCCGCCTCCGCGCCGAAGAAGACAAGTTGCCGACCCGCCTCGGCGCCCTGGCTCGGCTCCCGCCTCGGCGGGGAGGGCTGAGCTGGGCCGCCGCGCCGTCGCGCCGGTGCGGGTACGGGCGCGTCGGACTCGGGGGCGGGGAACAGCGCCGATGGCTCCGCCGGGGTGTCGTCGAGCCCGCTCAGCGACACTCCGGCACCTCGTCGAAGGCTTTTTTCAGCTCCTCGGAGTTGAGCTTGCTGGTGTCCAGTGCGCTGGCGTCGTACTCCGTGTTGAGGGTCGCCACGGCGGCCCGCACGCCGTCGTAGAAGGCCGTCGGCTCGCCGGTGCCCAACCCGTCGATGGTGTCCCGGGCGCGGCCGTAGGCGTCCCGCATCTTCCCCAGTGAGCTGCGGAAACCGGCGGAGATGGCCTCGCCGTTGTCGGTCTCCGGGATGCCCGCCCGCTCCACCTTGCGGCGCGCGGCCTCACTTGCCTGCTCCGCCCCGCCGAAGAGCCGCACCAGGTTCTCCTTGGCCTGCGCCGGCGTGGTCTGCGCGGTCATCTGCTCGTCCGTACTACTGGTCAGCTTGCTGATCTCGGAGCGCCACGGGGCGAGCGCGCCGCAGACCGACGCCGCCCAGGCCCTGGGGCTGGGGCCGCCGCCGCAGCCGGCGAGGACGACGACGATCGTGGCCAGGACCACCGTGAGCTTTCCGGCGGCAGACGCCTGGCACGTACGCATGCGTTGCAGCGTACGGCCTTCGGGTAGGTGTGGCACCGGGCCGGACGGCCGGGGTCCCCGGTCGACGCGGACGTCGACCGGGGACCCCGTGCCGGTACCGGATCAGGCGTTGATCGTCTCCGGCCGGTGGTCGGCGCTGCCCGCGCCGGTGCTGCCATCGGCGTCGGAGCTGTCCATCGCGATGCCCTTGCGCTTGCTGAACACCACCGACGCCACGATGATCAGCGTCGCGACCAGCGCGATGCCGACCCGCAGGCCGACGTTGCGGTCGTCGCCGACGCTGTACGCCACCACGGCGGGCGCGATCAGCAGCGAGACCAGGTTCATCACCTTGATCAGCGGGTTGATCGCCGGGCCTGCGGTGTCCTTGAACGGGTCGCCGACGGTGTCACCGATGACGGTCGCGGCGTGCGACTCGGAGCCCTTGCCGCCGTACGCGCCGTCCTCGACCAGCTTCTTGGCGTTGTCCCACGCGCCACCGGAGTTGGCCAGGAAGACCGCCATCAGGGTGCCCGCCCCGATCGCCCCGGCCAGGTACGCGGCGAGCGCGCCGGGCCCGAGGCCGAAGCCGACCGCGATCGGCGCCAGGATGGCCAGCAGACCGGGGGTCATCAGCTCGCGCTGCGCGTCCCGGGTGCAGATGTCGACGACCTTGCCGTACTCCGGGCGCTGGGTGCGGTCCATGATGCCGGGCAGCTCACGGAACTGCCGGCGGACCTCCATCACGACGGCGCCCGCCGAGCGGGACACCGCGTTGATGGCCAGCCCGGAGAAGAGGAAGACGACCGCCGCACCGATGATCAGGCCGACCAGGTTGCGCGGGTTGGCCACGTTCAGCGAGTTGAGGATCTCCAACCCGACGTCGCCCACGCCCGCGTCCGCGTACGCGGCCTTCAGCGAGTCGGTGTACGAGCCGAACAGCGCGGTCGCGGCGAGCACCGCCGTGGCGATCGCGATGCCCTTGGTGATCGCCTTCGTGGTGTTGCCGACCGCGTCCAGCTCGGTGAGCGTCCGGGCACCGTGCTCGTCGATGTCGCCGGACATCTCCGCGATGCCCTGGGCGTTGTCGGAGATCGGCCCGAAGGTGTCCATCGCGACGATGACGCCGACAGTGGTGAGCAGGCCGGTGCCGGCCAGCGCCACCGCGAACAGCGACAGCGTGATGGAGCTGCCGCCGAGCAGGAACGCGCCGAAGACGCCGGCGCCGATGAGCAGCGCCGAGTAGACCGCCGACTCCAGACCGATGCTGATGCCGGCCAGGATGACTGTCGCCGCACCGGTCTGCGAGCTCTTGCCGATGTCCTGCACCGGACGCCTGTTGGTCTCGGTGAAGTAGCCGGTCAGGGCCTGGATCGCGGCGGCCAGCACGATGCCGATCACCACCGCGCCGATGGCCACGAACCGCGGGTTGCCGCCGGCGTCGGTGAGGCCGGCGTCGAACTCGCCGAACGTCGCCGGCAGGTAGGCGTAGGCGGCGATCGCCACCAGCACGGCCGACAGCACCGCCGAGATGTAGAAGGCCCGGTTGATCGCGGTCAGCGCGTTGCGGTCGGAGGCGCGCAGCCGGGTGATGAAGACTCCGATGATCGCGACCAGGACGCCGATGGTGGAGATGATCAGCGGGAAGACCAGGCCCTCCTCGCCGAACGCGGCGCGGCCGAGGATCAGCGCGGCGACGAGCGTCACCGCGTACGACTCGAACAGGTCCGCGGCCATGCCGGCGCAGTCGCCGACGTTGTCGCCCACGTTGTCGGCGATGGTGGCGGCGTTTCGCGGGTCGTCCTCGGGGATGCCCTGCTCGACCTTGCCGACCAGGTCGGCGCCGACGTCGGCGGCCTTGGTGAAGATGCCGCCGCCGACCCGCATGAACATCGCGAGCAGCGCGGCGCCGAAGCCGAAGCCCTCCAGCACGGTCGGCGCGTCACCCCGGTAGACCAGGACGACGAGCGCGGCGCCGAAGAGGCCGAGGCCGACGGTGAGGAAGCCGACCACACCACCGGTGCGGAAGGCGATCTTCATGGCCGCCTCGCGGCCACCTTCCCGCTCCCTCGCGGCGGCGGCGACGCGCAGGTTGGCGCGGGTGGCCAACCACATGCCCGCCCCGCCGATGAACGCGCTGAACAGGGCGCCCACCACGAAGAAGGCCGAGCGGCCGATCTTCACCGCGACCTCGCTGCCGTCGGTGTCGTGCACCGGCAGCAGGAAGAGCAGCACCACGGCGATGACGACGAAGATCGCCAGGGTACGGAACTGGCGGAGCAGGTAGGCCGAGGCGCCCTCCTGGACCGCCGCCGAGATCTCCTGCATGTTCGTGGTGCCCTTGCCGGCGGCGAGCACCGTCTTGGTAAGGGCGGCGGCGAAGGCGAGCGCCACGAGCGCGATCACCGCGGCGATGACGACGTATGTGACATTGCTTCCGGTAAGGGAAAGCCCGCCGCCGTCGGCGGCCAAGGTCTCGGACATCTGTGTCCTCCTGTTACCGAACAATCGCGCCGGTGAGTGGAGACGCACCGACCGACGCCTGGATGCGGACTTCGCAAGCGAGCGCCAACCCCGGCGGACCAGCGATGACCACCCATACCCGCTGGCTGCGGGATGGATCACTTGCTGACAACCCGGGTACTGTAGCCCTCCGCAGTGTCGGAGGTCACACGCAGGTGCCACCGTGTCGCGATGATCTCCGTCGCTGTGTTATGAATCGAAATCTGATATAGGGCACGGTCCATGAAACAAAAAGGGCCGCACCCCCATCGGGATGCGGCCCACGAAACGGTTTTGGGTCAGCGGCCGACCGGCCACACCATCCGCACCTCGGTGCCGATGCCCTCGTCGACCGGGCGCACCTGCAGGTCCTCGACGAAACCGGCGAGCAGCGCGAACCCGACGCCGGTGGTCAACGCCTCGTCGGTAAGCGACTCGTTCGCCAACTCGTCCGGGGGCAGCGCGGTCAGGCCGATGCCCGCCTCGATCGGCGCCCGGTCCACCACCCGCACCGCGTACGAACCGCCGTCGGACATCTCCACGAGCACCGGGTCGGCCAGGCCGTACTGCCGGTGCAGGGCCACCGCGCGGGTGCACGCCTCACCGATGGCCAGGCGTACCTCGTCCAGCAGGTCCTCCCGGACCCCGGCGCGCCGTGCGACGGCGACGCCGACCAGCCGGGCGGTGCGCACGTGCACCGGGGCGGGGGAGAACGAGAGCTTGACGGTCGCCATCACGCGCCGGCGCCCGCCGGGTCGGCGCTGATCGCCGCGTCGACCGTCGGGTGCAACGGGAACACCTGGTCCAGTGCGGTGATCCGGAAGATCTTGAGTAGCGGCTCCTTGTCGCAGACCAGGGCGAACGAACCGCCGGCCGACCGGAGCCGCTTGAGCGCGCCGACGAGCACACCCAGCCCGGTGGAGTCGAGGAAGTCCACCCGGTCGAGGTCGACGACCACGTGCCGGGCGCCACCATCGATCAACTCGAGGAGTCGTTCGCGGAGCCGGGGCGCGGTGTAGACGTCCACCTCACCACCGACCTCGAGCACCGTGTGCTCACCCTCGGTGCGGGTAGCCAGCGACAGCTCCATCGGTCCTCCTCGCCAGAGCCGTAAACTCTCGTGGGCATCTAACCACTACCGCCGGTGCGGCCTGCGGACGCCGGCGGAGGCTTCCCCTTACCCCCGGGCCCGACTTTTCATCTCCGAACACCAGTGCGAGAGTGCAGGGCGTGACCTCCAACGACTTCAGCTCGGCGCGGGACACGCCGCGCCATGACCTGGAGTCGTCGCCCGCGGCCACCGTATCCGCTGGTCCCGGCCCCGGGCCAACGCCGGCCGACCTGCTGCGCCGACTCCGCGCCCGGGGCGCCGGTGACCCGGTCACCCACGTCGAGCGGGTGCCGGCCCGCGCCGGGGTGCCCGCTCCGTGGCCGTCGTGGGCGCCGGCGGAGCTGCGCGCGGCGTTCGCCAAGCGCGGCGTGGTCGCGCCCTGGCAGCACCAGGCCGAGGCCGCCAACCTGGCGTACGAGGGTCAGCACGTGATCGTCGCCACCGGCACCGCGTCCGGCAAGTCACTCGCGTACCAGATGCCGGCCCTGGCCACCCTGCGCGCCGACCCCCGGGCCACGGTGCTCTACCTGGCGCCGACAAAGGCCCTCGCCGCCGACCAGTTGCGCGCCGTCGCCGCGCTGGAGCTGGAGGGGGTACGCCCCGCCTGCTACGACGGGGACACTCCGCGCGCCGAGCGGGAGTGGATCCGCCGGCACTCCCGCTTCGTGCTGACCAACCCCGACATGCTGCACCACGGCATCCTGCCCGGTCACGCCCAGTGGTCCGGTTTCCTGCGCCGACTCGCGTACGTGGTGATCGACGAGTGCCACACCTACCGGGGCGTGTTCGGCTCGCACGTGGCGCACGTGCTGCGGCGGTTGCGTCGGCAGTGCGCCCGGTTCGGGGCCACCCCGGTCTTCGTCCTCGCCTCGGCGACCTCCGGCGACCCGGCGACCGCGGCCGGGCGGCTGACCGGCCTGCCGGTGACGGCGGTCACCGAGGACGCGTCGCCGCGCGGCGGGGTGACCTTCGCGCTCTGGGAGCCGCCGCTGCTGCCACCCGACACCGGCTCCGGTTCCCCGGTGCCCCCGCAGGCGACAGGTGAGCACGACGACCTCCACCAGGTCCGCCGGTCGGCGCTGCGCGAGACCGCGGACCTGCTCGCCGACACGGTCGCCGAGGGGGTACGCACCCTCGCGTTCGTCCGTTCCCGCAAGGGCGCCGAGGTGGTGGCGGCCAACGCACGCCGGTCACTCGACGACGCGGTGCCGGGGCTCGGCGACCGGGTGGCCGCCTACCGGGGCGGCTACCTGCGTGAGGAGCGGCGCGAGCTGGAACGGGCACTGCTGCACGGCGACCTGCTCGGCCTGGCCTCCACGAACGCGCTGGAACTGGGCGTGGACCTGATCGGGCTGGACGCGGTGCTGATCTGCGGCTACCCCGGCACCCGGGCGTCGCTGTGGCAGCAGGCGGGCCGCGCCGGCCGTTCCGGACAGGAAGCCCTCGCCGTGCTGGTGGCCCGGGACGACCCACTGGACACCTATCTGGTGCACCACCCGGAGGCGATCTTCGGCGCCCCCGTGGAGGCGACGGTGCTCGACCCCGCCAACCCGTACGTGCTGGCACCGCAACTCGCCTGCGCCGCCGCGGAGGCACCACTCACCCCGGCCGACCTGGTGCTCTTCGGCGACGGGGCGAAGGAGGCCGTCGACCAACTCGTCGCCGCCGGGGCGCTGCGGCAGCGGCCAACCGGCTGGTACTGGCGGCACCGGGAGCGGCCCGAGGTGGACCTGCGCGGCGAGGGCGGCGCCCCGGTCTGCGTGGTGGAGTCGTCGACCGGCCGGCTGCTCGGCACTGTCGACGGCGGCTCCTCGCACTTCCTGCTCCACCCCGGCGCGGTCTATCTGCACCAGGGCGTCTCGTACGTGGTCGACGACCTCGACCTCGCCGACGGGTGCGCGCTCGTGCACGTCGAGGAGCCGGACTGGTCCACCCACGCCCGCGACGTCACCGACCTGTCCGTGGTGTCGGTCCGTTCCTACGTGGACGCCGGGCCGGTCGGCATGTTCCTCGGCGAGGTGGACGTGACAAGTCAGGTCGTGTCGTACCAGCGGCGACGGATCGCCACCGGCGAGGTGATCGACACCCGGCCACTCGACCTGCCCGCCCGGGAGCTGCGCACGGTGGCGGTCTGGTTCACCCTGTCGCCGCGGTCGTTGACTCTCGCCGGGGTCCAGCCCGCCGACGTGCCGGGTGCGCTGCACGCCGCCGAACACGCCGCGATCGGCCTGCTGCCGCTGATGGCCACCTGCGACAGGTGGGACATCGGCGGGCTCTCCACCGCCGTGCATCCGGACACCGAGGCGCCGACCGTCTTCGTCTACGACGGGCATCCGGGTGGCGCGGGGTTCGCCGAGCGGGCGTACGGGACGGCGTCGGCGTGGCTGCGGGCCACCCGGGACGCGATCGCGGAGTGTGGTTGCGAGACCGGTTGTCCATCCTGCGTGCAGTCGCCGAAGTGCGGCAACGGCAACAATCCGCTCTCCAAGCCGGATGCGATCCGGGTGCTCGACGTGGTGTTGGCGAACCTGCCCGGCTGAGCGGGTTGCATGAATCGGCATGGCACTGGGCACAATGTGTGGGAGCGCTTCCATCGATCTCTTTGTTGCTGATCGCCCCCCGTGCCCGAGGAGGAGCCGTGGCCGACACCATCGCCGAGACCGTCGATCTGCTCTATACCATCGACCAGGATCAACTCACCCTCGACCAGCAGATCGCGCTCGGGGCCGCGCTGGCCACCCTGGCTCAGGCCGAACGCCTGGAGCAGATCAACGAACGGCTGCGCGTCATCCACCAGGTCCTCAACACCTGGGCGCTGCGCGCCGCGACCACCACCGACGGGCGCTGACCACCCCTTTCACCAGCACGGGCAACGGGATGCTGGCGTAGTCGTCCGACGGCCCCCGGCGGCTACCCAGCATCGTGCGATCGTCGATGGCAAGGAGCGCGACAGTTGTCGGGCTGTGCGAGACTCCGGCGGACCCAACCCCCTGAGGAGCTCAGATGCAGTTCGACACCTTGCAGAGCCAGCACCAGTTCCACGTCCGTCAACGACTGCGCATGATGGTCAACCAGTACGAGGTCCGGGCGGTCGCTCCGGACGGCACCGAGGGTGAGCTGATCGCGTTCGCGCAGCAGAAGCGGCTCGCCTTCAAGGAGCAGGTGACGATCTACACGGACGACTCGAAGCAGCAGCCCCTGCTCGGTTTCAAGGCCCGCCAGCGCATCGACCTCGGCGCCACGTACGACGTCACCGACGCCGCCGGCAACGCGATCGGCCTGTTCCGCAAGGACTTCGCCCAGTCCCTGCTCCGGTCCACGTGGCACGTCGAGCAGGCCGGCCTGCCGCAGGTGACGGGCCAGGAGCGCAGCCTGCCGGTGGCTCTGCTGCGCCGGTTCGTCGACTCGCTGTCGTGGCTGCCGTACCACTTCGACTTCACCGCCGGCGGCCAGCCGGTCTTCACCGTGGTCAAGAAGTGGGGCCTGCGCGACAAGTACCTCGTCGAGGTGCAGCAGCCGCAGATCGACCGCCGCCTGGTCATCGCCATGGCCGTCGCCCTCGACGCGCTCCAGGCTCGCTGACCCGTCCGGCCCACCCGCTGCTCGGCCGCTGACCGGGACAAGGCCCTGCGCCCTGGTCCCGGCCAGCAGGCCGTCCGGCAGCCACCGCGACGTCCGCCGGTGCGCCGAGCCGCCGGCCCGCGGCCCCGTCCGCAGGCGCGGCCCCCAGCCGCAATCGCCATCAACCGCGCACGGGGCCGGCGCGGGCCGTCGATGTGGCGACCCAGGTCAGCCCGGGCAGTGGTGTGAACGCCACCTCGACGGTCACCAGCACGTCCAGTCCGTCCAGGCGGCAGTCGACCGTCCGGCCAGCGTTGCGGCTGGCGATGTCGGCCGCGAGCGCGCAGGCCATCGCCGCACCGTCGAGCGGGTGGGCTGCTGCCGCCAGCGCGCCGAGATCGGCTGCCACCGCCGCCCGCTGATCCGCTAGCTGAGCTGCGGCGATGGCGGCGCCGAACGTGCCGAACAGCAGAAAGACCAGGCCGATCGCCAGCACCAGGACCGTCGCACCACCGCGCTGCGCGTCCGGCGGGCCGTCGTCGGGGCGCGCGGAGTCGGGGTTGTGAGTCCGTCGCACCGTCAACTCCTCTCGGCGGCGCCGGGTTCCACGGCTGCGACCGCGGTGGCCACGACGGTGATCCGGGGGAGCCGGCCGCCCAACGCCCGGACGGGCGCACGTACCGTCGTCCGCACCTGGTTGCCGTCGACGGACACCGACACCTCCGCTCCCGGCGGTGCCGCACGCTCGCCTTCGGCACTGCCGTCCGCGCCGCGAGCGGCGGCCAGCGCGGCTTCCCGGGCCGCGTGCAGGCAGCCCGCCTGGGCGCTGACGGCATTGACGGCGGTGAGGCCGGTCAGCAGGAGCAGGAGCAGCGCCGGCAGGCCGGCCGCCAGTTCGGCGGTGAACGACCCTCGGTCCCCGTCGGCGGCCCGCTCGACGGCGCGGACTCTCCACCCGCCCAGCGCTCGCTCGGGAATGCCTGGCCTCCGACCGCGGCCAGCCTGCCGGCGCCCGATCACTTCAGCGCCCGGTCGATGACGGCGGTCAACGCCGACTGGACGTTGCCGGAGGTCAGCACCTTCAACAGGATCCCGGCGAAGGCGACCGCGGCGAGTGTCCCGACGGCGTACTCGGCCGTGTTCATACCGGCGTCGCCGCGCAGGCGGGCGATGAGTTTGCGCATGGCTGTTTCCCTTCTCGATGGGTCAGAGCACGTCGCCGAGGACGGCGACGATCACCGGCACCAGGCCGGCGAGAATGAACGCCGGCAGGAAGCAGAGCCCCAGCGGCAGGACGATGAGCACACCCGCCCGACGGGCGGACGCCTCGGCAGCGGTGGCCCGGTCGGCACGTAGGTCGTCGGCGAGCCGGGTCAGCGCACCGGCCAGGGCCGCGCCGCTGTTCGACGAGCGCAACGCCGCTGCGGCCAACCGCTCGGCGCCGGGCACCCCGTCCAGCGCCGACCACGCCTCCGACGGGCTACCGCCGAGCAGCAACGTGCGGCCGGCGCGGGCCAGCCGCGCGCTGAGTGGTCCGTCCAGAGCCTCGGCGACGGCCAGCACCGAGCGATCCACCGGAGCGCCCGCCCGCATCGCGGCGGCCAGCAGGTCGACGGCGAGCGGTAGGTCGACGGCCTCCTGCAGCCGCCGCCGGCGCACGCCCGGTGACTCGATCCGTCGCAGCAGAAAATCCAACAGGAACGCGGTGGGGACCGCACCGAGCAACCCCAGCCAGCCCTCGGCGACCACGGCGACGGCGAGCCCGCCCAGCGCCGCGGCGAGGCGGACCGCGTCCGGCCGCCGCCCAGCGGCTGGGCTGCGTCGGCTCGCCGGACTTCGCGACATCATCCGACCCGCCCCGGCGTCGCGCCCAGCCGTTCCGTCCAGAGGAGGCCCACGACCTGCAGGGCGACCGCGACGACCGCACAGACCCCGCCGACGCCGCTGTGCAGCAGCACCGCCACCGGGTCGACGCCAATCCCGTACCCGAGCAGGATCCCGCCCACCGGCAACGCGGCCAACAACCAGGCCGTAGCCCGGGCACCTGCCGCCTGGGCCGCCGCGGCAGCCAGGCCCCGGTCGGTCGCCCGAGCGTCGGCCTCGATCCGCTCGACGAGTTCCGCCAGCGGCGCGCCCGTCCGGTCGGCCAGTCGCACCGCTGCTGCCGTCAGCTGACGCAGCCGGTCGGACCCGTCCCACCGATCGGTGGCGGCCTCGAGCGCGTGCTGCACGGGCAGGCCGGCCCGGAGGTCCGCCGCGAGGCCACACAGTTGGTCCAGTCCGCGTCGCCGCCTTCGCTCGGCACCCCGGTTCACTCGCCAGCGCAACACGGCTCGCCCGGCCAGTGCGGCGTACCCGCCCAACGCGACCGCCGCGACCGGACCGCCGACCACCGCACCCACGCCACCGGCCAGCAGGCCGACCAGCGGCAGCGCCCGCCTCGACGACCGTGGAATCCCTGTCCGCCCAGCCACGGTCGGGGCATCGGTCGACTCGACGAGCCGGTCGGCCCGGCGAACGGCACCCCCGCCTCCCCCGGCCGTCACCGTGCTGCCCGGACTGTCCGCCGTGGCGCCCCACCCAACTGTCGTCACCGCACCGGGGGCGTCGTCCCGGCGGTCCGCCCCCACGTCGCCGTCGATCGTCATCTCGGCCACGGATGTGCCACCCCGTCCTTCGGCATCCGGGAGCCTGGACTCGTACCCGGTGGTGGCGGCCGGGCGGCGGGGATCCCGACGGGTCGGCGGACGTGTGGGGCCCACGGGGCGGGCGGATCCCACCGACCCGCCCGTCGCCCCGGGCCAACCCGTGCCGCCGGTGACGTCCCGGCTGGGCCAGCCGAGCGCGGTCGGCCTGCCGCTGCGACCCGCTGTGGTCCACGGCCGGCACGGAATGCCGATCGCGTCACCCGGAATCGGTGGGTCGTCGGGCCCGTCGATCGGCCCGTCCGGCGTGCGGCCGAGTTCCCGAATCCACTCCAGAAGCGCGTCGTTGGGATCGGCGCCGCCACTCCCCCGTCCCGTCGTCAGCACCCGTCGTCGGCGCGCGCGGATGCTGCGCACGGGCCACGCCACCAGGGCCGCGGCGACCAGCAACAGCGCCGCCACCAGCATCGTCGGCCCGGTCATGCCGGACCTGCCGATCCGGGCCACGGCTCGCTGAGGATCGGCGGCACCGCCACCCCGCGCTGCCGGAGCAGCGCACCCAGTGCGCGGGCGGCCATCCCGAGGCCACTGCCGCGTACCCAGGCGGGCACCACCGTCACCAACCGTTCCGGCCCGTCGGGCAGGAGCAGGCAGATCGACTCCAGGACGCGCCCCCGGTCGCCACGCCGCACCTGGAACAACACCTGCAACGCGGCGGCCACCTGGGCGTGCAGTGCGGCGCGCGGCAGCCCACCCAGCATGCCCAGCGCCTCCAGCCGGGCCGGAACGTCGGACGGGGAGTTGGCGTGCAAGGTGCCCGCGCCCCCGTCGTGGCCGGTGTTGAGCGCCGCGAGCAAATCGACCACCTCACCGCCCCGGCACTCCCCGACCACCAGGCGGTCCGGACGCATCCGCAACGCCTGCCGGACCAGGTCGCCGAGGCTGACCGCGCCCGAACCCTCCACATTGGCGGTACGCGCCTGGAGCCCGACCACGTGCGGGTGCCCCGGACGCAGCTCGGCGGCGTCTTCCACAAGCACGATCCGCTCGGTGGCGGGAACCATCCCCAACAGCGTGTTGAGCAGGGTCGTCTTGCCCGACCCCGTGCCCCCGGTGACCAGGTACGCCAGGCGGGCAGCCACGACGGAGGCGAGCAGCGGTGCCACCGGTCGCGGCACGGTCCCGTGGCGGACCAGCTCGTCGAGAGTGAACGGCCGGTGTCGGAAGGTCCGCAGGGACAGGTAGGGGCCCTCGGTCGCCACCGGCGGCAGCACGGCGTGCAGTCGGGTGC
Source organism: Micromonospora sp. DT231 (assembly GCF_049847025.1). Classification (NCBI taxonomy): domain Bacteria; kingdom Bacillati; phylum Actinomycetota; class Actinomycetes; order Micromonosporales; family Micromonosporaceae; genus Micromonospora; species Micromonospora sp. DT231. The sequence goes on along the minus strand of NZ_JBNCNO010000002.1, from coordinate 643,744 downwards.
CGTCGGGGAGCCGGGCGTCCGCGTACGGGGAACCGTCGTCGAGCCGCCGGCCGGCGCTGGCGATCAGACGCTGCGCCAACCGACGGACGTCCTCGATCGAGCCGAACGGGACCGCGACCTGCTGCAACCCCGCACCACGGTCGACCCATACGCGGGTCCCGTTGACGAGGACGTCGGTGACCTCCGGGTCGGCGAGCAGAGGGGCCAGCGGCCCGGCGCCGACGAGGTCGTCGTGCACCCGGTCGGCTATCCGCAGCACGGCGTTGTCGCCGAGCACCGCGGCGGTTGGCTCGGCCCGTACGGCGGAGACGATCGCCGCCGCGGTGACCGGGGTGGTGGCGGCGGCGATCCGCTGCCGCACCCGGGCGGCGAGGGTGCCGTCCTGCGGCCGGCCGGTCATGCCGCACCCGTCGCCGGGACACCGGTCAGGTCGGTGACGATCCGCTGGCAGAGTGCGGCCAGCGGGCCTTTCCCCGCAGCAGCAGGCGCCTCGCCGCGTTCCAGCCCACGGCACAGACCCGGCTCGGGGCGCAGCGCGCCAGCCAGCGGCAGGCCAAGGGCCCGTGCCACCTCGGTGGCGCGTAGTCGACCCGGAGCGGGCCCGCGCACCACCACCGAGAGCGCGGCGCAGTGCGGGGCAGCCGCGGCCACCACGCGAGCGGCCGCGGCGGTGGCACGCAACTCGGCGGGGACGACGACGAACGCCTGGTCCGCCGCCTGCAACGCCACCACCGCGGCGTCGTCCAACTGTCGAGGCACGTCGACGACCACGAAGTCGCGACCACGCCGAGCGGCGTCGACGGTCGCCGCCATCGCCGCCGCTGGCAACGCCAGCATCTCGCCGCGATCCCAGGACAGCACCACCAGATCACCCCTGTTGGGCAGGGCCTGCACCAACGCCGGGGCGTCCACCCGCCCGTCGGCGCTGGTGAGCGACGGCCAGCGCAGTCCCTCCAACTGCTCCCAGCCCAACACCAGGTCGAGGCCGCCCCCGAGCGGATCCGCGTCGACGAGCAGCGTGCGCAACCGGGACCGAGCGGCAGTCACGGCGAGGCCACCAGCGAGCACGCTCGCCCCGGCACCGCCCCGACCGCCGAGCACCGCGACGATCCGGGCGCCGGCCTCGTCGGGGCGGTCCGCGCCCTGCTCGGCGAATCGATCCACCAACCACGGCTCGGCGGTGGGCAGCATGGCGACGTGCTCGGCCCCGATCAGCTCGGCAATCTGCCAGCCGGGGTCGAGCTGACCGGCTCGGCCGACGAGCACCAGCCGGGGCCGCTGTGGCAACCGGGCACGCAGACACGACTGGGCCTGGTCGGCGCCGAGCAACACAAGCGGAGCTGGCTGCCAGCGAGTACGGGCGGCGGCGGGGTCGCGGGCGAGCTCCACCTCAGCCCCGCCGGCGGCGGCGAGTCGGAGCAGATCATCGAGCAGATCGTGGTCGCCGGTGACCACCAGCGGAAGCCGGCGGATCGGCGGAACCGAGGTACGGGATGGCATCGCGGCCTCCAGCGGTCGGGCTCTGGTATGCCGCCGACCCTGCTCGGAAACCGCCCCGCAAGCCGCCCCGACCACGTCACCTGTGGACAACCACGCGGGCTGTGGACAACGCCCGCCGCGCCAGTTGATCTGCTACGCGCGCGGCCTGTCCGTCACCGCACGAGCTGCTCGGCAACGCAAACGAGGCCGCTCCCTTTTCGGGAGCGGCCCGTCAACGTGGTCGATGCGGATGGATGATCGTCTGGCACGGACGGACCCGCGCCGGCGGCAGCGAGCCGACCTCCGACGCCGACCCGGCAGATGTCGCGATCCAGGCGACGGCGACGTGGTCAGCCCGACGCTCATATGTTCAGCGGGCCGCCGTTACGCAGGGCGTCATCCTTGATCGCGATGAGATTCGCGGACACGTACGAAATGTTGTGCGTCTTGTGCCATTCGCTCGGAAAATACGTGACCAGACGCGACGTCTGGAAACGGCACTTGATTTCGGGTACGTACCGAGAATAGTTGGCGTCGGTGAAGTACCAGAACGAGTTTTCGTTGTAGAACGCCACATGCGTCGGGTCCTGGTAGGCACCTCGGCCGTCCGAGCTGGGCGTCAGCGACAACAGCATCCCGTTCGGTGCGAGCAACCGGTAGAGCTCATTGAACAGCGCGATCTTGTCCGGGATGTGCTCCAGGAAGTCGACGGCCCGAATGACCCCGACGCTACCGTCCGGCAGATCGACTCCCTTGGTGATGTCGCAGATCATGTCGACGCCCGACCCGTCGTGGTAATCCAGACCGAGATAGCCTTCCGGCTTGTTGTGGGCGGCCCCCAGATCCAGCGCCAGGAGCCCCTGTCGCCGCGACCAGGCCAAGGCGTTCTGCTGAATGTTCCGGTCGTAGATCTCCACCGTACGCTGCTGGATGCGGGCGTTGACATCCGGAATGCGCTGCGTGTTCTTGGCATGCATGCGCTGCAGGTAGAGGCATTTCTGGATGTGATGGAACTCGCTCACCTGATACATCCGAGCCATGAGGTCGGCATCGTCGGCGACATCGAGCGACTCGTCGTATCCGCCGACCTTCTCGTAGATGTCCCGGCGGAAGGCGCGCACGTGGTTCGGTGCGTACCAGATGTAGCTCACGTTGTGGGGTGTCGGCGGCAACGCCCGACAGACCAGCACCTCGCGGCCGTCGACCTTCTCGTCGTAGTGCCGCCAGCCGAACGAACTCGAGAAACGGTCTTCACAGCGGCCGCCGTCCTCCTGGATCTGCGCGGTGTCGCTGTAGACGAACCCCACCTCCGGGTTGGCGTCGAAGGCGTCGACGATCTCTTGCAGACAGTCGCTGCTGAGCAGGTCGTCGTCGTCAAGCTCGACCAGTATGTCCCCGGCGGCCTCAGCGCAGGCGTACCCCTTCACGGCGCCAACGCCGTCCAGATTGTCCTGGACGACGAGCCGAATCCGATCGTCGTGCCTCTCTGGCCGCCAACGAGACCCCTGGTTGAGAATGACCACCCATTCCCAATCGGTGAAAGTTTGCGCAGCCAGCGAGCGGAAGCATTCGTCGATGAAACGGGTACGGTTGCTTCCCGTGAATACCGTCACGCGCGGTGTGTGCATTGAACCACTCACCTACCCGCCGGAGTCGAGGACCGAGCGGTCGGGGCCGCGCGGTACTTTGCCGGAACGGAAGAGGTGAGCCCCTTGTCCAGTCGGACCGCGGCCTTGAAGGCGTCCCGCGCCGCCCGGTCGTCGCCGGTCTGGGACAGCAGAATACCCAACCGAAGGTATGCGGTTGACGACTTGTTGTCGATCGACACCACCTTGCGGTAGATGTCGATCGAACTGGTCGGAGCTTTGCCTTCCAGCGCGATCGCCTTGTTGAAAAGGGCGGGCTTGTAGTTGCCGTCGGCCGCCAATGCCTTGTCGTAGTTGTTGACCGCCTCGTCGGGCTGGTTACGCGACTGGGCGATGAAGCCCAAATTGAACCACGCGAACTTGTTGTCGGCCTCGGTCGCCAACACCTTCTCGAAGGTGGTCTTCGCCGCCTCGAAGTTGCCGGCCTGACCCTGCTCGACCCCGAGCTTCAACAGGTCCGCCGGAGCGGTCCCGGCGGAGGCATCGACCTTCGCCTTGTCGCTGTCGCCCGAGTTGCTCGTCTGCGGCTTCTCGGCAGGTTTCTCACTGCATGCCGCGACTCCGGTCAACAGGACCGCACCACAGGCAAGTGACCCGAAAATCTGACGCGTACTCATTTTTCCTCCGTGACGGTAACGGGGCGGCCCGACTCGCTGTTCGGCCGGTCGGAATTGCTACTGTTGGCCGCCGCCCGGCCCGACGAGCTGCCGGCCTGACCGAACGGCACCGGCGCGCCGAGTTCAATGCAGGACACCCAGATGTCCGCGCCCCCGCCGGTGAACGTGAACTGATAACCGCTTGTCGACAGCGGCTGGATCAGCACTGGGTTTACGCCCGCGCCGGAAAGTTGGTATCCGGTTCCGACGGCGATGTCTCCGGGATCGCAGCCGAAGTTCACCGGAGTGTCCGCGATCACGGTCAGCGGGCCCTGAATGTAGGCGCCCTGGATTCCGTTACCCGCTAGTCCCTGCGCGCCCTGGGCGCCAGTGGCACCCTGCGGTCCTGCTTCGCCCTGGAAACCCTGGGCGCCCTGAGTGCCCGTGTCGCCCTGGGCACCCTGGATCCCCTGGGCACCTGTCGCGCCCTGCGCACCTTGAGTGCCCGCGTCGCCCTGGGCACCCTGGGCTCCCTGAGCGCCTTGGAAACCCTGGGCGCCTATCCCGCCTTGAGCGCCGGTGTCGCCCTGAGGCCCTTGCGCACCCTGCAAGCCCTGGGCACCTGTGATGCCCTGAACTCCCTGCGCGCCTTGAGCACCAGTATCACCCTGCGCACCCTGGAAACCCTGAACTCCCTGCGCACCCGCGTCGCCCTGCGCACCGGTGTCGCCCTGCGCACCTTGAGCGCCCTGAGCGCCGGCGTCGCCCTGCGCACCCTGCAGACCTTGAGCACCCTGGACCCCGGCGTCGCCCTGACCACCCTGAGCGCCCTGAACCCCGGCATCGCCCTGCGCACCCTGCACACCCTGAGCGCCCTGAACCCCGGCATCGCCCTGCGCACCCTGCGCGCCCTGAACGCCAGCATCGCCCTGAGCACCCTGCACACCCTGAGCGCCCTGAACCCCGGCATCGCCCTGCGCACCCTGCGCGCCCTGAACGCCAGCATCGCCCTGAGCACCTTGAACGCCCTGCGCGCCGGTCTCGCCCTGGACACCTTGAGCACCCTGAACGCCAGCAACGCCCTGCGCACCTTGAACGCCGGTCTCGCCCTGCGCGCCCTGAGCGCCCTGGAAACCTTGAGCGCCTTGAACCCCGGCGACTCCCTGAGCACCTTGGGCACCTTGAATTCCAGTATCACCCTGCGCGCCCTGAGTCCCCTGCGCGCCCTGAGTCCCCTGCGCGCCGGTCTCGCCCTGAGCACCTTGAGCGCCCTGAACCCCCGCCTCACCGGGAGCGCCTACGTCACCCTGAGCACCCTGAAAACCTTGAGCACCCTGAACGCCAGCAACGCCCTGCGCACCTTGAACGCCGACCTCGCCCTGCACGCCCTGAGCACCCTGGAAACCTTGAGCACCCTGAACCCCAGCATCACCCTGCGCGCCCTGAGCACCTTGAGCACCCTGAACCCCAGCATCACCCTGCGCACCCTGGAGACCTTCAGCGCCCTGCGCACCCTGAACGCCGACCTCGCCCTGCACACCCTGAGCACCCTGGAAACCTTGAGCGCCTTGAACCCCGGCGCCGCCCTGAGCACCTTGAGCACCCTGAACGCCAGCATCACCCTGCACGCCCTGAGCGCCCTGAACACCGGTGTCGCCCTGTGCACCCTGAGCACCCTGAGCACCCTGAGCACCAGCATCACCCTGCGCACCTTGAACGCCGACCTCGCCCTGCACGCCCTGAGCACCCTGCGCACCTTCAGCACCCTGGGGACCCTGGACGCCGACCTCGCCCTGCGCGCCTTGAACGCCCTGCGCGCCGACCTCGCCCTGAAAACCTTGAGCGCCCTGAACTCCAGCGCCGCCCTGCACGCCCTGAGCACCCTGGAAACCTTGAGCGCCTTGAACCCCGGCGACTCCCTGAGCACCTTGAGCACCCTGAACGCCAGCATCACCCTGCGCACCTTGAACGCCGACCTCGCCCTGCACGCCTTGAACG
>NZ_JBNCNO010000002.1:619866-637928 GCF_049847025.1 Micromonospora sp. DT231 | reverse complement strand
ACGCCCTGCGCGCCGACCTCGCCCTGAAAACCTTGAGCGCCCTGAACTCCAGCGCCGCCCTGCGCTCCTTGAGCACCTTGAGCACCTTGAGCACCTTGAGCACCAGCATCGCCCTGCGCACCCTGGAGACCTTCAGCGCCCTGCGCGCCCTGAACGCCGGCCCCGCCCTGCACGCCCTGAGCACCTATGTCACCCTGAAAACCTTGAGCACCCTGAACCCCGGCATCACCTTGCGCACCTTGAACGCCGGTCTCACCCTGCACGCCCTGCGCGCCGACCTCGCCCTGAAAACCTTGAGCGCCCTGAACTCCAGCGCCGCCCTGCGCTCCTTGAGCACCTTGGGCACCGGCATCGCCCTGCGCACCCTGTAGACCTTCAGCGCCTTGCGCGCCCTGAACGCCGGCCTCGCCCTGTACGCCCTGAGCACCTTGAGCGCCTACGTCGCCCTGAAAACCTTGAGCACCCTGAACCCCGACCTCGCCCTGCGCACCTTGAGAGCCCTGAGCGCCAGCATCGCCCTGCGCACCCTGGAGACCTTCAGCGCCCTGCGCACCCTGGAGACCTTCAGCGCCCTGCGCACCCTGAACGCCGGCCTCGCCCTGCGCTCCCTGCGCGCCAGCATCGCCTTGCACACCCTGGAAACCCTGCGCACCCTGAACGCCGGCCTCGCCCTGCACGCCCTGAGCACCTTGAGCGCCCTGAACCCCCGCCTCGCCTTGAGCACCCACGGCACCCTGGAAACCTTGGGCACCCTGAACGCCAGCATCACCCTGAGCACCTTGAACACCGGCGTCGCCCTGTGCCCCTTGGGCACCCTGAACACCGGCCTCGCCCTGCGCCCCAACGGCACCCCGAGCGCCTACATCACCGTTCGCACCCTGGAAACCCTGAGCGCCCTGAGTACCGGCCACACCCTGCACGCCCTGAGCACCGGCATCGCCTTGGGCGCCTTGAGCACCCACGTTGCCCTGGGCGCCTTGAGCACCGGCATCGCCCTGCACGCCCTGAGTACCGACGTTGCCCTGGGCGCCTTGAGCACCCGCATCGCCCTGCGCACCTTGAGCACCGACGTTGCCCTGCGCGCCTTGAGCACCCGCATCGCCCTGCGCACCTGAGGCGCCGGTCTCGCCTTGAGCGCCGGTGTTGCCCCGGGCACCCTGGAAACCTTGTGCGCCCACGTCACCCTGCGGGCCCTGAGCACCGGTGTCGCCCTGGGGGCCTTGAGTGCCCTTGCCTCCATGCGAGTCGTACGGGTGCTTGCCCCCGTCCTTTCCACCCCACGGGCCCTGCCAGCCCTGCGGGCCACAGTCCGTTGGCGTGTCAGGGTGCTGGTCCGACGAGTCAGGTCCATCGGCGTCCAGGCGGACGGTCGACCAGGACAACGGCCACCCGCCGTGCTGGCCGAGCGGACCGGGCGTACCGATGTGCGCGCCCCGGACGGAGGACGTCACTTCCTCGGGTTGCGCTGCGGCTGCGGGCCCGCCCGTCATCCCGACTACCAGCAGGGCAGAACTCAGCCCGGACGCGGCGCGGCCATGCTTGAGGGCGCGCTGCAGCCGTCGGTCGTTGTTCATGACCCCTCCAGAGAGCCACTCCGGACACACCCAGAGCTACATGGCAGTGACTTACCGATACTTCACGGCGAAGTGCAGCGTATTCGACCGATTGAAACCATGAAGTCGGTTTGGTCACATATAGCCGTTTGCCGAAAGTGGATATTCGTCGTGATTCAGCGAGACGGTGGCAGCGCGTAGCTCCACTCCGGACCCCTTTTCCGAAAGCCACGTCATGTCCGATCACGTGGATTGCGGGCGTCGGATACCGCTCGATCGTGGTCACGGCGATCGACTGGCAGGGCATCAGCGCGGGATGCCGGCAGTCGAGGCTCCCCCGCTTGAGGGAAGGCACTGGCCTCTACTGGGGAGGAGCGGCGCCCCGTCGGCCCGGACCATCGGCCTATGACTATCGATGTGGTGTCGCGCGGCCCCGGTCCGCACGGGCTGGTCGTCGACCGAGCGCGGCGTGCGCGGGTGACCCGGATGGTGATCGGCTACGGGGTGGTCGCCGCGGTGCTGCCGTACCTGGTTCTGAAGGTGATGTGGATCGGCGGAGTGATGGTCGGCGTGCCGGAGGGTTCGCCGGCGCGTGGCGCGGACTTCGTCGCACCGAACATCGTCACCGCGGCGATGGACGTCGTGGCGATCCTTGTCGCGGTGGCGTTCACTCACCGCTGGGGGCTGCGGCTGCCGGCGTGGCTGGTGCTGGCGCCGGTCTGGGTCGGCATCGGGCTGCTGACCCCAGCCGTGCTCGAGGTGGTCAACGGCTCGCTGGCCGGCGCGGTGACAGGTGGCCGCGAGGTGAGTCTCACTGGTGGCCTCGTGGCCCCCTGGACCTATGTGGTGGTCTACACGTCGTTCGCGTTGCAGGGCGTGCTGCTGTCTGCCGCCTTCCTCGGGTACGCGGGGTCGCGCTGGTCGTACCTGTTCGACCGGCCGTCGGCCAGCGGGTCCGGCGCGACCCGTGGCCTACAGGTGGTGCTTGCCCGCGCAGGTGGCGCGGCCGCTGCGGCTATCGCTGTCGCGCACCTGGTGATGGCGTTCGGCGCGGAGGGCGCGTTCGTGGGCGCCTACCAGAAGGGTTGGGAGTAAACGGCTCGTTCGGGTGAGGTGCTGAACGCGGTGACGGCGGCGTCCGCTCAGACCCGGCCGCTGCTGCTCTAGCATCAGCGCCGTGATGGAACTTGACCTCGATGTCTTCGCCGACGCCGTCACCTCCCATGCCAGCCAATGGAACGACGCAGGCGTGCACTGGAAACTGCATCGCGGCCCCACCCGCGACAAGTCAGCGGCCTGGATCCACTGCGCCACCAAAGACCGCGAGGCCCAGCTGACCGTCTGGACCAGCGGCGAAGCCGAACTTGACCTCGCCGACCTCTCCGCAGGCACCGTCATCAGCACCCACTACGACATGTCGACCGCCGCTGACCTCACCGCCTGCCTCGACGAACTCACCCACCGGCTGACGTCGGCTCCTTCCGGGGCCTGACCAAGCCCAGAGGAACGTCCGGGGAGAGAGCAGTCAGCGCGTCAGGGGGACTCGCCGGGCACGGACCGTGCGGTGGCTGATGCGCCACCCGCTGTCGCCGCGCACGATCGTGTCCTCATAGGTCACGCTGCCGATGGTGCCGTCCGCGTTGATGCCGATGCCCTTCGACAGTGCGTGCACGCGGTCGTCGGCTAGCTCGGTGAGCGCGATGTTTGTGACGTGGTGAGCGACGGGGTTCCCCTGACCCAGGGCCAGCGCGGCGTCCTTCAGCATTGCCAGCCCGGTGAGCACCCCGCCGCCAAGGTCGGTGACGTCATAGGCCACGTCCCCGGTGAACAGCTCGTGCATCCGGTCGAACTCGCCGCTGTCGGTCAGGTGGCCGTGCCGGTTGATCAGGTCCGTGATGGCCGCGCGGTCCTCGGCGGTCAGCGTCATGGCGTCCTCCACTGGCTCTAACCGGAAAGCTCCCCACTTAGGCTTGGTACTCTAAGCGGGGAGTTCCCCACTTGGCAAACCTGGAGTTGCGGATGGCGTCGAACGCGGACAACCCGGCGACTCCCGGGCATGGGCGCAGGGCGGATGCCACACGCAACGCCGAGCGGCTGCTCGCCGCGGCGCGCGAACTGGTCGACGAGTCCGGGTCTGAGGTCGCCCTCGACGAGGTGGCGCGGCGGGCCGGCGTCGGCAACGCGACCCTCTACCGGCACTTCCCAACCCGGGGCGACCTGCTCGTCGCCGTCTATGCCGACGAGGTAGCCGCGCTGTGCCGACAGGGCGCCGACCTGCTCGGCGACCCGTCGCCCGCAGACGCACTCTTCACCTGGCTGGACGCGTTCGTCATCCACGTCGCGACGAAACGCGCGCTCGCCCTCGCCGCCACCGAAGGCCCCGGCGCCCGCCGGACCGGAATGTTCGACAAGTGGCATGAGTCGATGCGCTCCACGGCGACCAACCTGCTGCGGCGCGCACAGGACGCCGGCGCCGTACGATCCGATCTCACCGTGACCGATCTGCTGGCCATCGGCAGCGGTGCCGCTCTCACCGGCACCGATGTGGCACACGCCCGACGGCTCGTCGGGCTGCTGCTCAGCGGTGTCCAGGTGGACAGGGACGGCACTAGCGGGTGAGGCGAGCGAGCCCCCGACCTGGAATCAGCGGCGTTGATCGCGCGCGGTTCACGAGGCATCAATTCGGTACGGTCGCCGGATGGAAGATGCCCGGCCATCGCGGCTGCCCAGCACACTGCTGTTCATCGCCATGTGCCTGCTCGGCATCTGCGCCCTGCCGTCTGCGGCATTGTTCGTGCTCACCGGCACCGTAGGAGGCTCAGACCTTGCTCCCAGCCTCGCGATCGGGGCGCCGGCGCTGATCGCCTACCCCGTTGCGGTGTGGCTGTGGCTGCGCGCCAGAAGGCAGCCAACCGTGGGGCGGGCGTGGTTGCTTGCCGGACTCGGACTCGTGCTGATCGTCGGCAGTTCGGTCCCGCCGGTGACGATCTTCGGCGGGCTGATCGTCGAAGAACGGCGGGAATCTCAGCCGGGCGGACGCGGCTACCGCGGTTGAATGGCCCAGGTCTGTTGTCATGCCGACCTGGGCGAGCAGCCCGGCGAGGAGGAAGGTGCGGGCGGTCGCGGCGTCACTGGATCGGGCGGCGCGCTTTCGCCTCGACCGGCCGGCCCGCGCGGCATGCCTTCACCAGTTCGGAAGCGCTCCCGGACAAGGGACGACCCCCGTCGGGGGGAGACGGGGGTCGTCGAAGGTTCGGCTCCGGGGGGGTCGAGCCGAACCACTCAGCGGCCACGGGGGGTGCAACCGCTGAGGGTCTTTGTCTGTTTCGGGGATGTGAAAGCGCGTCGTACGGACAAGTCTGCCTGAGCGGACCCGTCACGTCGAGTGGTGCCGACCCCACTCACTGCGAAAATCTCCTCGCAGAGTGTGAGCGTGATCACGCAGAGCGGGATTTGTGGTGCCAGCCCGCAGGTCTGAAGGGTGGCCTGACCCCGGGCACCCGCCGACGATAGACCATCCGGCTAGACTTTCGCGCCGTGGGCCGAAGTGCCGCTTTCTTCGATCTGGACAAGACCGTCATCGCCAAGTCGAGCGCCCTGGCGTTCGGTCGGCCGTTCTACCGGGACGGGCTGATCACCCGGCGTGACGTGGTCAAGTCGGCGTACGCGCAGCTGATGTTCCGGCTGGGCGGCACCGACGAGCAGACCATGGCCCGAACACGGGACTACCTGGCCGCGCTCTGCAAGGGCTGGCAGGTGGAGCAGGTCCGCCAGATCGTCGCGGAGACGCTGCATGAGCTGATCAACCCCTATGTGTACGCCGAAGCCGCCGTCCTGATCGCGGAGCACCAGGCCGCCGGGCGGGACGTGGTGCTGGTGTCGGCGTCCGGCGAGGAGATGGTCCGGCCGATCGGCGAGCTGCTCGGGGTCACCGACGTGATCGCCACCCGGATGACGGTTCGGGACGGCAGGTACAGCGGCGAGGTCGAGTTCTACGCGGCTGGTCCGAGCAAGGTCGAGGCGGTCGGCGAGTTGGCGGCGGTTCGGGGTTACGACCTGGCCGACTCGTACGCCTACTCCGACTCGTACAGCGATCGTCCGCTCTTGGAGTGTGTCGGTCACCCGAGTGTGGTCAATCCGGACCGGCAGTTGCGCAAGCTGGCCTCGGAGAATGCCTGGCCGGTGCTGGAGTTCCGGCACCCGATCCCGCTGGGCCGTCGCCTGCGGGAACGACCCGCTGTCCCGGTGGCCGCCGCGGCCCTGGGGGTCGGGGTTGGCGTGGCCATCGGTATCGCCTGGTACGGCCGGCATCGCCGGACCCGCGCCGCCGCCACCGCCTGACCGGTCCGGCCCGGCCCGGCCCGGCCTGCGCGACCCTTCCCGCGGTTTCCCTCGCCTCGGCACGTGTCGCCGACGTGACGGTGGGTGCCACCCTCGTCACCCGCACCGTGCCCACTCGCGCCGACAACCTGTTTGAGCGATCGCTCAAACAGTCGTATGCTCCGTTTGAGCGATCGCTCAAACGGGGAGGTCACACATGGTCCACGAGGAACAGCCGCATGACGACGAGGAACAGCCGGCCGAGCGGACGGCCGCCAACTGGGTGCTGGCCGGCCTGATCACGCTCTTCGGGCTGGTCGTCTTCGTCGGGGTGGTCAATCAGGGCCGGGCCGACAGCGCCGCGCTCTTCGTGGCGCTCCCGGTGCTGCTGGCCGCCGCCCTCGCGCTCACCCCCCGCCAGACAACCCACGGCAGGGTCTTCACGGCCACCACGATGGCCCTGCTGCTGGCGGGGGTGCTGCTGCACGAGGGCGCGATCTGCGTCGTCCTGGCCGCCCCGCTCGTCTACGCCGTGGCGCACGGCACCACCGCGCTGATCCACGCTCTCCGGAAGGCCAACCGGCCGTACGTGTTCGCGGCCGTGCCGCTGCTGCTCCTGCCGGGCCTGGAGGGCAGCGGCATCGCCGGCCGGGTCGACCCCGAGCAGACGGTCGAGGTGACCAGGGTCGTCGGGCTCCCCGTCGACCGGGTGGCCGAGCACCTCGCCGCCGGCCCTCGCCCGACCGCCGTCCGTTCCGCGCCGCTGCGACTGCTGGGCGTACCCACACCGGGGCAGGTCAGTGGCGACGGGCTCAGCCTCGGCGACAGGTGGATGTTCGGTTACCACGGCAGCGCGCACGGTCCGGGGGGCCACCTGCTCGCCGAGGTGGACGACGTCGCACCGGGGCGGATCGGCTTCCGCTTCGTCGAGGACAGCTCCATCACCGCGCGCTGGTTCACCTGGCGGCACGCGGAGCTGAGCTGGCGGGCGATCGATCCGGGGCACACCGAGGTCCGGGTCCGGGTCGACTACGCCCGGGGCCTGGACCCGTCCTGGTACTTCGGGCCGGTGCAGCAGGTGTTGCTCGGCGCCGGGGCCGGGCACCTGCTCGACATGCTGGCGTTGGAGTGACAGTCGCCCGCTGGCTGAGCCTGGCGCTGCCGCTTGTCGCCGTGCTCGCCGTCGGTGGCCGGGTGCGGGACCGGGCCTCCCGGGCCGCGGGGCTGTTGGCGTTCGTGGCCGCCGGGATCGGCATCGCCGCGCTGCACGAGGTCGCTCGCCGGATCGGCTGGTACGCGTTCACGCCTGTCGACGGCGCGTTCCGGGGGATGCCGGTGGACCTGTGGATCGGCTGGGCCGTCCTCTGGGGTCCGCTGCCGGTGCTGCTGCGCCGGGTGCTGCCGCTGCCGGTCGCGCTGGGTCTGCTGCTCTGGGTCGACGCGGTCGCGATGCCGGCGCTGCACCCACTGGTCCGCCTCGGGCCGCACTGGCTCGTCGGGGAGGTGGTCGGGCTGCTCGTGGTGGCCCTACCCGCCCAACTGCTCGGTCGATTCTGCGCCGACCGCCGGCACCTCGGCACGCGGACGCTCCTCCAGGTCGGCGTCTTCGCCGCCCTGCTGCTCTGGTTCGTGCCGACCCTGGCCTTCGAGTTCGGCGACGGGTCGTGGGCGGGGCTGACCGGGCTGAACCGCACCGGGCTGCTGGTGGCGGCGCAACTGGCCCTGCTGGCCGCCACGCCGGCGTTGGCTGCCGTCGCCGAGTTCGCCGCCCGGGGCGGTGGCACGCCGTACCCGTGGGACCCGCCGCGTCGTCTGGTCACCACCGGCCCGTACGCCTACCTGGCCAACCCGATGCAGCTCAGCGCGGTGGTGGTGCTGCTGTGCACCGCCGTGGCCACCCGGAGCGTCACCCTGGCCCTCACGGCGCTGTCGACGGGAGCGTTCGGGGCGGCGGTGGCCGGGCCGCACGAGCACCACGATCTACGGGCGCGGTACGGCGACTCCTGGCGATCGTACCGGGAGCGGGTGCGCGACTGGTGGCCTCGCTGGCGGCCGTACCCGGTCGGGCCACCGGCGGTGCTCTGGTTGGACGACGACTGCGGGCCCTGCGCGGCCACCTGGCGGATGCTGGCCCGCCGGCACCCGGTCGGGCTGTGGATCCGGCCCGCTCGGGAGCACGAGCACGTGCTGTGGCGGGCGGAGTACGTGGGCGGCGACGGTCACGTGGAACGGGGGGTGGCCGCCGTCGCCCGCGGACTCGAACACGTCCACCTCGGCTGGGCGCTGGCGGGTTGGACCCTACGACTGCCCGGGGTCACCTGGCTCGCCCAACTGGTCACCGATGCGATGATCGCACCGCCGCACCCGGCCCGCCCGCGAGGAGAGCCATGTCCGACACCAAACAACGCCTCCTCGACGGCACCATCGCCGCCATCCGGGAGCACGGCATCGCCGGCGTCTCCGCCCGTACCATCGCCGCCGCCGCCGGGGTGAACCAGGCGCTTGTCTTCTACCACTTCGGCACCGTCGACGACCTGCTCGCGGCGGCCTGCCGGACCGGCACGGCCGAGCGGGTCCGGCACTGGTCGGCACGGTTGGCCTCGGCCGGCTCGCTGCGGGATCTGCTCGCCGTCGGGCGGGCGTTGCACGACGAGGAACGCCAACTCGGCAACGTCAGCTTCCTGGCCCAGATGCTGGCCGGGGCACAGGCGGACCAGCGGATCGCCGCGCCGACGGCCGCGGCGCTCCAGCTCTGGGTGGACGAGATCGAGGCGGTCCTGCGCAGGCTGCTCGCCGGGTCACCGTTCGCCGAGGTGGCCGACGTGCCCGGGCTGGCCCGCGCGGTGTCGGCCGCGTTCATCGGGCTGGAACTCTACGAGGGGGTGGACCGGGCGGGCGCCGACCAGGCGTTGGCCGCGCTCGACCAGCTCGCGCTGCTGCTGGAGATCGTCGACGACCTCGGGCCGATCGCCCGCCGAGCGCTGCAAGCCAAGGTCAACCGCGCGGTACGGCGGGAGTGACAGCCACTCAGGCGGCGGCGAGGATCTCGTCGCCGATGGCGGTGAGCTGGTCGGCGCCGACCTCGACCGCCGCCAGGTAGTGGCGCAGCCAGGAGCGCAGCCCGTCCGGCGTGCCAGTGGCGAAGGCGCCGGCCGAGCCGACGTACTCGGGTTCCCGCTCCCGGTGCCCGACGTCGACGGCGAGCAGCCCGCGCGGGTCGAGGCCGCTGGCGAGCAGCACCAGCCGCGCGGCGCCACGGGCCACCACGCCGGACGGCCCGGCGAACGGGCGCAGGTTCAGCAACTCACCGTGGACGACGGCGGCGAGCACCAGCGGTGAGACAGCGCTGCCACCGGCGACCAGCCCGGCCAGCCCGGCCAGTCGGGCGGCGACCACCGGATCGGCAACCGGCCGGCCCAACTCGGCCTCCGACACCAGGTCCCGGGCGGCGAGCACGTGCAGTTTCGCGAGAGCCTGTCGCGGGGCCTTCGGCCAGAGCTCACCGAGGCCGGGCAGCGCCCCGGCGACCCGCAGCGCCCCCTGCAGCAACGGGTCGGTGACCGTGCCGGCGCGGACCGCCTCGCGGTCGTGCACGGCCCCTTCGAGGGCGGCGCTGGCCACCGCCGAGCGCAGGCTCACCTCGGCGGCGACCTGCCCGCCGTGCCGGCGCAGCGCACGGTGCCCGAGCGCCTGGTCGAACCGCTCGCGGGCCTGCTCGACGGCGGCGGCGATGTCGGCGAGCGCGAGCAGGGGCGCGAGCGGGTCGGTGGTCACCCCGCCACGCTAGCGACCCGGCCCGGCCAGGCGGGTCGCACCCGGCCGCAGCGCGACCCGCACCACCCGCCCAGGCGCCCCCGTTCGGGCCGACACCCGTCGCGGGCAAGGTCAACACGGGTTCCTTGAAGTCGGGGTGTCCCCCTGGCCTGGACACCGCGATTTCAAGGAACCCGTGTCGATCAAGGTGCCACTGGCGGCGACCCGGTCCGTCGGGCGCGTGGTGAGGGCCGCTCGGCGCGACGCGGCGGGCAGCGGTCGCCTGCCGCAGGGCCCGGGACTACCCTCGTGCCCAGCGAGACGCAGGTCACCCGAGGACGAAGGAGTCACGGCATGAGCGAGGCATTGGCCAATCTGCTGAACGAGACGCGCCAGTTCCCCCCGCCGGCCGAACTCGCCGCGCAGGCCAATGTCACGGTTGACGCGTACGCGGAGGCCGAGACCGATCGCCTCGCGTTCTGGGCGAAGCAGGCCGACCGACTGGCCTGGTCGAAGAAGTGGGACGAGGTGCTCGACTGGTCGAACCCGCCGTTCGCGAAGTGGTTCGTCGGTGGGCAGCTCAACGTGGCGTACAACTGCCTGGACCGGCACGTCGAGGCGGGCCGGGGTGACAAGGTCGCCATCCACTGGGAGGGCGAGCCGGGCGACACCCGGACCATCACGTACGCCGACCTGCACGAGCTGACCTGCCGGGCGGCGAACACGCTCACCGAGCTGGGTGTCACGGCCGGCGACCGGGTGGCGATCTATCTGCCGATGATCCCGGAGGCGGCGGTCGCGATGCTGGCCTGCGCCCGGATCGGCGCGGCGCACAGCGTGGTCTTCGGCGGCTTCTCCGCCGACTCGCTGAGCAACCGGATCCAGGACGCCAGCGCCAAGGTGGTGATCACCGCGGATGGCGGCTACCGGCGGGGCAAGCCGTCGGCGCTGAAGCCGACCGTGGACGAGGCGGTGGCGAGCTGCCCGTCGGTGGAGCACGTGCTCGTGGTCCGCCGCACCGGCGAGGACGTGGCCTGGTCGGCGAAGGACCACTGGTGGCACGAGACGGTGGAGACCGCGTCGGCCGAGCACACCGCGCAGCCGTTCGACGCCGAGCACCCGCTGTTCATCCTCTACACAAGCGGCACCACGGCCCGCCCGAAGGGCATCCTGCACACCACCGGCGGCTACCTCACCCAGGCGTCGTACACGACGCACGCGGTCTTCGACCTCAAGCCGGAGACGGACGTCTACTGGTGCACCGCCGACATCGGCTGGGTCACCGGGCACTCCTACATCGTGTACGGCCCGCTCTCGAACGGCGCCACCCAGGTGATGTACGAGGGCACCCCGGACACCCCGCACAGGGGCCGGTTCTGGGACATCGTCGAGAAGTACAAGGTCAGCATCCTGTACACCGCTCCGACGCTGATCCGCACGATGATGAAGTGGGGCGAGGACATCCCCGCCGGCCACGACCTGTCGTCGCTGCGGCTGCTCGGCAGCGTCGGCGAGCCGATCAACCCCGAGGCCTGGATGTGGTACAGGGAGTTCATCGGCGGCGGAGCGCTGCCCATCGTCGACACCTGGTGGCAGACCGAGACGGGCGCCATCATGATCTCCCCGTTGCCGGGGGTGACCGCGACCAAGCCCGGGTCGGCGATGGCCCCGCTGCCGGGCATCGTGGCCGACGTGGTGGACGACCAGGGCCAGTCGGTGCCGAACGGTGGCGGCGGCTACCTGGTGCTGCGCGAGCCGTGGCCGTCGATGCTGCGCACCATCTGGGGTGACGACAACAGGTTCATCGAGACCTACTGGAGCCGGTTCGAGGGCATGTACTTCGCCGGCGACGGAGCCAAGAAGGACGACGACGGGCACATCTGGCTGCTCGGCCGGGTCGACGACGTGATGCTCGTGTCCGGTCACAACATCTCGACCACCGAGGTGGAGTCGGCGCTCGTGTCACACCCGTCGGTGGCCGAGGCCGCGGTGGTGGGCGCGACCGACCCGACCACCGGGCAGGCCATCGTCGCGTTCGCCATCCCGCGCGGTAGCACCGACATCGCCGGCGACGCGGGTGAGCAGCTCATCGCCGAGCTGCGCAACCACGTGTCGAAGACGCTCGGGCCGATCGCCAAGCCGCGGCAGATCATGCTGGTGGCGGAGTTGCCGAAGACCCGCTCCGGCAAGATCATGCGCCGGTTGCTGCGCGATGTCGCGGAGAACCGGTCGCTCGGTGACGTGACCACGTTGCAGGACTCGTCGGTGATGGAGCTGATCTCCTCGGGGATGAGCGGAGCCAAGTCCGACGAGGACTGACGGCAGGCGTACACAGCGGAGGGTGGCGGTCCGTACGGACCGCCACCCTCCGTCATTTCTTACGGGTACGGCCCGCAGCGTCCCGCCGCTGTCACATCGGTCGGTCGGCTGACCCGATAGCGGCTAAACGGCCACAGACGGTGGGCCCCCGCTGTCCTTTCGGCCGGTTGTGATTTAGGTTCACGCAGGTTGGAAGAATTCGACACTCGTCACATCGATGGTCGAAGGACCCCACGTCCTCCTCCCCATGCCCGAGAAATGGAGCGGCATGAACCACAAACCGCAGTCCGGGGCGCGACGACGACTACTCGTCGCGTTGCCCGCCATCGCCCTCGCGGCCACGTCACTGACCGTGACGGGCAGCGCGGCGGCCCAGTCGTCGTCCCCGACGCCTCAGGCGGTGATCGGCGCGGATGAGCACTACATCAACTACGCCGAGCCCGAGGTGCAGCCGGACACCACAGGCCGCGAGGTGAAGGGCAAGGGTGGCGTCTACACCCCTGCCGTGGAGTCCGCGCGCGAGTTCGACCAGAAGCACGCTCGGGGCAACCCGGTGACCGCCCGGCAACTGGCCAAGGACGAGGCCAAGTCGCTGAAGACCGGCCAGAACCCCCGCAAGTTCAAGAAGGCGCCGACCACGCAGACGGCGAAGCTGTTGACGCTGCTTGTCGAGTTCAACGACAAGGCCAACGACGACTTCACCGACGTGATGGTCCCGAAGACGGTGTTCGAGGACCGCACCTGCGTGCCCGGCACCGTGCAGAACGGGCCGAAGCACAACAAGATCCCGGACCCGTCGCGGCTGCCCCACGAGGACAACAACTCGATGTGGGTGCCGGACTTCTCGCCGTCGCACTACAACAAGATGCTCTACAGCAAGCAGGGCATCACCGAGCGGGTCCGCAAGGACCTGAAGGGCCCGGACGGCAAGAAGGGCATCGACCTGTCCGGTCGCACCATGCACAACATGTACCTGGAGATGTCCAAGAACGCGTACACGGTGGAGGGGCAGTCCAGCCCCTGGATCACCGTGCCGCACTCCGAGGGCTGGTACGCGGCCAACCGCTGCTTCCAGGACGAGACCGGCGCCTGGGTTCCCGGCCGTGAGCAGTCGATGAACGGCCACCCGGACAACCCGGCCGGCGCGGGCCGCCTGGCGACCGACGCGATCGACGCGCTCGTCGCGAAGGACCCGACCTTCCCGTGGGCCGACTACGACATCGAGGACCAGGCCGACCGCGACGGTGACGGCAACGTCTTCGAGCCGGACGGCGTGATCGACCACCTCGTGCTGGTGCACGCCGGTCAGGGCAAGTCCCGTGGCGGCGGCGCCGAGGGCGTGTACGCCGTCTGGGCGCACTCCTCCACGGTCGCCGGTGGTTACACGATCCCGGGCACCAACCTCAAGGCGTCGAACTACATCGTGCAGCCGGAGGACGCCGGCGTCGGTGTCTTCGCCCACGAGTTCGGCCACGACCTGGGCCTCCCGGACCTCTACGACACGTCCGGCAACGCCGACTCCGACGTGGACTTCTGGGACCTGATGGCGTCCGGCTCGCACTCCGGCGAGATCTTCCAGGCGCTGCCCACGCACATGGGCATCTGGGACAAGTGGGTGCTCGGCTGGGCCGACCCGCTGACCATCCGCCCCGGATCGAACCCGCGTGAGGTGAAGCTCGGGCAGACCTCGCGTACGCCCATCGACTCCGAGGACGGCATCAAGGTCGACCTGCCGGACAAGGTGACGACGCTGGCCACGCCGCACAGTGGCACGAAGATGTGGCACAGCAACAACGACCAGAGCTGGGCCGACGTCAAGCTGAGCCGCTCGGTCGACGTGCCCGCCGCGGCGGACGCGAAGTTCTGGATGTGGAACAACTACATCATCGAGGAGGACTGGGACTACGGCTTCGTCGAGCTGTCGACCGACGGTGGCGCGTCCTGGACCGAGCAGAAGGTGTACGACGAGGGCGGCACTGTCGTCACCACTCCCGACGGCTACCCGGACCCGAACGGCCGGATGAACGACTTCGGCGGCAAGAAGTACGGCCTGACCGGCAGCACCGACGGCTGGCGCCACGACTACGTCGACCTGTCGGCGTACGCGGGGACCACCGTGCAGCTGCGGCTGCGCCAGGCCACCGACGAGGCGTTCGAGGAGCGCAACTGGTTCGTCGACGACTTCTCGGTGACCGGCGGCGGCGCCACCACGTGGAGCGACGACGTCGAGGGCGGCGCCAACGGCTGGACGGCCACCGGCGGCACCTTCGTCGACACCAACGGCGGCGGCTGGAAGGTCTCCAGCGGCACCGAGGTGCACGCGCAGTTCTACCTGGCCGAGTGGCGCAACTTCGACGGCTTCGACAAGGGCCTGAAGTACGCGTACGACACGATCTACTCGCACGAGGCGTGGAAGGTCGACCGGATCTCGTACAACGCGCCGGGCATGCTGGTGTGGTACCGGGACAGCGCGCTCGGCGACGTCAACCACGTCACCGGGCAGATGACCTCCCTGCCCAGCTACGGCGCGAAGGGCGGGCTGCTCATCGTCGACTCGCACTTCGACCCGTACCGCCGCACGGGCGTGGCGGCCGAGAAGGACCCGTCGGTGACGGACAACCTGCCCAGCCGCCCGCAGTCGGCGAACGCCGCGTTCACGCTCCAGAAGACGTACCCCTTCACGGAGTGCCTGGAGGCGGCGGACGAGCCGTACAGCGCGTACTGCACCAAGTTCAAGGCGCAGGCCCCGGTGAAGTCCTTCACCGACGCCAAGACCTGGTACCCGGGCATCGAGATGCGCGACGGGTCTCCGTACGCGCGGGACAACGACGCCTCGGTGGTCGTGCCGTCGCGGAACAACGCGCCGTACACCACCCGGGTCACCCACCCGGACGGCAGCCCGGCGCCGGAGTTCTACGGCGTGACCCTGGGCGGCGGCGCGATCGTGCTGGGCACCGGCAACCCCGGTGACGCGGGCGTGAACTACGGCGTGTCGCTCACCATCAAGAAGGCCGCGAAGGACAACTCGTCCGCGACGATCTTCGTCACCCCGGTGAAGAAGTGACGCTCTGCTGAGCGTTAGCCGATAACAGTGGTTGGTGGGGCCGGTGGCGGAAACGCCTCCGGCCCCACTGTCGTACATTGATCACATCTATCGAGATGTGTCGTTGCAAACCGGGGTGGCCGGTCCGCCCGCTGGTCACCGTGGCTGACGATGCGCCCGAGATGTGACGGTGGAAAGCATTCCCCACAAAATCTTGCAACAAATCGACGCGTTCATCTTCCCACCCGTCCCAGCAGTAACTATGTTCACCAATGGTCCCGCTCGTGGGATCGATCTCCCACCGGCCCGCACCCCCGTGGGGCCGGTTCCCTCACACCGGAGGTACCACGTGCGCAAAGTCGCAGTGGGTCTGCTCGGGCTCTCACTGACGGCGACAGGCCTGGCTTTCGGCCCGTCCGCCTCGGCGGCGCCTCAGCCCAAACTGCCGGTAGCAGCACCCGCCGCTGCCGAACCGCAGGCACTGAAGGATGAGCTCCCCGACACGCTCGAGGAGAAGCGCCGCGCCCTGCGCGAGCAGGGTCTCAGCGACGTGCTGAGCGGTCGTAGCAAGCCGATCGAGCGCAACGGCAGCACCGTCGTCAAGGTCGGCGAGGTCGGCAAGGCCGCCACCAACAGCAACGCCCGGTCCGCCGCTGGCGCTCAGGCCACCCAGGACCAGTACGTCGAGCTTGAGCGGGAGCGGACCGACAAGATCTTCGTGATCCTGGCCGAGTTCGGTGACGAGCGGCACCCGTCCTACCCGGACAAGGACACCGACCCGAACATCGCCGGGCCGACGACGTTCCAGGGGCCGCTGCACAACAAGATCCCCGAGCCCAACCGGGCCGTGGACAACTCCACCATCTGGCAGCCGGACTTCAGCCCGGAGCACTACCGCCAGGTCTACTTCGGCACCAACCCGGGCGACGAGTCGCTCAAGCAGTACTACGAGGCGCAGTCCTCGGGGCGCTACACCGTCGACGGTGAGGTGACCGACTGGGTCAAGGTCCGGTACAACGAGGCGCGCTACGGGCGCTCCGACGACCCGATCCCGGACCCGGAGCCCGGCCAGCCGGTGGACCCGCGCGACGACCCGGCCGTCTGCGCCGACAACGTCTGCTCGAACACCTGGGCGCTGGTCCGCGACGCCGCCAACCAGTGGGTCGTCGACCAGAAGGCCAAGGGCAAGACGGACGCGCAGATCGCCGAGGAGATGCGGTCCTTCGACCAGTGGGACCGGTTCGACTACGACGGTGACGGCGACTTCAACGAGTCGGACGGCTACATCGACCACTTCCAGATCGTCCACTCCGGCGGCGACCAGGCCGACGGTGACCCGCAGCAGGGTGAGGACGCCATCTGGAGCCACCGCTGGTCGGCGTTCAACAGCTCGCCGGTCGGCCCGCCGAACTTCCCGATCGGCGGCACCCAGATCGGCAACACCGGCGTCTGGATCCGCGACTACACGATCCAGCCGGAAAACGGCGGCCGCAGCGTCTTCTACCACGAGTACGGCCACGACCTGGGCCTGCCGGACGACTACGGGCCCGCGGACAACAACAACGAGCACTGGACCCTGATGGCCCAGAGCCGGCTCGGCGCCAAGAACGACCCGGCCATCGGCGACCGGGGCGGCGACCTCGGCGCGTGGAACAAGCTCCAGCTCGGCTGGCTCGACTACAAGGTGTTCGTCGCGGGCCAGGACAAGAAGCTGGACCTCGGTCCACAGGAATACAACTCGGACAAGGCGCAGGCCGCCGTGGTGGTGCTGCCCCAGCGGGAATACACCTTCAACTACGGCGCACCTGTCGAAGGCGCCAAACAGTATTTCTCCGGTAACGAGGACAACCTCGACAGCTCGATGACGAGGACGTTCGACCTCACCGGCAAGTCCTCCGCGGCGCTGTCGCTCAAGGGCAAGTACAGCATCGAAGCCAACTACGACTACCTCTACTTCGAGGCGTCGACCGATGGCGGCCAGAGCTGGATCGATCTGAACGGCACGGTCAACGGTCAGCCGATCGGCGTCGACGGCGCCGGCCGCCCGGCCCTGTCCGGCAGCAGCAAGGGCACCTGGGCCGACATCAACATCCCGCTGACCGCGGTCGCCGGCAAGGCGGCGCAGGTTCGCCTGCACTACGTCACCGACGGTGGTGTCTCCGAGGGTGGTTTCTTCGGTGACGCGATCACCGTGACCGCCGACGGTCAGACCGTGTTCAGCGACGGCGCCGAGACCGACGCCGGCTGGGCCCTGGAGGACTTCCAGGTGGTCGGTGCGACCTACACCCGGCTGTTCGACAACTTCTACATCGCCGGCAACCGGTCGTACGTCTCGTACGACAAGTACCTGAAGACCGGCCCGTACTTCTTCGGCTACGCGAACACCCGCCCCGACTGGGTGGACCACTACGCGTACCAGGAGGGCCTGCTCATCTCGTACTGGAACACCCGCTGGTCGGACAACAACACCGCGCCGGCGTCCGCGGCCAACCCGGGCGGTCACCCGGGAGAGGGTCGCAACCTGTACATCGACGCGCACCCGGAGCCGATCTACAACCTGTCCGGTGCTCCGTGGCGGGCCCGGATCCAGGTCTATGACGCGCCGTTCAGCCTCAAGAAGGCCGACTCGTTCACCCTGCGTCTCAACAGCCAGCCGCAGTACATCCGCGGTGAGGCTGCCCAGCCCCTGTTCGACGACACCAAGAAGTACTTCTACGACGAGCTGCCGAACCACGGCGTCAAGCTCCCGGCAACCGGTGTCAAGATCAAGGTTCTGGAGCAGGACGGCACCTCGATGAAGATCCGGATCTTCTGACCGACGATCCCGCACCACCCAGCGGCGGCGCGGGCCGGGGTGTGGGCCGGCGCCCCCCCCGGTGGACGCGGGCCCCCGGCCCCCCCCCCCAGCCCGCCCCCCCCCCCACCCCGCCCGCGGGGGCGGCCCCTCCCCCCCCCCCCCGGGGCCGGGGTCTGCGCGGGCTTCGGGGCGGGGGCGGGGGGGGCGGGCCCCCCCGCCCCCCACGGCACGTCAGCCCTTCACGCAGACCACCTGCTTGAGGTGCGCCACCACCTCG
>NZ_JBNCNO010000002.1:223575-619856 GCF_049847025.1 Micromonospora sp. DT231 | reverse complement strand
ACCCCCCACCCCCCCCCCCCCCCCCCCGCCCCCGGGCCTGGTTGGCGCCGGGGGCGCCGCCCTTTGTCCAGTCGGCACCGGGAACCGACCGACCTGCGGGCCTCCGCGCTGGTCTCCGGCCACATCACCCGCGGCGGGCGCGGCCCCTGCTACGGGCTCGTCTCCGAGGACGGCATCGAGTACGCCCTGCACGGCGTCGGTTACGGCACCCTGACCGAGGGCAGCTTCGTCTCGCTACGGATCGTCGTGCGCCCGTCCGACGCCGGCTGCGGGCCGGGGTTACGCGCGAGCATCGTCGCCCGCTGACCCGAACCCTCGTTCCGGTAGGGGACAACCCGGGCTTCTCCCTGTTCAACGCGACCACCAGGGTGTGCTGCGGCAACCGGGTCCTAGGCTGTCTGCCATGACCGACCAGCGCGGCGGAGTCGTCGACGAGTCCTGTGTCCTCACCGAGGGGCCGTGGACGCACCGCTTCGTCGGCGCCAACGGCACCCGGTTCCATGTGGTCGAGGCCGGCACCGGCCCGATGGTGCTCTTCCTGCACGGCTTCCCGGAGCACTGGTGGGCGTGGCACCAGATGCTGCCGGCGGTCGCCGACGCCGGCTTCCGGGCGGTCGCCGTCGACCTGCGCGGCTACGGCGCCAGCGACAAACCACCCCGGGGGTACGACGGCTACACCCTCGCGGCCGACATCGCCGGTTTGATCCGGGCGCTCGGCGAACGCTCGGCGACGATCGTCGGCAGTGGCGTCGGCGGCATGGTGGGCTGGACGGTGGCCTCCTTCCACCCACCCCTGGTCCGCCGGCTCGTGGTGTTGGGGGCGCCACACCCGCTGCGACTGCGCGCCGGCATCTTCGCCGACCCACGGGGTCAGTTCGCCGCGTCCACCCCCGCGCTGAAGTTCCAACTACCCCGCTACGAGCACGTGCTGACCCGCGACGGCGCGGCGGCGGTCGCGGAGATCCTGCGCCGCTGGGGCGGGCCACGCTGGGTCGCCGGGCCGGACTTCGAGGCGTACGCCGAGCGGTGCCGGGAGGCGATGTGCATCCCACAGGCGGCGTTCTGCGCGCTGGAGGGCTACCGCTGGGCGTTCCGTTCGCTGCTGCGGCTGCACGGCTACCGGTTCGTACGCCTCATGCAGAAGCCGCTGGCCACCCCGACCCTGCAACTGCACGGCGCGCTGGACCCCGCCTCCCTGCCCCGTACCGCCCTGGGCTCCGGCCGCTACGTCGTCGCCCCGTACGAGTGGCGGCTGCTCGACGGGGTGGGGCACTTTCCGCACCTGGAGGCACCGGAGCTGGTGCTCGGCGAAATCCTGCGCTGGGCCAAGAGCTGACCGCTCAGACCCGCTGCTCCCGCAGGTCGGTGACCTCGGACGCCGGTGCCCAACCCTGGTAGACGCCGAAGTCGAAGACCTCCAGCCGCATCGCCTCGGCCACCGGCCAGCGGCCACCCGTGTATTCCACCCGCAACCAGGCGTCGTGCTCGCCGAGCACGATGAACGGCTGCCCCTGCCAGGTGCAGGTGGTTCGCACGTACGCCAGGTCCTCGATCTCGTTCGCCCGCAGCACCCGGACGTACCGGCCCGCGCGGACCTCCTCGAAGCCCTCGCCCGGCTCGCGTTGGTAGAGGCGGATGTTGTCACCATCCGGGCTGGCCTGGTATTCCCGGCCCTGCCACCGGGCCACGTAACCGTCGCGCATCACGCCTCACCGACCCGTCGCCAGACCACCGTGTCGGTGTCCAACTCGGCGATCACCCGCTCGGTGCCGTCCGCGCCGATCCGCCAGAGCTGTGCGCCGTGCGGGAGGCGCGCGCTGTCCACCTTGAACTCCGCCACCACGTCGCTGCTCTCGCCCGGGGCGAACCCGTTGCCCCGGAACGGGGGACGCTCGATGACCCAACCCTCCATGGCCCGCATCGCGGGCTCGTTCTGACCGCCGTAGGGGATGCGGTAGAGGCTCGGCCGGTGCGCCGGCCAGCGCAGCACGTAGATCTCCTCGGCGTCGCGGGCGAACGGCGAACCGGGGTAGCTGAGGCCGAGCGCGTCGTGCACCTGCGCGGGCGTGGTCAGGTGGGCCAGCTCACCGGCCCGGTGCACGAAGCCGGAGACCCGGTCGTACCCGCGGTCCAGGTAGTAGGCGAGTTGGCTGGGCGCGACCGCCTTCTGCATCACCGTCGGCCGGGTCGGGTCGACCACCGCCGGGGCGTACCGGGGGCGGGCGGTGGGCTCCGCCACGGCCGGCGCCTCCTCCGGGTCCACCTCCAGGTCGTCACCGAGCCCCACCTCGGCGGCCCAGTTGGCCAACGCGACGATCTGCTCACCGGGCAGCTTCGCGCCGACCGGCGTGCCCGGGTTGACGGCGAACGACCAGTCCTCGTCCGGCCACCGCCGGATCAGTTGGGCGAACTTCACACCGACGGTGACCACGTCGCCCTCGACGTGGTCGGCGAGACGCTTCGGTGACGTGTAGACCACCACGTACGTCTCGCCGTCGAGCTGCGCCGTCCGCCAGACGAAGCCCGGATCACCGGGACGGCTGCCCGGCAGCGAATCCGGGGCCGCCGGTAGCAGCACCCGGGCCAGCAGCAGGGTGGACAGGAACGTGTCGGTGCTGCCGGCGCCCGCGGCACCGAGAAGGTCTTCCTCGACGGTGTTGGCCGGCTCGAACTCGACCGGGGCCGGTTCGTCGACGGGCGGCGGCCGCCCATCGCCGTCCGCGGTCGCGGTCGCGCTCTCGCCGCTGCCGACCCGGTCCGCGCCGGTCACACCTGCCGACGAGCCGTCGCCGTCGGTGCGACCGCCACTGACCGGGACGCCATCCCGGTCACTGCTGAGCCCGCCACTGACCGGGTCGCCATCGCGGTCAGCGGTGAGCCCGCCACTGACCGGGTCGCCATCGCGGTCAGCGGTGAGCCCGCCAGTGATCGGGTCGCCAGCGCGGTCAGCGGTGAGCCCGCCGCTGACTGGGACGCCAGTGCGGTCAGCGGTGAGCCCGCCGCCCGTGCCGGCACCGCTCAGGCCGCCTGCGGCGTGGCCGGCGTCCACCGGCCCGCCGGCGGCCGGCGCCGACGGGCTCGGACCGGGGTCGGACGACGCGGGACCGGACGGGCTGGGGTTGGAGGACGACGGGCTGAACAGGTTTGGACCGGAGGGCGCGGGGTCGAACGGTCGCGGGGCGGCCTCGGCGGGGCGGGGCTGCCGGGTCGCGTCGAACGGGCCGCTGGTCTCGACCGGGTCGGTGAGATCGCGGGACTCGATGATGGTGCCCTCGATGACGATGGGCGTGAAGCCGCGGCGCGGCGCGGGCGGGCCGGAGACCGGTTCCGCGACGGACGCCGACAACTCCTCCGCCGGCCCGAATCGGCTCGGCCGGTCGTGCGGGATCGCCTGGGTCCGGTCCGCCGACGGGCTGGGCCGCTGCGGCGCCCGGGTCAGCGGTGGCTCACCGGTCACCCGAAAGGCGCGGGTCGGCTCCTCGGCCACCGGGTCGGGTCGGCGCGGTGGCAGCGGCTGGGTGATCTCCTCGCCGGGTGCCGGTGCGCGTACCCCTCGGGAAGTGCCGGGGCCGCCGGCCGGCGGCCGCAGCGGCCGGGTGGCGTCCGGGTCAGCCATCGGAAAGGCCCGGGTCGCGGCCTCCTCGGCCGGCGCGTCGGCCGGACGGCGGCGCGGGAAGGGCTGGCTGCCGCGGCCGAATCGGGTCGGCGGGGCCGCCCGGTCGGCGGAGCGCCCACCGCCCGGCGGCGGGTCGGACGCCCGTTCCCGGGAGGTGGTGGGTTCGAAGAAGGAACGCCGAGCGGCCTGGGGACCGCCGCTGCCGTTACCCGCCGCCGGGCCGTCGGCCTCGCTCGGCCGATTCGCTGCCGGCCAGCCCACGCCCGGTCCGGGGGCATCGGTCGGCCCGACACCGGAACGGTCGGCGGGCGCCAACGGCGTGAACCGGGACGGCCGGCCGCTGCGGGGCAGGGCGCCGCTGCCCGGCGCGCCGGGTTGGGGCGCGTCGCTCGGGTACCGCGGACCGGCGGCGGGCAGGTCTTCCTCGCCGGGCCGGCGGGACGGCCCAACGGGGCCGGGCGTGCGCGACGCCGGACCGGGCATCGGCGGGCCGGGTATCGAGGGGGCAGGCACCGACGGGCCGGGCACCGACGGGGCAGGCATCGGCGGGGCGGGCACCGAGGGGGCAGGCACCGAGGGGGCAGGCACCGAGGGGGCAGGCACTGAGGGGGCAGGCACCGACGGGGCGCCGGCCGACCGGGGTGCTGGACCCCACGCGGCCCTCCGCGCCGGGATCGGGGCGGGCGCGGTCGGGGCGGGCGGGACCGGGGCGGGGCCAGCCGGCGTCGCACCCGTCGGGGGAGGCGATCCGGCGGCCGGCGCGGCGTCCCGACCGGGCGTGCCGGTGCGGGTGCGGGCCAGGGACTCGGCCCGCTCCAGCCGAGCGCGGGCGCCCATGGCGCGGCCGGGCAGGCGCACGTCGCCCCGGGAGAGTTGGGCCACGAACCAGGCCGGCAGATAGCCCTCGACCGGCAGACCCGGGTTGACAGCGAGCCACCACTCCTGGTTGGGCCAGCCGACCGCGAGGTCGGCGAAGGGAACGCGTCGGTTGGTGCCGGAGTGCTCACCGAGGCAGACCCGCAGTGCGGCGGCGGACGTGAAGGCCAGCACGTGCGTCCGGCCACCTGTGGTCCAGGTGCCCCAGCCGGGTGGCGCCTGGCCGGGCTGCGCAGGCGCGGAGACCGGCAGCAACAGATCGGTGCGGGACAGGAGTCGGAAGTAGAGCTCCTGGTCGTTGGCGCGCAGCGCGTCGCGCATCGCCACCTCGGCCTCCGTGGCCGGCTCCCATGCGGTCACGGCCACCTCCCCTTCCGAGAACAGGCCACAGGTATCGCGTACAACCTACAAGGTGGTATCAAGATCACAATGGCTGACCGTCGGCGGCCAACCGGGGCGTGGGTGAGGCGATAACATCCCGTCCCGGAGCCGACACGATACGGAGGCTGTCGATGTCCCGATCGATCACGCGCCCGGTCCTCGCAGGCCTGGCCGCAAGCCTGCTGACCGTACCGGTCCTCCCGAGCACCACCGCCACCGCCAGGCTCCGGACGGCACCGGCGTGCGCGAGGCCACTCGCCCCGGTCCGGCCGGTCCCGGCCACCCCGTGGCCACAGCAACGGTACGACCCGACCCGGCTCGCGTCGTTGGCCACCGGCGCCGGGGTGACCGTCGCGGTTGTCGACTCGGGGGTGGACCGGGCGCACCCCCAGCTGGCCGGGCGCGTGCTGGCCGGCACCGACCTGCTCGACCTCGGCGGTGACGGCAGTCGGGACTGCGCCGGGCACGGCACCGGTGTGGCGAGCATCATCGCGGCGGGACCCCAACCCGGAGTCGCCTTCCGTGGCCTGGCGCCGGGTGCCCGGATCATGCCGGTGCGGGTGAGCGAGCAGCAGGTGGTGCAGGGGCGCGAGTCGGGGCGTACGGTCAGCGTCGCCGAGTTCGCCCAGGCCATCCGCTGGGCCGTCGACCACGACGCCGACGTGGTGAACCTGTCGGTCGTGTTGTACGCGGACGACCCGGAAGTCCGTTCGGCAGTGCGGTACGCGGTCGACCGGGACGTGGTGCTGGTGGCCGCCGCCGGCAACCTGCGCGACAGCGGGAATCCCCGGCCGTTTCCCGCCGCCTACGACGGGGTGCTCGGCGTGGGAGCGATCGGCGCGGACGGCGCACGGGCCACCTTTTCGCAGACCGGCGCGTACGTCGACCTGGTCGCACCGGGCAGCGCGGTGCTGACCGCCGCCCCCGGGTCGGGCCATCATCAGGTCGAGGGCACCAGCTACGCCGCGCCGTTCGTGGCCGCCACCGCCGCGTTGCTGCGCGAGTATCGGCCCGAGTTGACCGCCGCCCAGGTCGCGGAACGGATCATCGCCACCGCCGATCCGGCTCCCGACGCGGGCCACGGCGGCGGGTACGGGGCCGGCGTGCTGAACCCCTACCGGGCCGTCACCGAGACCAGCGGCAGCCGCGCGGCCGACCCTCGACCGGTCGCCGTGCTCTCCGACGACCGGGCCGACCCGGCACTGCTGGCCCGCCAGGCCCGCCGCGCGAGGGCGCAGAAGCGCGCCCTGCTGGTCGGCGCGGCGGTCGGCACGATGGCGGCCACCGTGGCGCTGCTCGCCCTGGTGGTGCCCAGGGGTGCCCGGCGACGCTGGCGCCCGGCCGACCCGACCTGATCCCGACAGTCGACCACCTGGACCGTCGACAACCTGCGACAGTCGACCACCTGGACCGCCGACCTGCGGCGGCCGGGCGGCTGACCGGGACACGGTCAGCGCTCCCGACCCACCGCGTTCACTGGAACAGCCCGGTGTTCTTCTTCTCGGTGTCCAGGTAGTCGGTGGCCGAGTCGTGCACCGCCACCTTGATGTCCCGCAGCATCGCCTGGAGATCCTGCGAGGCGGACCGCCACCGCGCCTGCCGCTGCTCGTAGGCCTCACGGGCCTCGCCCGTCCAACTCGCCACCAGCGGGGCGGCGTCTCGTTCGAGTTGACCCAGCTGGGAGTCGAGCGTGTTCAGCGCCTTCTGGATGTCGCCGCCGGCCTGCTGAAGCGCGGCGAAGTTGACGACCAGCACACCATGGTCCATCGGATTTCCCTCCCCAGTGGGATCAGAGCGGCAGCTGGATGCCGCCGCGATTGGTGCCGGCAACCCGGCTGGCCACCTCGTCGTCGGAGGCGTCGTACTGTCGGCCGGCGGTGCGGATCGCCCCGGCGGTCTCCCGCAGCGCCCGGTGCAGCGCCGCCTGGTCCTGTGACCACTGCTGCTTGACCTGCTCGAACGACCGGCCGCCAGCACCGCGCCAGGCCTGCTGCAACACCTGCAGCTCGGCCAGCAGGCCGGTCAGCATGGTCTGCAACGACTGGTCTACCTGCTCGAACTTCGCGGCGGTCTGCTGCATCACCGCGGCTTCTGCCTGGGTCTGGGACACCCGGACGTCACCTCGTCTCCCTGATCGCGCCTCGGCCGTCGACGCGCCCGCCCTGTGAACGCGTCGTTCGCTTGGCCCGGTCGTCGAGCACTGAGACGCGGGTCAGCGATGACTTCGTGGCTGACGGTAGCGGCCTCGTTGCGGTTCTGCTACCCCCTTCGTCTCCCCTGTGGACAACCGCGTGAGCCATCGGTCGCTTACGATGTGCCGCAGCCACGTCGCGGCGCGTGACGGGCCGCCGGAGGGCGGGCGGGCCGCCCGACACGGTCCCCCACTGGTCGAGGAGGCACGGTGCCGGCGATCACCACCGGAGGACCGCACCCGGCGACCCCGGTCGGGTCCGGGCCGAGCGCCGCCCCGCAAGCGGTCGGGCCGGGTGAGCGGGCCAGGTCGGGTCGACCCGCCGAGGTCGGCCCGGACCCCACCGGTCCGCGCGCGCTCCGTCGCCGGTCATCCCTGGATCACCGGGCCTGGTCCGGTCGGCGGACCGGCGCCGGCGTACGGGCCGGTCAGCTGGTCACCGCGCAGGTCGCGGCGGCGCTCGTCCTCACCGCCCTGGGCCGGCCCGCACCCGTCGTCGTCGCGGCCGCGCTGGTGGCCGTACTGCTGCTGGCGGTCGCCGGGGTCCGGTTCCGGGGCCGGTGGCTCTTCGAGTGGCTGGGCACGGCGGTCGGGCACCTGACCCGCCGCCGGACGCTCGCCGGTCCGGCCGGAGCGGCCGAACTGCTCGACCTGGTCGCTCCCGGCACCGTCGTCCGCGCGACGGAGCTGACCGGCGGCCCGGCCGCCGTCCTGGAGGACACGGCGGGCATGGTGGCGCTCCTGGAACTCGGCGACCCCGGCGACCTGCTGGGCGACGTGTCCCGGGCGATCCCCACGCCCGCCGCGTTGCTGCCCCCGGCCGGTCCGGACGTGCCCCCGCTGCGGGTGCAACTGCTGCTCGCCGGTGCGCCGGCACCGGTGCCGGCCGCCGGCGGCACGGCCGGCACGTCGTACCGGCAGCTCACCGACGGGCGGCTCGCCGGGCGGGAGCGGGCGGTGGTGGCGATCCGGGTGCTGCGGGTGGACGGATGGTCGGAGGAAGACCTGCGCCGGGTGCTCGCCGGCACGGTACGGCGCGTCGTCCGCCGGCTCGGATCGCTGACCGCGCGGCCACTCGGTGTACCGGCGGCCCTGCGCGTCCTGGCCGAGTTGGCCCACCACGACGGCCAGCCGGTGCGGGAGTCCTGGCCGGCACTGCGCTGCGGCACCCTGGTGCAGGCCACCTTCCGGCTGGTCCGGTGGCCGGAGGCGGGCGGCACGGGTGGGTTGCGGCTGGTGCCCCGGCTGCTCGCGCTGCCGGCGACCGCGACGACAGTGTCGATCACCGCGGGACCGTCAGCGAGCACCGGCACCGGCCCGGCGCCGACCGAGCTGACCGTGCGGCTGGCCGCCACGACGGCGACCGAGCTGACCGCGGCCACCGGGGCGCTGCATCGTCTGGTGACCGACCTGGGCGGGGAGCTGCGACGCCTCGACGGCGCACACCTGCCCGGACTGGCCGCCACGCTGCCGCTGGCGCTCACCGCACCCGGGGCGCGGACACGCATCGCGATGGACGACTGGGAGCTGACCCTGGGCGACGCGGGGATGATGCTCGGCACGAACCGACACGGCAGGGCCGTCACCGTGCGGCTCTTCCGGCCGGAGAGCACCCGGGTGCTGCTGGTCGGCGGGGTGCGGGCGGCCCAGTTGGTGACGCTGCGCGCACTGGCACTCGGCGCGCTGGTGGTGGTGCAGACCGCACGGCCACGCGCCTGGGAGCCGTTCGTCCGGGGAGTGGGCGCGCCGGGTGGGACGATTCCGCTGCTCCCACCCGGTCGACAGATCGCCGACGGGGTGGGGTCCGCCCTGCGTCCGTTGCTGCTTGTCGTCGATGCCGGGCCGGTGCCGGCCGAGGCCGAGCCGGGTCCGCCGTGGCGGGCCACGCTCGTCGTACGGGACGAGTTGACCCCGGCCGACGTCGACGCGTTGAGCCGGGCCGATCTCGCTTTGCTGCAGCCGCTCGACGACGGCGAGGCCGCGCTGGCCGGCGCCGCCCTGGGGCTGGGCGGCTCGGCCGAGTGGCTGACCCGGATCCGGGACGACATGATCGCCGTGGTCAACCGGCGGGCGCTGCGCTGGGCACTGCTCTCCCCCACGCCGATCGAGGCGCAGCTGATCGGTCGGCCGGGGCGCGGCTGATCCGCCCGCATGGTCAACTGGCGGGTTACGCCGGTGCGAGGTCCGTGGCACGATCCCCGCCATGGGTTTTCTGAAAGGTCTGCTGATTCGGCTGGCCAGCACAGCGCTGGCATTCTGGCTGGCCACACTTCTCATCCCGGGCATCTCGCTGGAGTCGGACTCCGCCGTCGAGACGGTCACCACGCTGCTCCTGGTGGCGGTGATCTTCGGCGTGGTCAACGCGGTCCTCCAGCCGGTCATCAAGACCGTCGGGTGTGGCTTCTACCTGCTGACCCTGGGTCTCATCGCGCTCGTGGTGAACGGGCTGCTGTTCCTGCTCACCAGTTGGATCGCCGACCAGGCCGGGCTGCCGTTCACGGTGGACGGTTTCTGGCCGGCCGCGGTGCTCGGCGCGCTGTTCGTGAGCATCGTGACCTGGATCCTCGGCGCCGTCCTCGACCGGGACTGACCGTCCAGGCGCCAGCACCGATCCGCGCCCCGAGGGCTCTGACCACGGCCGGCCAATGACCAGGATCTGGGAATTGGCCGGTCTGGCCGCCCATCCCGGCGGCTAGCGTCGATGCGTGTTCTCGTTGACTCGCACCGATGGTTACCTGCTCAGCACCGACCCCGACCGACTTGATCTGGCCCGCGTGCATCTCTGGTTGTCCACCGACGCGTACTGGGCACTCGGTCGGGACCGGGAGACCACGGCACGGGCGTTCGCCGGCTCGCTGCCGTTCGGCGTCTACCGACCCGAGGACGGCCAGCAGGTGGCGGTTGCCCGGGTGGTCACCGATGGCGCCACCTTCGCGTGGCTCTGCGACGTGTACGTCGACCGCGCCGCCCGCGGCCGCGGGTTGGGCGGCTGGATGGCCGGCGCGATCCGCGACCACCTGGACGACCTCGGCGTACGCCGGATCCTGCTGATCACGAAGGACGCGCACGAGGTGTACGCGCGGCTCGGCTTCACGCCGCTGGACGTGCCGGAGCGGTGGATGCAGCTCGACCGGCGCACGCCGGTGACCCCCGTCACCGGAAAGGAGCAAAGCGACAGTACGCCCCTTACGGTGGAGGGGTGACGCCACTCCGCCTGGGATACCTCTACGGCTTCGGCGCGTACCTGCTCTGGGGCTTCTTTCCGCTCTACTTCAAGCTGCTGCGGCCCGCCGGGCCGCTGGAGGTCCTGGCCCACCGGGTCGTCTGGTCGGTGGTCTTCGTGGCCCTGCTGCTGGCGGCGCTGCGCAACATCGGCTTCCTGCGAGCGCTGGTGCGACGTCCCTGGGCGATGGCCGGGATCGTCGCCGCCTCCGCGTTGATCGCCGTCAACTGGGGCACCTACATCTACGGGGTCAACTCCGACCGGGTGGTCGAGACCGCGCTCGGCTACTTCATCAATCCGCTGGTCGTGGTGCTGCTCGGGGTGACCGTGCTGCGGGAGCGGCTACGCCCGGCACAGTGGTTGGCGCTGGGAATCGGCACGTCGGCGGTCGTGGTGCTCACCGTGGACTACGGCCGGCTGCCCTGGTTGGCGCTGACGCTGGCGTTCAGTTTCGGCGGCTACGGCCTGGTCAAGAAGCGGCTCGGGCTGCCGCCAGCGGAGGGTCTCTTCGTCGAGTCGGCGGTGCTCGCGCTGCCGGCCTTGGGTTACCTGGCCTGGCTCACCAGCCGCGCACAGTCCACGTTCGGCCACGTCTCGGCCGGGCACACCGCGCTGCTGGTGCTGGCCGGCGCGGCCACGGCGATCCCGCTGCTCCTGTTCGCCGGGGCGACCAACCGGTTGCCCCTGAGCGGTCTCGGCATGATCCAGTATGTGGCGCCGATCCTCCAGCTCGGCTGCGGCGTGCTGATCTTCCACGAGCCGATGCCGCCAGCCCGCCTAGCCGGTTTCGCACTGGTCTGGCTGGCCCTGATCGTCTTCACCGCCGACGCGGTCCAGTCCTCCCGCCGCACCCGCGCCAGCGCCCTCCCCCGCGATCTTGCAGTTTCGGTTGTCGAGATGTCCGCCATGCCCCTTGTGGAAGGACAGAAAGTGCAAGATCGCCGAGGAGAGGGGTGGGCTGGTCAGGGGACCGCGTAGGTGAGCAGGGGCGTGCCGTCGGCCTTCTGGAGTTCCACGCTTATCAGCTCGGCATCGGTGAACCTGGTGGCACCCGTGAACTGGAGGTCGTCGCCCGGCGCGGCCAGCCAGGAGCCGATCTGTTCGCTGGCGCCACTCGGACCGCGCGCCACGAGCCGGAACGGGTACGCCTTGCCGTAGCTCGTCCGCGCGTCGTACCCGCAGCGCATGGTCACCTGCGTGCCCCACTTGGTGCCGAGAAGCCCGATGTCGGCGTGCACCGGCCCGGTGCTGGCCACCGGACGCATCGCGACCATCGACACCTGCGGCGCCGGCGTGCCGCCCTGGACGACCGGCGGGCCCGGCGGGGCGGGGCGGGGCAGCACCACGGCGGTGCCCACACCGACGAGCAGGGCCAGCCCGGCGGCGGCCAGGGTGGTCAACGCGTAGCGTCGCCGGTCCGTGGCGCGCTCCCGACGCCGGCGACGCCGGGCCTCCTCCAGCAACGCGGGCACCCGGGGCGGGGCCGGTGGCGGCAGGATCTGCTCCAACCCCACCGGGTCGAGCCGCCCGAGCAACCCGGGCAGGACGGCGATCTCGGCGACCGCCTCCCGGCAGGACGCGCAGCCGCCAAGGTGCCGCTCGTAGGCCGCCCGCTCGGCGGGGGCCAGGGCACCCAGCACGTACGCGCCATCGTCGTGCGCGAACTCGCACCGGGTCATCCCGTCACTCCCATCTCAGCCAGGACCAACCGTAGGGACCGCAGCGCGTAGTGGGTGCGGGACTTCACGGTCCCCGGTGGCACGCCGAGTCGGGATGCGGCCTCGGCCACCGACCGTCCCTGGTAGAAGCACTCGACGAGCACTTCCCGGTGGGTCGGGCTGAGCCGGTTGAGCGCCTCGGCGACGGTCCACGCCTCCACCGCCCGCTCGGCCTCGTCGATCACCTCGGGCGGTTCGGGAACGTCGTCGGTGAAGACCTCGCCGACCCGTGTGGAACGCCGCCGCCAGGCGTCGATGGCCAGGTTGCGGGCGGTGGTGAAGAGCCAGGACCGCACCGAACCGCGCTGCGGGTCGAGCGACTCCGGATGTCGCCAGGCCCGCAGCAGCGTCTCCTGCACGAGGTCCTCGGCTCGCTGCCGGTCGCCGTTGACGAGCCGCAGGGCATGCGCGTACAGCGCCTCCGCGTGCTCGTCGTGCAGCGCGCGCAGCAGTTGGGCGTCGTGGTCGCTGATGGCGGTCTCCCTCGCTTCCGGCGCGCGTCCGGCGTTGCGTTCGCTCGGGAATACGTGCGGTCACGCCGATCGGTTCAGCCCGAGGTCAGACCGGTTACGTGCGGTAGCCGTCCCGGCAGGTGTTCACGACGGGTTCACATCGTGGCCGACGCGTGCTCACCACGTCCTCCTAGCGTCCGCCTGGTACGCCGCCTGCCGTGCCACCGACTTCTCTGGAGGCTCCCCCATGAGCGACAGTCCCCGGCTGCTCCCACTGCTGACCGGCAACCGCCATGGCACGCGTGACGCCATGACCTGCCTGTACCGCTGCGGAAACGCCTGTGACCACCCGGTACCGAACACCTCCGACAACGCGTACTTCGGGGACGTGGTGAACGCGGAGGTCTCGCGGCGAGGCGTGGTCCGGGCCGGCGCGATCGGCGCACTGGTCCTCGGCTTCGGCGGCGCGGCTGTCGGCGCGGCCCCGGCCCTGGCGGCCCCCGCCACCCCGGACGTCCCGGAGGCCTTCGGTTTCGGCCGTCCCAGCACCGGGGTCGGCAACGGCGCGCTGACCTTCAAGCCGATCCCACCGAACAAACTGGACACCCTCGTCGTCCCGAACGGCTACGACCACGCCGTGGTGATCAAGTGGGGTGACCCGGTGCTGCCGGGCGCGCCGGAGTTCGACGTGCACCACCAGACCGCCGCGGCGCAGTCCCGGCAGTTCGGTTACAACAACGACTTCGTGGGCGTGCTGCCGCTGGACAAGCAGGGCCGGCGCGCCCTGCTCGTGGTCAACCACGAGTACACGAACGAGGACCTGATGTTCCCGGGCTTCCCCGGCCTGGACGGGCTCTCCGTCGAGCAACTCCGCACCGCGATGGCCGCGCACGGCATGTCGGTGGTGGAGGTGGAGCGGGTCGCGGGCACCGGGCAGTGGAAGCCGGTCGACGCCGGCCGCCGGCCGTACAACCGGCGGGTCACCGCGCTCAGCACCAGGTTCGACCTGACCGGCCCGGCCGCCGGCTCGGCCTGGCTGAGGACCGCCGCCGACCCCAAGGGTCGTACGGTCGTCGGCACGCTCAACAACTGCGCCGGTGGCGTGACCCCGTGGGGCACGGTGCTGTCCGGCGAGGAGAACTTCAACCAGTACTTCGTGGGCGCCGACGCCGCGCCGGCCGAGCTGAAGCCGAAGCTGGACCGCTACGGCATCGGCACCGCCAGCCGCTACCCCAGTGGCAGCCGCAAGTGGGAGCGCGCCGACGAGCGCTTCGACCTGGCCAAGCACCCCAACGAGGCGCACCGGTTCGGCTGGATCGTCGAGATCGACCCGTTCGACCCGGAGAGCCGCCCGCGCAAGCACACCGCGATGGGCCGGTTCAAGCACGAGGGCGCGAACGTGATCGTCGCGAAGGACGGCCACGTGGTCGCGTACATGGGCGACGACGAGAGGTTCGACTACCTCTACAAGTTCGTCTCGGACCAGAAGTTCCTGAAGGGCAACTCCTGGGCTGCCCGCAAGCACAACCTGACCCTGCTGGAGTCGGGCACGCTCTACGTGGCGAAGCTCGACCAGACCAGCGCCGCCGAGATCGACGGCTCGGGCCAGCTCCCCACCGACGGCGCGTTCAACGGCCGGGGGCGCTGGATCAAGCTGGTCAGCGGCAACCGGTCGTTCGTCGACGGGATGACCGCCGCGGACGTGCTCACCTTCACCCGGCTCGCCGGCGACAAGGTCGGCGCGACCAAGATGGACCGCCCCGAGGACGTGGAGCCGAGCCAGCTCACCGGCAAGGTGTACGTGGCGCTCACCAACAACACCGACCGCGGCAAGGCCGGCAAGGCCGCGGCGGACGAGGCCAACCCGCGTAACGCCAACAAGCACGGGCAGATCCTGGAGTTGGTCGAGGACCGTAACGACAACACCGCGGAGACCTTCGCCTGGTCGCTGCCGATCGTCTGCGGCGACCCGACCGACCCGTCGACCTACTTCGCCGGGTACGACAGGACCAGGGTCTCCCCGATCTCCTGCCCGGACAACGTCGCCTTCGACGCCACCGGCAACCTGTGGATCTCCACCGACGGCAACGCGCTGGGCAGCAACGACGGTCTGTTCGCCACCGCCGTCGAGGGCCCGGAGCGGGGTCACCTCAAGCAGTTCCTGACCGTGCCGCTCGGCGCGGAGACCTGCGGGCCGTTCATCACCGGCGACAACCGCTCGGTCTTCGTCGCCGTTCAGCACCCGGGTGAGATCACCGGCGCCTCGGTGGAGAACCCGGCCTCGAACTGGCCCGACGGCGACTACGCCAAGCCGGGCGTGGTGGTCACCTGGCGTCTCGACGGCGGCCCGGTGGGCAGCTGACGGAGCCGCCACCGTCGGTGGACCGCTGAACCTCACCTCAGGGCGGGTCCGGCGCTGGACCGCCCCGAGAGGCCCTCTCCCAGCCCGGGAGAGGGCCTCTCGCCGTCTCTCGGGGGTCAGGCGTCGGCGGCGATGCCGTCGGCGACGCTGCGGGCCACGGTGAGCAGCTTGGCGCGGACCACCCGGGCGGAGGTCATCATCTCGCTGGCCGGCATCGCACAGGCCAGCACGACGCGGCGTTCCATGTCCTTGTCCGGCGCGACGAGCACCGCCGCGCACGCCACCCCCTGGCGGAACTGCCCCATCTCCAACTGCATGCCGCGCCGGTCACCGGCTGCCAGGTCGGCCTCGAACGCCTCGGTGGTGGTGAGCGTGGCGCTTGTGAACGGGCGCATGCCGTACTCCCGCAGGTAGCGGTAGCGCTGATCGGCGGTCAGGGTGGCCAGCAGTGACTTGCCGAGAGCCGTCGCGTGCGCCCCCTCGTCGAAGCCGGGGACCAGATCCTCCAGGTAGGGCGAGCGGTGCCCCTCGGCGACCGCCGTGAGGGCCACCTGCCCGCCGACGAAGCGACCCAGGAAGTGGCTGTAGCCGGTGTCCAGAGCGGCCCGCCGTAGCGTCTCACCGACCACCGGGGGGCCCCGGAACGCCGTCACCAGCTCCCGGTAGCGGTCGGCCACCTCCAACCCCACGATGTACGTGCCGTCCTCGCGACGGATCACGTAACCCTCGTAGGCGAGCGTGCGGACCAGGTGGTAGGTGGTGGCCACGGTCAGCTCGCACCGCCGAGCGATCTGCTTGACGGTCAGGCCTTTCGGGGCACGACCGACCGACTCCAGCACCCGCAGCGCTCGGGACACGCTGCGAATCAGGTCCGAAGGTTCTGCCAAGGGGTCGCGCACAACCACCTCCGCCGCCGGGGACTTACACCATATGAAATACAGGCCCACTGCGAAATGCCTGTTCGGGTGGAGGATGCCAGATCATCACCCACAGCGTGTACCCCGGTGGTCACCATGAGTGGCCCGAGCTGGGTTCACGTATTTTTGCCGGACGATGACCAACACCGTCTCCACCCCCCACCAGACCATCGCCCGACCCCACCCGGTCCGGGCCAGCGCCGGCGCGGTCGTCACCACAGTGGCCTGCGTCCTGCCCGTCTTCCTGCTCGGCGGCCTCGCCGTGCAGATGGGCGCGGACCTCGGCTTCTCCCCGGCCGGTCTTGGCCTGGCCGTGGCCGTCTACTTCGGGGTCAGCGCGCTGGCCTCGGTACCCTCCGGCCGGCTGGTCGAGCGGTACGGGCCGACCCTGGTGGCCCGCTGCGGCATCGTGCTGGCCGCCGGGTCGATGCTGGCCGTGGCGGCCCTCGCCCGGTCGTACCCGATGCTTGTCGGCCTGCTGGCGCTCAGCGCCGCCGCGAACGCCCTCGGCCAGCTGGCCAGCAACGCGGCGTTGGCCCAGCACGTGCCGGCCCGACGGCAAGGGTTGTCGTTCGGTGTCAAGCAGGCCGCCATCCCCGCCTCCACTTTGCTGGCCGGGGCGGCGGTGCCCACCTTCGCGCTCACCATCGGCTGGCGCTGGGCGTTCGTGGCCGCCGCCGCGGTCGCGCTGACGACGCTGCCCGCCGTACCCCGGCAGTTGCCCGGCGCGGCACGGCGGGCCGGCGCGGCACGCGCGGGCCGGGCGACGGCGGCGCTCGTGGTGATCGGCGCGGCGGCGACGTTGGCCGCCGCCGCCGCGAACACGCTCGGCACCTTCCTGGTGGACTCCAGCGCGGCGCGGGGCCTCTCGCCCGGCCTCGCCGGCCTCACCCTGACCCTGGGCGGCGCGGTCTGCATGGTGGCCCGGGTGGGGGCCGGTTGGTTCGCCGATCGGCGCGGCAGCGGTCACGTCGCCCTCATCGCCGCGATGCTCGTCGTCGGCGCGGCCGGGTTGGCACTGCTCGCGTCGGCCGGCTCGGTGCCGCTGGTGGCCGGCGTGGTGCTCGGCTTCGGCCTGGGTTGGGCCTGGCCCGGCCTGATGAACTTCGCGGTGGTCCGGCTCCACCCGCAGTCGCCGGCCACCGCCACGTCGATCACCCAGACCGGGGTGTACGCGGGCGGCTGTCTCGGCCCGCTGAGCCTCGGACCGCTCGCCGCCCACCTCGGCTACTCCGTCATGTGGACCACGGCGGCGGTGGCGATGGTGCTCGCCGCCGCCCTCATGCTCGTCGGCGGTCGCCTGTTAACCCACACCGACCCCGCTGCGGCCCACCCCACCCCGCCCACCCCGCCTCGCGGTGATCATGAGGTTATCGTCTGATCACACGGGCTGGTTTCTAGGCTTCAGTGCAACTGATCTTGGTTGTGGTGGAGGTGCTGGTGGCGAGGCCGGGTGTGGTGACGTTTGGGCATCGGCAGGTGTTGGAGCACTTGTGGGGGTCGGGTCGGACGATCTCGCAGATCGCGGGGCTTCTCGGGGTGTCGGTGGGCACGGTGTCGCGGGAGGTGGGCCGGTATCACAGTGCGCGGCATGGGACGAAGAACCCGTTGGGGCGGTCGTTGCCGTCGGGGCGGGCTCGGGCGCCGTATCGGTGGGGGTATCAGGCGCAGTGGGCGCAGCGGCGTGCGGACGCGGCGCGTCGGCGGCCGAAGGCGTCGAAGTTGGGGGTGGGTACGCGGCTGCGGCGGGTGGTGGCGGGGAAACTAGCGCGTAGGTGGTCTCCGAAGCAGATCGCCGAGTGGTTACGGGCCACGTTCGCCGACCGGCCGGAGTTGCAGGTGTCCCACGAGACGATCTACCAGGCGATCTACGTGCAGTCGCGCGGCAACCTGAGGGCCGAGTTGACCCGGCAGGTGGCGCTGCGTTCCGGGCGCACCCAGCGGCGTGCGCAGTCGCGTGCCGCGGGTGCTGCCCGTAGTCGGCGGCCCTGGATCGGGGACCTGCACATCAGCAACCGCCCGGCCGAGGCCACCGACCGGGCGGTGCCGGGGCACTGGGAAGGTGACCTGGTCATCGGTAAGGCCGGCGCGTCAGCGATCGTGACCCTCGTCGAACGCGCCACCCGCTACGTGATGCTCGGCGCCCTACCCAACGGCCGCGACAGCGAAGCCGTCATCGGGGTCCTCACCACCCTGGCCGCCCGAATGCCCGAGCATCTGCGCCGCTCACTGGCCTGGGACCAAGGTGTCGAGATGGCCACCCACCCGGTGTTCACCGTCGCCACCGGATGCCCGGTCTACTTCTGCGACCCCCACAGCCCCTGGCAACGCGGCACCAACGAGAACACCAACGGGCTCTTGCGCCAGTACTTCCCCAAGGGCAGCTACGACTTCCGCATCATCGACCAAGCAGGCCTCGACGAAGTCGCCCACGAACTCAACACCCGCCCCCGTGAAACGCTGGGCTGGGCCACCCCAACCCAACGCCTCGCGGAAGTCATCGCACCCTAACGATTGCACTCACCCCTTGACCCCGCCCGGCGTGTCGTGGCGATAACCTCATGATCAACGCCGAGGTGCGGAGGTGCGGAGGTGCGGAGGGGGTGGGGGGTGGGGGTGGGGGTGGGGGCGTCAGCCGGTGCGGTCGGCGATGTAGTCGCAGAGGGATTCGAGGGCCTGGCGGGACGGGCCCTGCGGGAGCGGGGCCAGGCGCGCGCGGGCGTCCTCGGCGTAGCTGCGAACGGTCTCCCGTGCGCGCTTGAGCGCCGGGCTCTCCCGCAGCAGGCCCAACGCCTCCGCGTGCAGCGCGTCGTCGGTCAGTGGGCCGGTCGCCAGGATCTCCCGCAGCCGCACCGAGGACGCGTCGGTGTCGTCCGCCGCGCGCGCGTAGAGCACCGGCAACGTCGGGACACCCTCGCGCAGGTCCGTGCCGGGCGTCTTGCCCGACTGACCCGACTCGGAGGCGATGTCCAGCAGGTCGTCGGAGAGCTGGAAGGCGACGCCGATCGTCTCGCCGTAACCGGCGAGGGCATCCACGTGCTCGGCGGGGGCACCACCGAACATCCCGCCGAACCGGGCCGACGTGGCGATGAGCGAGCCGGTCTTCTCGGCGATCACGTGCAGGTAGTGGGTCACCGGATCGTCGTCGACCCGTGGACCGACGGTCTCCGCGATCTGACCGTGCACCAGCCGGGCGAAGGTGCGGGCCTGCAACCGGACCGCCTCCGGGCCCAGATCGGCGGCGATGTCCGCCGCCCGGGCGAAGAGATAGTCGCCGACCAGGATGGCGACCGAGTTGGTCCAGCGGGAGTTGGCACTCGGCGCACCCCGGCGGACGGCGGCCTCGTCCATCACGTCGTCGTGGTAGAGCGTGGCGAGGTGAGTGAGCTCCATCACCACGGCGGCCGGGACCACCTGCGCGCCACTGGGGTCACCGAACTGGGCGCCGAGCGCCACCAGCAGCGGCCGGAAGCGCTTCCCGCCGGCCTCCAGCAGGTGCCGGGCAGCCTCGGTGACGAACGGGTCGGCGCTCGCCACACTGGCCCGCAACTCGACCTCGACCGTGTCCAGCACACCCAGCACCGACGCCTCGACGCGGGGATCGGCGAGATGGAGGCCGAGCGCGCCGAACTGACTCGTGCTCGCCCGACCCCGCCGACCGCCGGAGCCGGTGGAACCTGAACGCT
The DNA here is from genome assembly GCF_049847025.1 of Micromonospora sp. DT231. Taxonomy (NCBI): domain Bacteria; kingdom Bacillati; phylum Actinomycetota; class Actinomycetes; order Micromonosporales; family Micromonosporaceae; genus Micromonospora; species Micromonospora sp. DT231. The sequence continues at coordinate 600,434 of NZ_JBNCNO010000002.1, read as the reverse complement.
CGCCCGCCGGATTCACCACGCCATCAACCATGCCACACCCGTTCTACCTGCTCCGGGCCGGGGATACGCACCGGGGGCCGACGCGTGAACACGCGCCAACCCCCGGTGATCGATCCCTCGGTCATCGAACGAATTCGGCAGCTCCGGTCGCCAGATCGAGCAGCGGCGCCGGTGCGACACCCAGCACCAGGGTCGCCAGCACACCGATCATCAACGCGGCGGAGGTCAGCCCACCGGGCACGGTGACGGTCGGGGTGGACTCGCCCGGCTCGGACAGCCACATCATCACCACGACCCGCAGGTACGGGAACGCCAGCACCATGCTGGTCAGCACGCCGGCGATCACCAGCCAGGTCTGACCACCCTCCAACGCCGGCCCGAAGACCGCGAACTTGCTCATGAAGCCGCTGGTCAGCGGGATACCCGCGAAGGCCAGCAGGATGAAGGTGAACAGGGCGGCGAAAAACGGCGAGCGGCGGCCCAGCCCGGCCCACCGGGACAGGTGGGTGGCCTCCCCGTCGGCGTCGCGCACCAGGGTCACCACCGCGAACGCGGCCAGCACCGAGAAGCCGTACGCGACCAGGTAGAACATCGTGCCGGCCAACCCGTCGCGGCTCGGCGCCAGCACACCGACCAGCAGGTAGCCGGCGTTGGCGATCGAGGAGTACGCGAGCAGCCGCTTGATGTCGGTCTGGGTGACCGCGAGCACCGCGCCGACGAGCATGGTCAGCACCGCCACCACACCGAGGATCGGGGTGAAGTCCCAGTTGGCGTCGGCGAACGCGACGTGGAAGACACGCAGCAGGGCACCGAACGCGGCGACCTTGGTGCAGGCCGCCATGAAGCCGGTGACCGGGGTCGGCGCACCCTGGTAGACGTCCGGGGTCCAGACGTGGAACGGCGCCGCCGCGGCCTTGAAGAGCAGGCCGATGGCGAGCAGCGCCATGCCGGCGAAGAGCAGCACCCGGCTGGCCGGCGACTCGCTCACCGCCGCGTTGATGGTGGCGAAGTCGACGCCCGCCACCCGGCCCGGCATCCCGGCGGTGAAGCCGTAGATCAGGGCCACGCCGAACAGGAAGAAGGCGGAGGCGTACGCGCCGAGCAGGAAGTACTTCATCGCGGCCTCCTGGCTCAGCAGGCGGCGGCGACGGGCCAGCGCGCAGAGCAGGTAGAGCGGCAGCGAGAAGACTTCCAGCGCGATGAACATGGTCAGCAGGTCGTTCGCCGCCACGAAGATCAGCATGCCGCCGATCGCGAACGTGGTCAGCGGGTAGACCTCGGTGAGGCCGTTGCGCCCCTCGGCCTGCCGCCGGTCGTCGGCCGACTCGGCGGTCACCGCAGCCTGGGCGACGAACGCCCCACCCAGCTCGACCGAGCGGTCACCGATCAGCAGCAACGCCATCGCTGCCAGCACCAGGATCGCGCCCTGGAGGAACAGCGTCGGGCCGTCGATCGCGAGGGCCTGGCCGGCGGTGATCATTCGCTCGTCGGCACTGAGCACCACCATGGTCAGCGCCGCGAGCACCGCCAACAGCGCCAACGTCAACTGCACGACGTGCCGCCAGCGCCGGGGCACGAAGGCCTCGACGAGCACGCCGAGCAGGGCGGTGCCCAACATGATCAGGATCGGGGAGAGCGCCGCGTAGTCGATCGACGGCAGTTTGAAATCGGTCACTTTGCCGCCTCCTGGACGGTGCCGACCGACGGGGCCGGGTCGGTTCTGCCGATGTCGTCCATGGTCGCCTGGACGGCCGGGTTGATCACGTCAGTGACCGGCTTGGGGAAGAAGCCGAGCAGCACGATCAGGGCGATCAGCGGAGCGACCACGACCTTCTCGCGCAGGTTGAGGTCCCGGCGCATGCCGTCGACCTCGGTGAGCGTCGGGTTGAGAGTGCCCTGGGTGGTGCGCTGCACCATCCACAGCACGTACGCGGCGGCCAGGATGATGCCGAGCGTGGCGATGATCGCGACCGGCTTGTTCACCGTGAAGGTGCCGATCAGCACCAGGAACTCGGAGATGAACGGCGCCGTACCGGGCAGCGCGAGCGAGGCGAGACCGGCGAAGAAGAGCACCCCGGCGAGCACCGGGACCAGCTTGCCGGCGCCACCGAAGTCGCTGATCAGCGACGAGCCACGACGGGAGATCAGCATGCCCACCACCAGGAACAGCAGGCCGGTGGCCAGACCGTGGTTGAGCATGTAGAGCACCGCGCCGGTGCCGGCCTGGGTGGTGAAGGCGAAGATGCCCACCCCGATGAAGCCGAAGTGCGCGATCGAGGTGTACGACACCAGCCGCTTGAGGTCGTTCTGACCGACCGCCAGCAGCGCGGCGTAGACGATGCCGATCACGCCCAACGCCAGCGCCCACGGCGCGAACCACCTCGACGCCTCGGGGAACAGCGGCAGGCAGTAGCGCAGGATGCCGAACGTGCCGACCTTGTCCAGCACACCGACGAGCAGGGCCGCGGCGCCGGCGGGGGCCGCGCCACCGGCGTCCGGCAACCAGGTGTGGAACGGGAAGAACGGCGCCTTGATGGCGAACGCGAGGAAGAAGCCGAGGAACAGCCACCGCCCGGTGCCGGTGCTGATGTCGACCTCCGACAGCTTCTGCCAGTCGAAGGTCTTGCCGCCGACCACCCACAGCCCGATCACGGCGGCCAGCATGAACAGACCGCCGACGAGCGAGTAGAGGAAGAACTTCACCGCCGCGTACTGCCGCTGGTGGCCGCCGTAGCTGCCGATCAGGAAGTACATCGGCACGAGCATGACCTCGAAGAACACGTAGAACAGGAAGACGTCGGCGGCCGCGAAGACACCGATCATCGTGCATTCGAGGACCAGCAGCAGCGCGAAGTAGACGGGCACCGACCGCTTGGAGGACTCGGCGTCGTGCCAGGAGGCCAGGATCACCAGCGGCACCAGCACCGCGATCAGCATCAGCATCACCAACGCGATGCCGTCGGCGGCGAAGGTGAAGCTGACGCCCCAGTGCGGGATCCACGAGTACGACTCGCGGAACTGGAACCGGTTACCACCGGCGTTGAAGCTGACCCACATCGCCACCGAGAGCGCCAGCACCAGCAGCGACCAGACGAACGCCACCTGCTTGGCCAGCTCCGGCCGATGGCGCGGCAGGAAGGCCACCACCAGGGCACCCACCAGTGGCGCCACGGTGAGCACCGAGAGGAACGGGAAGTTGGACATTATGCGGCCTTACCTCCGTCGTCACTGCGTGGTCCGCCGGCGGGGGCGGCCGGGAACAGGTCGATCACGCCAACCACCCCGCCTGCACCGCCAGGAACGCCGCCATCACCAGCAGCGCGCCGGCCAGGATCGAGGTGGCGTACGAGCGGACGAAGCCGGTCTGCATCCGCCGGAGTCGACCCGAGCCACCGCCGACCGCGGCGGCGAGCCCGTTGACCAGACCGTCGATACCCCGGTTGTCGAGGTAGACGAGCGCCCGGGTGAGGAAGATGCCCGGCTTCTCGAAGACCGCCTCGTTCACCGCGTCCGCGTACAGGTTGCGCCGTGCGGCGGTGACCAGCACCCCGGCCGGCTGCGGTGCGGTGGCCGTACCGGCCCGGAACAGGAACCAGGCCAGCCCCGCGCCGAGCACGGTCACCAGCAGCGACAGCGTGGTGATCACGGCGTGCGAGAGGACCGCCTCGTGCTCGGCGTGCTCGCCGCCCAGGCCGGCGGTCGCCGTCAGCCAGTCCGGCACCGAGGTGGAGAGCAGGAAACCGGCGCCGACCGAACCGGCCGCCAGCAGGATCAGCGGGATGGTCATCAGCTTCGGCGACTCGTGCGGGTGCTCGATGTCCTCGGTCCAGCGCTTCGGACCGTGGAAGGTGAGCACGAACAGCCGGGTCATGTAGAACGCGGTGAGCCCCGCGCCGAGCAGCGCCGCCCCGCCGAAGAGCCAGGCGGTCCAGTCCTCCCGCTCGAAGGCGGCCACGATGATCGGCTCCTTGGAGAAGAAGCCGGAGAACGGGAACATGCCGATGATGGCGAGCCAACCCATCATGAAGGTCAACCAGGTGACCTTCATGTACGTCGACAGCCCGCCGAAGCGGCGGATGTCGACCTGGTCCTTCATCCCGTGCATCACCGAGCCGGCGCCCAGGAACATGTTGGCCTTGAAGAACCCGTGCGCCAGCAGGTGCACGATGGCCAGCGCGTACGCCCCGCCGCCCAGGCCGACACCGAGGAACATGTAGCCGATCTGGCTCACCGTCGACCAGGCGAGCACCCGCTTGATGTCGTCCTTGGCCGCGCCGATGATGCAGCCCATCAGCAGGGTGAGCGCGCCGACGCTGACCACCACGAGCTGGAGCGTCGAGTTGGCGGAGAAGACCGGGTTGGACCGGGCGATCAGGTAGACGCCCGCGGTGACCATGGTGGCGGCGTGGATGAGCGCCGACACCGGGGTGGGGCCCTCCATCGCGTCCGGCAACCACGCCTGCAGCGGGAACTGACCGGACTTGCCGGCCGCGCCGAGCAGGAGCAGCAGGCCGAGCACCAGCACCGTGGTGCTCGTCATCGCGCCGACGCCGTTGAACACCTCGTCGTACTGGGTGGTGCCCAGGGTGGCGAACATGATGAAGATGCCGATGGCCAGGCCGGCGTCGCCGACCCGGTTCATCAGGAACGCCTTCTTGCCGGCGGTGGCCGCGCTCGGCCGCCCGTACCAGAAGGAGATCAGCAGGTACGACGCCAGACCGACGCCCTCCCAGCCGAAGTACAACATCACGTAGTTGTTGCCCAGCACCAGCAGCAGCATCGCCGCGACGAACAGGTTGAAGTACGCGAAGAACCGGCGGCGGCCCGCGTCGTGCGCCATGTACTCCACCGCGTACAGGTGGATCAGGAAGCCCACCCCGGTGATCAGCAGCACGAAGACGGCGGCCAGCGGGTCGAACAGCAGGCCGAAGTCGACCCGCAGGTCACCGACCGCGATGAAGTCCCAGAGGCTCAGCTCGACCGACTTGTTCTCCAGGCCGCGAAGCTGGAAGAAGAACGTCAGGCCGAGCACGAACGCGGCACCGATGGCGGCGACGCCCAACCAGTGCCCCCAGCGGTCGGCCCGGCGGCCGAGCAGCAGCAGGACGGCCGCGCTGAGCAGCGGGATCGCCACCAGCAGCCAGACGCTCCCGAGCAGCCCCGTGGCCTGGGCGTATTCCACAGTCTCTTCCACCGGTGGACCCCTCTAGTACTTGAGCAGGTTGGCGTCGTCGACACTCGCCGAGCGTCGCGTCCGGAAGATGGACATGATGATCGCGAGTCCGACCACGACCTCGGCCGCCGCCACCACCATCACGAAGAACGCCATGATCTGACCGTTGAGGTCACCGTTGATCCGGCTGAAGGTGACCAGCGTCAGGTTGGCCGCGTTGAGCATCAGCTCCACGCACATGAACAGCACGATCGCGTTGCGCCGGATCAGCACCCCGGCGGCGCCGATGGTGAAGAGCACCGCGGCGAGCACGAGGTAGTAGGTCGGCTCGACCGAGAAGAACGATCCCATTACGTGGTTTGCCTTCCGTTCGCGACTGCGGGGCTCCGCTCCGCTGCACTCCTCGCGCTCACCGGTCCGTCCCCTTCAGAGCCGTCTCCTCGGCGGTCAGCTCGCGCTGCGGAAGGATCGCCGGGGTGCTGCGGTCGGTCAGGCGGCCGTCGGGCAGCCGGGCCGGGGTGGCCACCGACGAGGAGGTCGCGAAGACGCCGGGGCCCGGCTTCGGACCGGGGTAGTTGCCCGGGGCGAAGCGCGCCTTCATGGTCGACACCTGGTCGACCTTGTCCTGCTTCCGCCGCTCGACGTGGGCCAGCACCATCGCGCCGACCGCCGCGGTGATCAGCAGTGCCGAGGTCAGCTCGAACGCGAAGACGTACTTGGTGAAGAGCAGCCGGGCGATGCCTTGCACGTTCCCCTCCGTGTTGGCCTGCTCGAGGCCGACCGCGGTGGTCCCGTCCAGCGCCTGGTAGAGGCCGGTGGCGACCAGGCCGGCGAAGCCCAGGCCGAGCACGATCGCGGCGACCCGCTGGCCCCGCAACGTCTCGATCAGCGAGTCGGTGGAGTCCCGACCGACCAGCATCAGCACGAAGAGGAACAGCATCATGATCGCGCCGGTGTAGACGATGATCTGCACCATGCCGATGAACGGACCGGCCTGGAGCACGTAGAACACGCCCAGACAGAGCATGGTCAGCACCAGCCACAGCGCCGAGTGCACGGCGTTGCGCGCGGCCACCATCCCGATCCCGCCGATCAGCGCGAGCGGCGCGAGGATCCAGAAGGTGACCGCCTCGCCGCCGGACACCGAACCGGCGGCGGCGAGCACGGTAGACGTGGTCATGCTCCCTCTCCCTTGCCGGCCGCGGCCCGCTGGGCGGCCTGCTCGGCGCCCGGGAACGTCACGCCGGGGTGCTCCTCGACCTGGTAGCGGCCCGGACCCATCGGGGACGTCTCCGCACCGGCGGAGGTGCCCGGGTTGTCCAACGCGCCGACGTAGTAGTCCTTCTCGCTGTCACCGAGGCGCATCGGGTGCGGAGGCTGCTCCATGCCCTCCAGCAACGGCGCGAGCAACTGCTCCTTGGTGAAGATCAGGTCCTGCCGGTTGTCCCGGGCCAACTCGTACTCGTTGCTCATGGTGAGCGAACGGGTCGGGCAGGCCTCGATGCACAACCCGCAGAAGATGCACCGGGCGTAGTTGATCTGGTAGATGCTGGCGTACCGCTCACCCGGCGAGAAGCGCTGCTCGTCGGTGTTGTCGCCACCCTCGACGTAGATCGCGTCCGCCGGGCAGGCCCACGCGCACAGCTCGCAGCCGATGCACTTCTCCAGGCCGTCCGGGTGCCGGTTGAGGATGTGCCGCCCGTGGTAGCGCGGCGCCGACACCGGCGGCTTGAACGGGTAGTCGGTGGTGACGACCTTCCTGAACATGTGCGAGAAGGTGACACCGAATCCCTTGAACGTTCCGGTGATCGCGCCCACGTCACACCTCCCTGGAGTCCGAGCCGGCAACGATGTTGGCCGGCTCCCGCTCGGCGACCACGCGCGTGATGCGCGGGCTCGGTGGTACCTGAAGATCCATCGGTGGCAGCGGGAAGCTCCCGTACGGCCGGTTGTCGACCTGCTCCTGCGTCGTCGGCTTCGACTTCGGACGCCGGCTGGGCCAGAGGATCGTGACGAGCAGCAGGATGCCGGCCGGAATGCCGACGGCGATCAACTTGCCGCGCGAGTCCCAGTCCTCGATGGACCGCAGGCCCGACAGGACCAGGATCCAGACCAGGTTGATCGGCAGCAGCACCTTCCAACCGAGGCGCATGAACTGGTCGTAGCGCAGCCGGGGCAGCGTGCCGCGCAGCCACACGAACACGAAGACCAGCGCGATCACCTTGCCGAAGAACCAGAGCATCGGCCACCAACCGGAGTTGGCGCCCTCCCACAGGGTGATCGGCCAGGGCGCCCGCCAGCCGCCGAGGAACAGCGTGGTGGTGACCGCGGACATGGTTACCATCGCGACGTACTCGCTGAGCATGAAGAGCGCGAACTTCAGCGAGCTGTATTCCGTCATGAAGCCCGCGACCAGCTCGGACTCGGCCTCGGGCAGGTCGAACGGCGCCCGGTTGGTCTCACCCACGGTGGCGATGAAGAAGATGACGAAGCTGGGCAGCAGCAGGATCGCGTACCAGCCCGGCGCCGGGATCGTCTGACCGAAGACGCTCAGCTCGGTGCCGTGCGCCTGCTTCGCGACGATCCCGCTGGTGCTCATCGTGCCGGCGGTCATGAAGACCGCCACGATGGAGAGCCCCATGGCGACCTCGTAGGAGATCATCTGGGCGCTCGACCGCAGGCCGCCGAGGAGCGGGTACGTCGAACCGGAGGCCCAGCCGCCCAGCACGATGCCGTAGACGCCCATCGACGAGCAGGCCAGCAGCAGCAGCACCGCCACCGGCACGTCGGTGACCTGCAACGGCGTGTGGTGGCCGAAGATGCTCACCATCGGGCCGAACGGCACCACCGACAGGGCGGTGACCGCGCAGATCACCGAGATGGTCGGCGCGAAGAAGTAGACGACCTTGTCGGCCGCCTTCGGCAGGATGTCCTCCTTGAAGGCCATCTTCAGGCCGTCGGCGAGGGTCTGCAGCAGACCGAACGGGCCGACCTGGTTGGGGCCGGGCCGCACCTGCATGTAGCCGACCACGCGCCGCTCGAACCAGACACCCAGCAGGGTGGCCAGCAGGCCGAAGGCGAACGCGAAGACGATCTTGCCGAGAACCAGCCACCACGGATCCCGGCCGAAGTCGGCAAGCGTCGGATCCTGGGCCAGGAGTGACGGAGTCACTGGTTACCCCCGGAGTTGAGGAGCGGGAGACCGGTCTCGTCGGCCGCCACGCGTCCGGCCGGGATGGCCGTTCCCGTCGCGGGGACGGAGATCCGGACGACCGCGCCGGACGTCGCCCCGAGGCTGCGTCGCACGGTCGAGCCGGGTGAGTTGGTCGGCAGCCAGACAACGCCGTCCGGCATCTCGGTCAGCTCGGCCGGCAGGGTCAGCGCCCCCCGGTCGGTGCCGACCGTGACCGCGTCGCCGTCGGCGACACCGAGAGCGTCGGCGGTGCCCTTGCCCAACCGGACCACCGGCGGGCGAGCGGTGCCGGCGAGGTTCTCGTCGCCCTCGGTCAGGCTGCCGAGGTCCACAAGTTGGTGCCAGGTGGCCAGCACGGCCTCCCCGGCGCCCGGCTGCGGCACCCGGGCCGGCGCCACCGACGGCGAGGACGGCCGCGACGTACGCGTCGCCGGCAGCGCGCCCAACTCGCGACGCACGCTCGGCACGTCAGCGGTGCCGAGCCGCACGTCGAGCAGCGCGGCGAGCGCGTCGAGCACCCGACCGTCGGTCATCGCGGCGGTGGTCAGCACCGCCTCGAACGGGCGCAGCCGACCCTCCCAGTCCAGGAAGCTGCCGGCCTTCTCGGCCACCGGGGCGATCGGCAGCACCACGTTCGCCCGCCGGGTCACCGCGGTGGGGCGCAGCTCCAGGCTGACCAGGAACGGCACCGCGTCCAGGGCGGCCTCGGCCAGTCGCGGGTCGGCCAGGTCGGCCGGGTCGACCCCGCCGACGAGGAGCGCACCGAGCTGCCCGTTGGCGGCGGCGTTGAGGATGCCGTCGGTGTCCCGACCGGCCTGGCTCGGGATCACCCCGGCCGGGATGTCCCACGCCTCGCCCAGCTCGGCGCGGGCGGCCGGTTCGTTGACCAGACGTCCACCGGGGAGCAGGTTGGGCAGGCAGCCCGCGTCGACCGCGCCGCGGTCACCCGCGCGCCGCGGCACCCAGGCCAACTTCGCGCCGGTACGCCGGGCCACGTCCGCCGCCGCGGAGAGCCCGCCCGGCACACTCGCCAACCGCTCGCCGACGATCAGGATCGCGCCCGGCGCGCTCAGCGCCTCGGCGACCGTGGCGTGCTCGGCGAGCACGCTGGCCTCCTCGCCCGGCACGACCCGGGCCAGCTTGGCACCGAGCTTCTCCAGGCCGCGGGTGGCGAACGGCGCCAGCGCGTACACCGTCAGGGTCTTCTTCAGGTACGCCTTGCGCAGCCGCAGGAAGAGGATCGGGCACTCCTCCTCCGGCTCCAGGCCGACGAGCACCACCGCCGGCGCGTTCTCCACGTCGGTGTAGGTGACGTCGGTGACCCCGGCGACCGAGCTGGCCAGGAAGTCGGCCTCCTCGCGGGAGACCGGCCGGGCCCGGAAGTCGATGTCGTTCGTGTTCAACGCGACGCGGGCGAACTTCGCGTACGCGTACGCGTCCTCGACGGTCAGCCGGCCGCCGGTGAGCACCGCCGTGCCCTGCCCGCCCTCCCGGGCGGCGTGCAGCCCTTCGGCGGCCACGGTGAGCGCCTCACTCCAGGACGCCTCGCGCAGCTCACCGGTGCGCTCGTCGCGGACCAGCGGGGTGGTCAGCCGGTCGGTGGCCCGGGTGTACTGGAAGCCCCACCGGCCCTTGTCGCAGTTCCACTCCTCGTTTACCTGCGGCTCGTCGCCGGCCAGCCGGCGCAGCACCTTGCCGCGCCGCCAGTCGGTGCGCTGCCCGCAGCCGGCCGAGCAGTGCTCGCAGACGCTCGGGCTGGAGACCAGGTCGAACGGGCGGGCCCGGAACCGGTACTGGGCGCCGGTCAGCGCCCCCACCGGGCAGATCTGCACGGTGTTGCCGGAGAAGTAGGAGTTGAACGGCACGTCGCCGGCGTCGCCGTCCTCGCCGTACGCGTCGTCCCGGTAGATGTTGATCTCTTCGGCGGACGACCGGCCCATCAGGTCGATGAACTTGTCGCCGGCGATCTCCTCCGAGAACCGGGTGCACCGCTGACAGAGGACACAGCGCTCGCGGTCCAGCAGCACCTGGCTGCTGATCGCCATCGGCTTCTCGTACTCCCGCTTGTGCTCGTGGAAGCGCGAGTCGGTGCGGCCGGTGGACATCGCCTGGTTCTGCAGCGGGCACTCGCCGCCCTTGTCACACATCGGGCAGTCCAGCGGGTGGTTGAGCAGCAGCAGCTCCATCACCCCCTCCTGCGCCTTCTTGGCAACCGGCGAGGTGAGCTGGGTGCGGACCACCATGCCGTCGGCGACGGTCTGGGTGCAGGAGGCGACCGGCTTGCGCTGCCCCTCCACCTCGACCAGGCACTGCCGGCACGCGCCGGCCGGGGCCAGCAGCGGGTGGTCGCAGAACCGGGGGATCTCGGTGCCCATCTGCTCGGCGGCCCGGATCAGCAGCGTCCCCTTGGGGGCGGTGACCTCGACGCCGTCGATGGTGAGCGTGACGGTCTCGGTCTGCTTGGCTACGTCGGTCATCAGTGCGCCCCTACCAGGGTCTTCTCCGACAGCTTGGGTGCGGTACGTCCCTCGATGTAGTCGAGGTAGTCCTGCTTGAAGTACTTCAGCGACGAGGTCACCGAGCTGGTCGCGCCGTCACCGAGACCGCAGAACGAGCGGCCCAGGATGTTGTCGCAGGTGTCCAGCAGGGTGTCCAGGTCCTCGTGGGTGCCCTGGCCGGCGAGGATCCGCCGGTAGACCCGGACCATCCAGTAGTTGCCCTCCCGGCACGGGGTGCACTTGCCGCACGACTCGTGGTGGTAGAACTCCAGCCACCGGTACGTCGCGTAGACCGGGCAGTCCTGGTCGGAGAAGATCTGGGTGGCGGTGGTGCCGAGGATCGAGCCGGCCGCCGCCACGCCCTCGAAGTCCAGCGGCACGTCCAGGTGCTCGGCGGCGAGCAGCGGGGTCGACGAGCCGCCCGGAGTCCAGAACCGCAGGTTGTGACCGGGCTGCATCCCGCCGGCCAACTCCAGCAGCTCGCGCAGCGTGACGCCCATCGAGCACTCGTACTGGCCCGGGTCGACGATCCGGCCGGACAGCGAGTAGATCATCGGCCCGGAGGACTTCTCGGTGCCCATGGACTTCCACCAGTCGGCCCCACCGAGCACGATCGGCGGCACGCTGGCGATGGTGCCGACGTTGTTGACCACCGTCGGGCTCGCGTACAGGCCGTGGGTGGCCGGGAACGGCGGGCGCAGCCGGGGCTGACCCCGGAACCCCTCCAGCGAGTCCAGCAGCGCCGTCTCCTCGCCGCAGATGTACGCCCCGGCGCCGGAGTGCACCACCAGCTCCAGGTCGTAGCCGCTGCGCAGGATGTTGCGGCCGAGGTAGCCCTTGTCGTACGCCTCCTGGACCGCGTTGCGCAGCCGGCGCGCGGCGTGCACCGCCTCACCCCGGATGTAGATGTAGGCGCGGCTGGCCCGGATCGCGTACGACGCGATGATGACGCCCTCGACCAGCGCGTGCGGGTCGTGGGTCATCAGCGGCAGGTCCTTGCAGGTGCCCGGCTCGCCCTCGTCGGCGTTGACCACCAGGTAGTGCGGCTTGCCGTCGCCCTGCGGGATGAAGCCCCACTTGAGGCCGGTCGGGAAGCCGGCGCCACCTCGGCCGCGCAGCCCCGAGTCCTTGATCAGCTGGATCAGGTCGTCGGGGTGGGCCTTGAGCGCCTTGCGCAGTGCGGCGTAGCCGTCGAGCTGCTCGTACGTGCCGATGCGCCAGGCGTCCGGCGACAGCCAGCGCTTGGTCAGCACCGGAGTCAGCTTGGCCACGGTCTCCGGGCGGGGAGTGGTCACTTCTGGGCCCCCGTTTCGTTCGCGTCCGCCGGTCCGGCGCCGTCGGCGTCCGTGCCAGCCTTCGCTTCGGTGAGGTTGCGCTCCTGCGCCCCGGCCTCGTCGCCGGCGGGCTTGCCGTCGCCGGCCGGCCGGTTGGCCGCCACTCCGGCGGCCTCGGCCGACCGCGCGTCGCGCGGCTCGGGCGCGGTGCTGTCCGTCGGGACCTTGGTGCCGGGGGCGTCCGGCACCGCCGTGCCCGCGTCCGGCTGCCGGGTCTCGGCGGTACGCACCTGCGGCGACTTGTCGTCCGGTGCCTTCACGTCCGGGGCGGTGCTGCCGCTCGCGGCGGCGGCGGGAGCCGGCTCGCCGGCACCGGCGTTGCCGGGCGTCGGCGCGGAGGCGCCGTCCCCGCCCTTGACCGGGGCCGCGCTGGCCTCGACCGGAGCCGGCTTGGCGGCCTCGGCCTTCGCCTTCGCCTCGGCGGCGGCCTTGTCCGCCTCCGCCTTGCTCCGGATCGGGGTGTTCGGGTCGAAGCCCGGCACCGAGACGCCGTGCTGCTGGGCCAGCCGCAGCCCCCGCAGGGTCGGCTCGCCCGGCCCGCCGTCGGCGACCGCGCCGTCGCGCTCGTCGGCGAAACCGGCGAGCTGCACCGCCATCTCCTTGAGCGTGCAGAGCCGGGCGCCCCGGGTCGGCATCGGCCGCCCGCCCGCCCGCAGCTCGTCGACGACACCGACCGCGGTGGAGGCGTCCACGCCGTCGAAGAAGTCGTAGTTGACGGTCATCACCGGGCCGTAGTCGCACGCCGCCAGGCACTCGGCGTGCTCAAGCGTGATCGTGCCGTCGGCGGTGGTCTCGTCGTGCCCGACGCCCAGGTGCGCGGAGAGGGTGTCGTAGACCTCCTGGCCACCGAGCACGTTGCACATGGTGTTGGTGCAGACGCTGACCAGGAAGTCACCTGTCGGCTTGCGCTTGTACATCGTGTAGAAGGTGGCGACCGCGCCGACCTGGGCCTTGTTCAGCCCCAGCACCTCGGCGCAGAACGCGACACCGGCCGGGGAGACGTACCCCTCCTGGGCCTGCACCAGGTGCAGCAGCGGCAGCAACGCCGAGCGGGACCGGTCCGCCGGGTAGCGGGAGATGATCTCGCGCGCCCGCTCCCGGGTCTCTTCAGTGAAAACACTCATCGGTCACAACCACCCATCACCGGGTCCAACGAGGCGCCGCCGGCGATCACGTCGGCGATCAGACCACCCTCGGCCATCGCCGGGAGGGCCTGCAGGTTGACGAAGCTCGGCTCCCGGTAGTGCACCCGGTACGGCCGGGTGCCACCGTCGGAGACCGCGTGCACGCCCAGCTCGCCGCGGGGCGCCTCGATCGCGACGTACACCTGGCCGGGCGGGACCCGGAAGCCCTCGGTCACCAGCTTGAAGTGGTGGATCAGCGACTCCATCGACTGACCCATGATCTTCGCGACGTGCTCCAGCGAGTTGCCCATGCCGTCCACGCCGATGGCGAGCTGCGCCGGCCAGGCGATCTTGCGGTCGGCGACCATCACCGGACCCGGACGGAGCCGGTCCAGGGCCTGCTCGACAAGCTTCATCGACTCGCGGATCTCGGCGAGCCGGACCTGGTAGCGACCCCACACGTCACCGTCGGGGTGGGTCGGCACGTCGAACTCGTAGTTCTCGTAGCCGCAGTACGGCATGGTCTTGCGCAGGTCCCAGGCGAGGCCGGCGGAGCGCAGCACCGGGCCGGTGATGCCGAGCGCCACGCAGCCGGTCACGTCCAGCACCGCGACGTTCTTCGTCCGCTCGGTCCAGATCGGCTGGCCGGAGAGCAGGTCCTCGTACTCCTTGAGCTTCTTCGGCATCATCTTGAGGAACTCGCGGATCTTGACGATCGCGTCGTCCGGCACGTCCTGCGCCACACCGCCCGGCCGGACGTACGCGTGGTTCATCCGCAGGCCGGTGATGGTCTCGAAGATGTCGAGGATGTACTCCCGCTCACGGAAGCCGTACAGCATGATCGAGATCGCGCCCAGCTCCATGCCGGTGGTGGCCAGCCAGACCAGGTGCGACGAGATCCGGTTGAGCTCCATCATCAGCACGCGGATGGTGGTGGCCCGCTCGGTGATGTCGTCGGTGATGCCGAGCAGCTTCTCGACCGCGAGGGCGTACGCCGTCTCGTTGAAGATCGGGGCGAGGTAGTCCATCCGGGTCACGAACGTCGAGCCCTGAACCCAGTTGCGGTATTCGAGGTTCTTCTCGATGCCGGTGTGCAGGTAGCCGATGACGGAGCGGGCCTCGCGGACCGTCTCGCCCTCCAACTCCAGGACCAGCCGCAGCACCCCGTGCGTGGACGGGTGCTGTGGACCCATGTTGACGACGATCCGCTCGTCGTTGATCGGGTCGGTGCCCGAGACGATGGTGTCCCAGTCCCCACCGGTGACGGTGAAGACCCGACCCTCGTCGGTCTCGCGCTCACTCGCGTAGTTCGACGTCGTCACTGGTACGACCTCCGCTCGTTCGGCGGCTGGATCTCCGCGCCCTTGTACTCGACGGGGACACCGCCGAGCGGGTAGTCCTTGCGCTGCGGGTGGCCCTCCCAGTCGTCCGGCATGAGGATCCGGGTCAGGTTGGGGTGGCCGTCGAAGACGATGCCGAACATGTCGTACGCCTCGCGCTCCTGCCAGTCCGCCGTCGGGTAGATGGCGGTCACGCTGGGCAGGTGCGGGGCCGCCACGGAGACCGCGGCCTCCAGTCGGACCCGACGCCGGTACGTCATCGAGGTGAGCAGGTAGACCACGTGCAACCGGCGTTCGTCGGCGCCCAGGTAGTCCACGCCGGACACCGAGGAGCACAGCTCGAACCGCAGCGCCAGGTCGTCCCGCAGCACCTGGCAGACCTCGGCGATCCGCTCCGGGCGGACGTGCAGGGTCAGCTCGCCCCGGTCGACCACGACCTTCTCGATCGCGTCGGCGAAGGCCGGGTACGCCTCCTCCAACGCGTCGCGGACCTCGTCGAAGTAGCCCCCGTACGGCCGGGACGCCTCCTCGACGGGCTGGCGCTGGCGGACCAGGCCGCCGTAGCCGGACACGTCGCCGGTGCCCTGGTTGCCGAACATGCCGCGACCGGCCGGGCTGGCCGGCGGAAGCTCGGCGGGGGCACCACTTGTGGCGCCGGCCGGCGTGACCGGCACCGGCACCCCGCCGTCGGTGGGCTTGTCCGTGGGTGACGTCATTTGGGACCTGCCTGCGGGTGGAGGTGGTTCTGAGCGTTCATCCAGTTCTCGATCCGCAACTGCTCCTCGCGGCCCTCGCGGACCGCTCGGGTCCACTCGGCCCGGCGGGCCTTGTCGCTGCGGTACGAGGAGGGCATGGAGCCGTAGGGCACGACCGGAACGTCGCCGCGCTCCTGGCGGGCGGCCAGCATCTTGCGGCCGTTCGGGCCCAGCGGCTCATACATGATCTTCTCGCGGAGCTTGAGGATCGCGTCGATGAGCATCTCCGGCCGGGGCGGGCAGCCAGGAAGGTACATGTCGACCGGCACCACGTGGTCGACGCCCTGCACGATCGCGTAGTTGTTGAACATGCCGCCGCTGCTGGCGCAGACGCCCATGGACAGCACCCAGCGGGGCTCGGCCATCTGGTCGTAGATCTGGCGCAGCACCGGAGCCATCTTCTGACTCACCCGGCCGGCCACGATCATCAGGTCAGCCTGCCGGGGGGACGCCCGGAAGACCTCCATGCCCCAGCGGCCCATGTCGTAGTGCGGACCACCGGCGGCCATCATCTCGATGGCGCAGCAGGCCAGGCCGAAGGTGGCGCCCCACACGGACGACTTCCGGGACCAGTTGACCAGCTTCTCCACCGAGGTGAGCAGGACGCCGGCGGGAAGCTTCTCCTCGATGCCCATCTGACGTTCCTTCCTCAGTCCCAGTCCAGGCCGCCGCGCCGCCACACGTAGGCGTACGCAACGAAGACCGCGACGATGAACAGGACCATCTCCACGAAGCCGAAGATCGGCAGGGCGTCGAACGAGACCGCCCAGGGGTAGAGGAAGATGATCTCGATGTCGAAGACGATGAAGAGCATCGCCGTCAGGTAGAACTTGATCGGGAACCGGCCGCCGCCGACCGGCTGCGGGCTGGGCTCGATGCCGCACTCGTAAGCCTCGAGTTTGGCCTTGTTGTAGCGACGGGGACCGGCGAAGCGGGCGGCGCCGACGGAAAACAGCGAGAACGCCGCGGCGAGGGCGAACAGCCCGATGATCGGTGCGTAAGGCGAGAGCGTCATCGTTTTCTCCTGCTCGTCCTTCCCTGCCCTCGGTGCTTGACGAAAATCACACTATTCACGTCCCTCGCACTGGCAGTCGGCGGGGGTCGATCTTTGTCGGCGTCGGGGCTGTGACCAGCACCGATGCCGTCCTACTCAGACAGCCGGGGCGGCCTTCGTCATCGCGTTGATGACCCGGTCCATCGCGTCCCCGCCGCGCGGGTCGGTCAGGTTGGCCAACAGCTTGAGGACGAAACGCATCAGCGTCGGGTGCGGCATGCCGTGTTTGGTGGCGATCCGCATGATCTCCGGGCGGCCGATCAGCTTCACGAAGATGCCGCCCAGCCGGTAGTAACCGCCGAGGCGGGCCTTCAGCTCGTTCGGGTACGCCAGCAGCGCCCGCTCCCGCTCCGGGCCGGCCGGCCGGGCGAGGGCCTGGACCATGACCTCGGCGGCCAGCTCGCCGGACTCCATCGCGTACGCGATGCCCTCACCGTTGAACGGGTTGACCATGCCGCCCGAGTCGCCGACCAGCAGCACACCTCGGGTGTAGTGGGGCACCCGGTTGAAGCCCATCGGCAGCGCGGCGCCGAGGATCGGACCGTCGGCGTTCGTCTCGTCGGTCATCCCCCAGTCTTCCGGGGTGTTGGCGAGCCAGTCGGTGAGCAGCCGGCGGTAGTTGGTCTTGCCGAACGCGGAGGACGAGTTGAGCACGCCGAGGCCGACGTTTACCCGGCCGTCACCGAGGCCGAAGATCCAGCCGTACCCGGGCAGCAGGTTGTCGCCGCTGTCCTTGCTGCGCAGCTCCAGCCAGGACTCCAGGTAATTGTCCTCGTGCTTGGCCGGCGAGCGGTAGTAGCGGCGGACGGCCACGCCGATCGGCCGGTCCTCCCGCTTGGCCAGCCCGAGCGCGAGCGGGAAGCGGCCCGAGACGCCGTCCGCCGCGACGACGAGCGGGGCGTGGAACGTGGTCGGCTCCTTGCCCGGACCGACCTCCGCCTCGACGCCGGTGACCCGGCCGTCGCCGTCGAGCACCGGGCCCAGCACGTTGACGTTCGTGCGCAGCTTGGCGCCGGCGGCCACCGCCCGCTGGGCGAGCAGGTCGTCGAAGTCGAGTCTCGTGCGCACCAGGCCGTAGTTGGGGAAGCTGGCCAACTCGGGCCAGTCCAGTTCGAGGCGCACGCCGCCGCCGATGACCCGCAGGCCCCGGTTGTGCAGCCAGCCGGCCTCGGGCGAGGTGTCCACACCCATCCGGATGAGCTGGCGCACCGCGCGTGGGGTCAACCCGTCGCCGCAGACCTTCTCCCGGGGGAACTCGGTCTTCTCCAACAACAGCACCCGTACGCCGTGCCGGGCCAGGTGGTACGCAGTAGCTGATCCACCGGGACCGGCGCCCACGACAATGACGTCGGCGTCGTGTTCCACCGGGGTCATTCGCGCCTCCTCCCGCACGCTCGTGAAATGCTTCACAAGCCAGACGGGACGAGTGTATGACCGGCGTCATACCTGCGCAGGATCAGGGGTACCTAACTCGCCGATGTGACAGCCCTCGACCGTCCACAGCGGTCGGGTGTCAGGCCGGGCTGGAGGCGTCCAGACCCGCATCGACCCGGATTGCCTCCGGCAGATGCTCCCGGAGCGCGCCGCCCGCCGCCCGGTCCAGCGCCGCCAACACCTCGGCGACCACCTGCCGGACCTCCACCGGATCGGCTCCCGCCAACGCGCGCAGCTGCGCGACGAGTTCGGCCGCGTCGTCGTCGGTGGCGGCCACCGGGTCCGCCGGGTCTGCTCCGGTCATGCGGACGAGCGTACGGGGCAAAGTGGACTAAAGACCGATATTCACGAAATCTGAGCGATGTCCGCGTCGGTCTCGTCGACTACTCGCGGATCCCCCGGTGCAGGGCCACCACGCCACCGGTCAGGTTGCGCCACGCCACCCGACCCCACCCGGCCGCGGCGACCCGGCCGGCAAGCGCGGCCTGCGCCGGCCAGGCCCGCACCGACTCGGCGAGGTAGACGTACGCGTCGGGGTTGCTCGACACCGTCCGGGCGACCACCGGCAGCGACCGCATCAGGTACGACAGGTAGACCGTCCGGAAGACCGGGTTGACCGGGGTGCTGAACTCGCAGATCGCCAACCGCCCACCCGGCCGGGTGACCCGGGCCAGCTCCCGCAGGGCCGCGTCGGTGTCGCTGACGTTTCGCAGCGCGAAGGAGATGGTCACCGCGTCGAAACTGGCGTCGGCGAACGGCAGCCGCAGCGCGTCGCCGGCCAGCAGCGGCACCTCGGGACGGACCCGCTTGCCGGCGTACAGCATGCCCAACGACAGGTCGGCCCCCACCGCGTACGCCCCGGACTGCGCCAGCTCCCGGGTCGAGACGCCGGTGCCGGCGCCCACGTCCAGCACGCGCTCGCCCGGTCGCAGCCCGAGCGCCGCCCGGGTGGCCCGACGCCAGGACCGGTCCTGGCCGAAGGAAATCACCGTGTTGGTCAGGTCGTAGCGCTCCGCCACGCCGTCGAACATCGCGGCGACCTCGTGCGGCTGCTTGTCCAGACTGGCGCGCTGGCCCTGCGGGGAACGGCTCACCCCTCCACTCTGCCAGCCGCCCGCCAACCGGCGTCCATGGGGTGGTGCGGCACCCCCGGGTACGCGAAGGGGCGGGGTGGTCGCCCACCCCGCCCGCACGTCATGCCGGCTTCCGAACGCCGACTGCCAGCGCCGCCGTCAGTCGGTCGACTTCTCGTCGCTCGGGGCGACCAGGACGACCTTGCGCCGGCGGGAGAGCACCAGCAGCGCGCCGCCCACCAGCAGGATGACGGCGCCGATGCCACCGATCAGGCCGACCTGCACACCGGTGACCGGCAGGCCACCACCACCGGAACCGCCACCACCGGCGGCCGGCGACGTGCTCGTGCCCGGCGTCGGCGTCGCGCCCGGACCGGGCGTACCGCCCGGCGTCGGGGTGGCCGTCCCACCCGGGGTGGGCGTGGCGGTGGGCGTCGGGGTGGCCGTGGCGCTCGGCGTCGGCGTCGGGGTCGGCTGCGCGGTCAGGTCGACGAAGACGTCGAAGACCGCCTGGTTGTCGCCCTCGTCGACCTCGGTGAAGGCCTTCCGCTGGGCGCTGGTCGCCGGCTCGGGCTGCTCCTCGGCCTGACCCGTCGCGGCGTCCAGACCCTGCGCGACCAGCTCGCCGACCCGCAGCACCGGCTCGGTGACGTTCGCGCCGACCGTCACCTTGACGTCCGCCGTGTAGTACTCACCGGGCTTGATCACCGCGCCGTCGTCCTGGCAGAGCGCCTGGGCGACGCCGCCGAAGGTCTGCGAGGCGCAGGTCTCCGGGAGGGTGGCGAAGGTGACGCCGGCCGGGAGCGTGAGCACGTAGGACAGGCCGGTGGCCTTGCGGCTGCCGTCGTTGTAGACCGCCCAGTCCAGCGGCACCGTCTCGCCGCGCCGGACCGGCCGGAGGTTGGGGTCGTCGCCCTGGACGCCGTTCACCACGACGTTCGCGTAGACGTCCTGCACCCAGCTGGTCAGGTCGTAGCCGCGCTTGCCGACGGTGATGTCGTGCTCGACCCGGTTGTCCTTCTTCTTGGGGTCGGCGGTGGCCGACTTGATGGTGACCACGAGCGTGCCGGCCTCGCCGCGCGCGCCCTTGGAGAACAGCGGAATGCCGAAGTCCTCGCTGGTGCCGGCCGGCACGTCGCCGAGCGGGCAGGTGAACGTCTTGCCCTTCACCTGGCAGCCGTTGGGCACGACGACCCCGACCACGCTCTTCAGCAGGTTGCTGGTGTCCACGGTGTAGCTGACGCCCTTGGCGGCGACCGTGCTCCGGGTGTTGTCCACCAGGAACTTGAACGGCTTCGCCTTGGCCGCCTTGACGCCCATGGCCAACTCGGTGCTGAGCGGCACCAGTGCCAGATCGGCCTGATCGGCGGCCTGTGCCGGGGCGGCCACGGTGGCCAGGCCACCGGCCGCGAGCAGGGCCACCACGCCAGCGCGGGCCAGGGCCGTGCGGTGGAACGCTGTCATCGGTCCCCCGAGGGATAGGGATAGAAGAATTGATTGCGGAACGAGCGGACGCTATCGGAGGTCGATCACGCACGCCAGCGCCCGCAGCCCTTTTCATCCGTCCGGCCCGGGGTCCGCAGACGGTACGGGCGGGATGGTCACCCATCCCGCCCGTACCGCCGTGCGTTATATGAACGACCCGCAACGGGCCGATGGAGGACAGCCGACGAACGCCAATCAGACCACCCGCCACCAGCACGATCGCGCTGACTCACCGGTCGACGGTGGTGAGGGATACGAGCCGGGACGCTAGCCGCCGACGATCACCTTCACCACCCCGAAGCGGACAGCCTGACGCTGCGGCGACCGGGACCACCCGTACCGCCGGGGCGAGCCGGCGGGAGCATGAGCCTCGATCAACCGAACGGCCGGGCGTCGAGCCGCGTCAGTTGACCTCGACGAGCGGCAGGGATCGGCCCGCGCCACCGCCGGGAAGCGCGATCGAGGAGAAGTGCGAGACCACCCGATCGTCGGTCGGGTCGTCGGCAGGCGTGTGGTGCACGGCGAGCCGGTTGTAGAGGGTGTCGCGCTGCGCGGGGATCCGGTCCGCCGAGCGGATCATGCCGATCAGCTCGTGCAGGTTGGAACGGTGCCGCGCGCCGGCAGAGGAGATCACGTTCTCCTCCAGCATGATCGAGCCGAGGTCGTCCACACCCATGTGCAGCGAGAGCTGCCCGACGTCCTTGCCGGTGGTCAGCCAGGACGCCTGCAGGTGCGGCACGGTCTCGAAGAAGAGCCGGGCCACCGCGACGAGGCGTAGGTATTCCAGGGTGGTCGCCTGGGTGCGGCCCTTGAGGTGGTTGTTCTCCGGCTGGTACGTCCACGGGATGAAGGACCGGAACCCACGGGTGCGGTCCTGCACGTCCCGGATCATGCGCAGGTGCTCGATCCGCTCGGCGTGCGTCTCGCCGGTGCCCATCATCATGGTGGCGGTCGACTCGATGCCCTGCCGGTGCGCCAGCTCCATGACCTCCAGCCAGCGCTCGCCCGACTCCTTGAGTGGCGCGATCGCCCTACGCGGACGCTCCGGCAGCATCTCCGCGCCGGCGCCCGCGATCGAGTCCAGACCGGCGGTCTTGATCCGGGCGATGGCCTCGTCCAGGCTCACCCCGGAGACCTTCGCCATGTGCAGGATCTCGCTGGGGCCGATCGAGTGGATGACCAACTGCGGGTACGCCTGCTTGACCGAGGAGAACAGCTCCTCGTAGTACTCCACGCCGTAGTCCGGGTGGTGCCCGCCCTGGAGCATCACCTGGGTCGCGCCCAGCTCGACCGCCTCGCCACACCGGCGCAGGATCTCCTCGGTCGGGTGGGTCCACCCTTCCGAGTGCTTCGGCGCGCGGTAGAACGCGCAGAACTTGCACGCCGTCACGCAGACGTTCGTGTAGTTGATGTTGCGGTCGATCAGGTACGTGACGACGTTGTCCGGGTAGCGCCGCCGACGCACCGCGTCCGCCGCCTCGCCCAACCCGTGGAAGGGCGCCTCGGTGTAGAGCAGGAGGGCTTCCTCGGGCGTGATCCGCCCGCCGTCCGCGCCACGCTGCAGGATGTCGTCGATCTCCCGGCTCACCGTCACGCCCTCGAGCGTACGTCGGCGTCAACTCGTCGCGCGGACCTGGGGACGCTGATGTGATCCCCAACGGCGTCCTCAATATATTCCCAAGATCAGAATGTAACATTGGAAACCCGTTGACATCTTATGTGATCGGTCCGAAAATATTGTCGATGTTGAGGGAGGCGCGATATGAGCGACACGGACACCGCTCCGGGCATCGCAGCCCGCTGTCGAGCCGACGGCGGACTAACGCAAGCAACTCTCGGCGAGTTACGGGACGAGTTGGGCTACCGGAAGCTCGGCCGCTGGGTCCTCGCGGAGATCGCCGAGACACTCAGAGCGACAGGCCTCGGCTTCTTCCCTCCAGAACGACTCACTGCCGAACTCAACACCGAGCCGCGCCAGTGGCAGACGCTCTGGATTTACGTTCGGGATGGCGGGCCGCGGGCACGAGTGATCGATGCCGTGCTTCAGCCGGACGACTGCGATGTACGCGCAGAACTCGACGCCATCGGCACCAAGCACCCGACAGCGCTTACACCTCAGCAGAGGTTGGATCGAATCCGAGACATCCTCAACGCGTAGGCCAGGGTCAGCGACCACCACAGGAAGGGTCCACGCGCCATGAATGCGCACGTCTTCGTGGACGAGACGAAGGAGCGAGGGCTTCTCGTCGCGGCTGCGGTCGTGCTTCCGGCGGACCTGGCCGCTGCCCGCCGAACCGTTCGCGCCCTGATCCTGCCGGGTCAGCGTCGCATCCACTTCCACAAGGAGAAGGACGACCGTCGCCGGCAAATAATCGCCGCTGTCGTCACTCTGTCTGCCCACGCGGTGATCTTCGACGCAAGGAGACACCGCGACCCCAGGGCGGCCCGCGAGGCCTGCCTCGTCGAGCTCGTGGACCACGCAGCGAAGATCAACGCTGCACGCCTCGTCCTGGAGCGCGATGATTCGACATTCCAAGCCGACCGGCGTCTGCTCTTCGAGCAGGTGAGGAAGTCGGGAACGTCCGGCACCCTGCGTTACGACCAACTGAGAGCCCACGAGGAGTGCCTGCTGGCCATTCCCGACGCTTTGGCCTGGTGCTGGGCCAAGGGCGGACGATGGAAGACGTCCGTGCAGCGCGTCGTCAGAGAGGCGCGGCAGGTCTGACACGTCCCGGGAAACGCGAAACCCGGCTCACCCACCGTCCGGAAGGCTGCCGGGTCCACTTCCAAGGAGCTACTGCCCCTGGCATTTGCAGATTACCTTTGTCCGCAGCTTCCGGACAAGGTATTGGCCCATTCCATCGGGCACCTGACAGCGAGGTTCACAAGAAAGTTGTCCACCCCTCAGACAGACCCTCTTTGGCGTTGTCAGGCGTCGTAGTCGACGGTGAGCCGATCGGTGGTCGGGCTGGACTGGCAGGTGAGGACGTAGCCGGCGGCCAGCTCGTCCGGCTCCAGGGCATAGTTGCGGGCCATCGAGACCGACCCGTCGACGACCTTCGCCTTACAGGTCGAGCAGACACCGCCCTTGCAGGCGTACGGCAGTTCGCCGCGCACCTTCAACGCGGCGTCCAGCACCCGCTCCTCGCGACCCATCGTGAAGCTCGACGACCGGCCGTCCAGCACGATGGTGACCTCCGCGCCGGCGCCCGCCTGGTCCGCCGGACGGCGCACCGGCTCCGGCGGCGCGTCGACGTGGAACAGCTCGGTGTGCACCGCCGACTCGGGCAGGCCGCGTGCGGTCAGCACGTCCCGGACGTCGACCACCATGGCGTACGGGCCGCAGAGGAACCACTCCTCGATCACGTCGCCCGGCACGATGGTGCCCAGCAACCGGCCCAGCCGTTCGGTGTCGATCCGCCCGGAGAGCAGCGCCGACTCGCCCTGCTCCCGGGAGAGCACGTGCACCAGGTGTAGTCGGGTGGGATAGCGGTCCTTCAGATCGGCCAGCTCCTCGGCGAACATCACCGTGTTCGCCGTGCGGTTGCCGTACACCAGGGTGAAGGTGCTGGCCGGCTCGACGGCCAGCGCGGTCGCGACGAGCGCGAGCACCGGCGTGATGCCGGAGCCGGCGACGACCGCGCCGTAGTGCCGCACCCGGTCCGGCGCGAACGCCGTGGTGAAGGTGCCCAACGGCGGCAGCACCTCGACCGTGTCGCCGCCCCGCAGCGCCCCGCAGGCGAACGCCGAGAAGGCGCCGCCGGGGATCTCCCGTACCCCGATCCGCAACCGGCCGTGCCGGGCCAGGTCGTCGGGGGTCGAGCAGATCGAGTACGACCGGCGCACGTCCGTGCCGTCCACACCGGCGGTGCTGGCGCCCCCGGCGCCGCCGGGAAGACGCACGGTGAGGTGCTGGCCCGCGCGGAACGCGAAGGTCTCCCGCAGATCCTCGGGTACGGCGAAGGTCACCGCGACCGCGTCGTCGGTGAGCCTGTCGACGGCGGCGACCGACAGCGGGTGGAAGACCGGCCGGCGGCGGACCGGGCGGGTGATGGTGACAGTCACAGCGCCTTCAGGTGGTCGAAGGGTTCGGAGCAGGATCGGCACCGCCACAGCGCCTTGCACGCGGTGGAGCCGAACCGGCTGACCTGCTCGGTCTCCGGTGAGCCGCACTGCGGGCAGCGGACCGCGAGGGTCAGCGGGACGACGCCGGCGGCGGGCACCGGGGCTGGCGGGGCGATCCCGGCGGCGGCGAGCTTGGCCCGCCCACCCGCGGAGATCCAGTCGGTGCTCCACGGTGGGCTGTAGACGGTGCGGACCTCGGCGTCGGGGTGGCCGGCGACCGCCAGCGCGCGGCGGATGTCGGTGCGGATCACGTCCATCGCCGGGCAACCGGTGTAGGTCGGGGTGATGGTGACGGTGACCCGACCGTTCGTCGGATCCTGCTCGACGGCCCGCAGGATGCCCAGCTCGTCGATGGTGATCACCCGGATCTCCGGGTCCACGACGCTGGCGGCCGCCTCCCGCGCGCTCACCGTGCCGCCGTTCGCGACCGCGGGGCTCGGCCCCGCTGCCACCGCGCTCACCAGGTCGCTCCGGGATGGGCGCGGTGCAGCACCTGCATCTCGGCGAGCAGGTAGGCCAGGTGTTCGGTGTGCACGCCGTCCCGCCCGCCGGCCGGGGCCCAGCCGCTCTCCGGTCGGGTGAGCGTCGCCTCGGCCAGCACCGCGCCGACGGTCTCGTCGAAAGCGGGCCGCAGGGTGGCCGGGTCGATCGGCGCCGCCGGGTCCGCGGCGAACAACTCGTGGGTGTACGGCCACACCTGGTCGACGGCGGCCTGCATGCGACCGTGCGACTCGTCGGTGCCGTCGCCGAGCCGCCGCACCCACAGCGCGCCGTGGTCCAGGTGGTACGCCGACTCCTTGCGCGCCTTCGCACCGATCGCGGCCAGGCGCTGGTCGGCGCAACCGGCAAGCGCCGTGTACAGCGGTAGCTGGTAGGCCGCCAGGAAGAACAGCTTCGCCATGGTCACCGCGAAGTCGCCGTTGGGCAGCTCGACCAGGAGCGCGTTGCGGAACTCGCGGTCGTCGCGCAGGAACGCCAACGCGTCCTCGTCCCGGCCCGCGCCCTCCAGCTCGCCCGCGTACGACAGCAGCAGCCGGGCCGCGCCAAGCTGGTCGAGGGCGATGTTGGCGAGCGCGATGTCCTCTTCCATCTCCGGCGCGCGGGTCGTCCACTCGGCCAGTCGTTGCGCCGCGACCAACGCGTCGTCGCCGAGGGCGAGTGTGAAGTCGTACGGCCCGTTCACGCCGCCACTCCATTGCTGGGCCTGTTGCTTCGCGCGCTCACAGGTGGGCCACCCCGTCCGGCACCTCGTAGAAGGTGGGGTGGCGGTAGACCTTGTCGGCGGCCGGGTCGAAGAAGGCGTCCTTCTCGTCCGGGCTGGACGCGGTGATCGCGCCGGCCGGCACCACCCAGATCGACACCCCCTCCTGACGGCGGGTGTACAGGTCCCGGGCGTTGCGCAGGGCCAGCTCCGCGTCGGGGGCGTGCAGGCTGCCGACGTGGGTGTGCGACAGCCCACGTCGCGCCCGGACGAAGACCTCCCAGAGCGGCGAGTGTTCGGTAGTCACGCGGCCACCTTCTCCTTCTGTTGCGCCCGCTTCGCGGCGTACGCCGTGGCGGCGTCGCGGACCCAGGCGCCCTCGGCGTGCGCCGCCCGGCGGTGGGCCATCCGCTCCCGGTTGCACGGGCCGTTGCCCTTGATGACCTGCATTAGCTCGTCGTAGTCCGGCTGGGTGTAGTCGTACGCCTGCCGCTCCTCGTTCCAGCGCAGGTCCGGGTCGGGGAGGCGGACGCCGAGGATCTCGGCCTGCTGGACGCACATGTCGACGAAACGCTGCCGCAGATCGTCGTTGGAGAAACGCTTGATCTTCCAGGACATCGACTGCGCCGAGTGCGTGGAGTCGCCGTCCGGCGGGCCGAACATCGCCAGCGACGGGTACCACCAGCGGTCCACCGCGTCCTGGGCCATCGCCTGCTGCGCCGGCGTGCCGTGCGCGAGGGTGTGCAGGATCTCGTAGCCCTGCCGCTGGTGGAACGACTCCTCCTTGCAGACCCGGATCATCGCCCGGGCGTAGGGGCCGTACGAGCAGCGGCACAGCGGCACCTGGTTGACGATCGCCGCGCCGTCCACCAGCCACCCGATGGCGCCCACGTCGGCCCAGCTCAGGGTGGGGTAGTTGAAGATCGAGCTGTACTTCTGGCGGCCGTCGAGCAGCAGTTGGACCAGCTCGTCGCGGCTGATGCCGAGGGTCTCGGCGGCGGCGTAGAGGTAGAGGCCGTGACCCGCCTCGTCCTGCACCTTGGCCAGCAGGATCGCCTTGCGTTTGAGCGACGGCGCCCGACTGATCCAGTTGCCCTCCGGCTGCATGCCGATGATCTCGGAGTGGGCGTGCTGGGCGATCTGCCGGATCAACGTCCGGCGGTACGCGTCGGGCATCCAGTCACGGGGCTCGATCTTCTGCTCGGCGTCGACCACCTCGGCGAAGTACGCCGCGAGGTCCTCGTCGGGCGCGGGTCCGCCACGTCGGCCGCGTGCCGCCGCCGCGCGGAGCTCCGCCTCGGCGGCCTCGACCTCGCCCAGCAGGCCGGCAGCGGGCGCGTCGCCCGCAGCGGCGTCCGACGTGTCGGTCGGGGTCGGGAAGTCGTTGCCATACATGGGACAAGTGTTACAGCTTGCGACCCAAGAAACCAGAGCGTGTAACAGGAATCCGTGGATCCGATCCGTAACGGAATGAGTGCTTTGCGCTACCTGGACCGGGCGATGTCACCGTGACCTGGGCCACGATGCGAAGACGAATTTGTACAACTGCCGCATAACGTCTCCATATCCGGCCTTTATCTCCTGTTGCCTGGTGTCGGACCCTGGCGGGTCCGCAAACCGGACGTAGACTTTCCGCCGGCACACCGATCGGCTTCAGAAGATCGCCGCCAGACAGAGGCCACCTCCCCCGGCCTCGGCGATCGACCGATCCGTCCGGACACCAAGCCGGTCCCCCCGGCCCTGACACCTGGAGTTCACCCACTCATGCGTTCCCGCGTGACCCTGGTGCTCGCCCTCGCGGCGGTCCTGCTCGGCGGAGTCCTCCTCGGCCCCGCCGCGTACGCCCGTCTCTCCAGTGGCGACAGCAGCGGAGGCGGAGGAGGCATCGTCGCCGCCGGCACAGTCCCGAAGATCGCCGCGCCCGCACCCACTCCACTTCCACCGCCGCCACCCACGCTGGCGGCCGGCCCGGTTTCGGTGGACTTCCAGGGCGACTTCTTCTCCTGGGCACTGCTCGATCGGCAGACCGGCACGATCTCCGGATCGCCGAACATGGCCGCGACCAGCTCCACCGAGTCGATGATCAAGGCGTGGATCGTCTCGGACTACCTGCGGCAGCTCAAGGGCAAGGAGCCGCCCGCAGCGTTGAAGACGGCAGCCCAGCTCGCCATCATCGACAGCAACGACGGCGCGGCCGACAAGGTCCACGCTGCCGCTGGCGGCTCGTACCGGCCGTCCACGAGCAGCACGCCCGACGCGGTGATCCAGCGGGCGATCACGATCTGCGGGCTGACCGACACCAAGCGCGGCGCGATCAAGCCGTTCTCCGGCTACTGGAGCTTCACCCAGATGTCTCCGCGGGACGCGGTCCGGCTCGGCGACTGCATCGCCGACGGTAAGGCCGCCGGCCCGAAGTGGACCCCGTGGGTGCTGGATCAGATGAGCAAGGTCCGGGGCACCACCGCGGCGAAGGACCAGAGGGAGAAGTCCGGCGGTGGCCGCTGGGGGATCATCGACGGCCTGCCGAAGTCGATCACCGCGCAGGGCCCGGTCAGCATCAAGAACGGATGGACGCGGATCTACTACGACCGCAACTGGCACGTCAACTGCCTCGCCGTCACCAGCAAGTGGAGTCTCGCAGTGATGTTGCGCTACCCGGCCAAAAGCAGTCTCGACTACGGCGCGAAGGTCTGCGCCAGCGTGGCCACCCAACTGGTCACCCCCCAGCCCGGCGCGGCGCTCAAGGTGCCGCAGCAGCCGGTCGGGAAGCTCTGATGGCCGGCAGTCGGCGGGCCGACCGGCGCGGCGGCGGTGAGACGTCTCCGCTGCGGCTGGTCGCCATCGCCGTCATCCTGCTCGGGTTGGTGCTGGTGTCGCTGCGGCTCCTGCCCGGGTCACCGTTCGAGTCGGCGGCGGCCGCCAAGTGGGGCGACGCCGGCTCCGGCACGAGCGACCGCCCCACCGGCGCGGGCGCCAACCGCAGTGCCCGCGAGCGGCCCTCGCCGTCACCGAGCCCCAGCCCGCCGCTGGAGCCGCTGCCGTTCGTCGCCAAGGACCTCAACCTGGACATCGAGGGCTGGTACTCCTGGAGCGTGTTGGACCGCCGCACCGGGGAGATCATCGGCTCCAAGAACATGAACGAGACCAGCACGACCGCTTCGATGATCAAGGCCTGGGTCGTCGCCGACTACCTCCGTCGCGCGGCCGACGACGGCCAGACCCCGAGCAGCGCGAAGCTCGCCGACGCGACGCTGATCATCCGGGACAGCGACAACGCCCGGGCCCAGCAGTTCTACAACCAGGTCGGCGGGGCCGCCTCGATCAAGCGCCTGATCTCGATGTGCAAGCTGACCGACAGCAAGGTCGCCCCCGACCGCGGCTGGAGCGAGACGGCAGTCTCCCCCCGGGACGCCGCCCGCATGGGCAACTGCATCGCCACCGGCGTCGCCGCCGGCCCGAAGTGGACCAAGTGGCTGCTCAACGAGATGAAGCTGGTTCGCGGCGCCGGTGACTTCGGCATCCGCAAGGCCTTCCCCGCCGCCGAGCAGAAGCAGATCGCCATCAAGAACGGGTGGATCGACCGGACCGAGGTGCAGGAGATGCACATCAACTGCATGGCCATCGCTGACACCTGGACGATGGGCGTGATGGTCAGGTACCCGATCAACATGGGCTACGACTACGGCATGAAGAACTGCGAGAAGATCACCGAGGCGCTCCTGCGCCCCGGCATCTGAGCCGCGGCCCCGCGCACGCCGCGGGGCCGGTCCGCCGGTCCGCGCGCTGCGGCGCTGCGGGCCGATCCGCCGGCGCTGCGGGCTGCGGGCCCGCGGCGCTGCGGGCTGCGGCCTCGCGGCGCTACGGGCCGACCAGCCGGTCAGCCGGCGAAGAACTCGGGGCCGCCTTCCGGCAGCTCCGGGGCCGCACCGATCGCGGCGGCCCGCCGGGCCCACTCGCGCAGCCCGGCGACCTGCCGGTCACCGAGCGAGAAATCCAGGGTACGGAAGTACGTGGCGAGCGTCGCCGCGTCGAACGTCTCCCAACGGGCCGCGGCCTCCGCGACCTGGTCCAGCTCGGCCAGGCAGAGGTCCCGCGAGCGCAGGAACGCCTCGTGCACCTCCTTGACCAGGCCCGGATGGGCGGCGGCGAAGTCGCGGCGGACCGCCCAGACGGCGAAGACCATCGGCAGGCCTGTCCACTCCCGCCACGCCTGCCCGAGGTCGGTGACGATCAGCCCCCGCTGCGGCGCCTCGTAGTACGCCCGCAGCGCCACGTCCCCGATCAGCACCCCGGCGTCGGCTTCGAGCAGCATCTGGGTCAGGTCCGGCGGGCAGCGGAAGTATTCGGGCCGCACGTTGTACCGCTCGGCGAGCAGCAACTGGGCCAGCATCACCCCGGTCCGCGAGGTCGAGCCGAGCGCCACCCGCGCGCCGTCCAGCTCGGCGAGAGGCCGGGTGGAGACCATGTTGACCGAGAGCACCGGTCCGTCGCTGCCTACCGCCAGGTCCGGCAGGAGGAGCAGCTCGTCGGCGTGCTTCAGGTATTCCAAGAGCGTGATCGGGCCGATGTCGAGGTCGCCGGCGACAAGCGCGGCGCTCAGCCGGTCCGGCGAGTCCTTCTGCAGGTCGACGTCGAGCAGGGCACCGGAGCGCATCAGACCCCAGTAGATCGGCAGGCAGTTCAGGAACTGGATGTGCCCGACCCGCGGTCGTGCGATGCGCTCAGCCATGACCCGACCGTATCCCCGGCCTTCGGGTCCGGCTCGGCGGGTCGGCCCGGAGTGGCCAACCCCGCATCCGCGCCCTCCACCCGGGGATGTTGGTGGGCCTCGTCCGACACTGGCCGTCCGACTTCTGCGAACAGCCGGCCGAGAGCGTGGCCGGCCGATGCGACATTCAGCGTCAGCGCCGCGGTCCACGTGCACCGAAAGTGTCGTACACCTGTTCTATTCTGTCTTCATGTTGGGGGCGTTGACGCAGGCCGGAGGCGCGGTCGACGACTGCGCCGGCACCGCGCTCTGGGGGCTTTCCGACGACGAGCTGCTCGCCTCTCTCGACGCGACCCACGTGTTGGCGCAGCGGCTGGCGACCGTTCAGCTCGGCCTGGTCCGCGAGGTGGACGGCCGCGGCCTGGCGGTCGCCCAGGGCGCCTCGTCCACCGCCGTCTGGCTGCGAGAGCGGCTGCGGCTCTCCGGTCGTTCCGCGCGCCAGCTGGTCCAGCTCGCCGCCACCGTCGATGCCGCGCCGGCAGCGGTGCGCGACGCGCTGCTCAGCGGCGCCATCACCGTCGAGCAGGGTCGAGTGGTGGCCGAGACGATCGCCGCGCTCCCGGTGGAGGCCGGCCCGGAGGTGGCGGACAAGGCCACCCAACTCCTGGTCGCCTGGGCCGACCGGTTCGATCCGACCATCCTGAACCGGCTCGGAGAGCGCGTCCTCACGCACGTCGCACCGGATCTCGCCGACCAGGCTGAGCTGAAGGCTCTCCAACGGGCCACCGAGCGGGCCGAGGCCCGCCGGCACGTCACGCTCTCCGAGCAGCAGAACGGTCAGGTACGCCTCAGCGGAAACCTCGACACCGAAACCGCGAGCCTGCTACGTGAGGCGATCGACCCGCTCTGCGCCCCGGCCGGTGAGCACGACGACCGCAGTCCAGGCCAGCGCCGAGCCGACGCGCTGGGCGACGTCTGTCGGCTGGCGCTGCGCACCGGGCAACTGCCCGACAACGGCGGAGACCGGCCGCAGCTCGTGGTTACCGTGTCGCTCGACGATCTGGTCAACGGCGTACGTGCCGGCACCGTGGAGACCGGAGTTCGTCTCACGCCGGGCGCGGTCCGCCGACTCGCCTGCGATGCGGGCGTGCTGCCCGCGGTGCTGAACGGCGACAGCCAGGTCCTGGACGTCGGCCGCCAGCGCCGGCTCTTCACCGGTCCGCTGAGGCGTGCGCTCGTGCTGCGCGACGGCGGTTGCGCCTTCCCTGGCTGTGATCGGCCGCCGCGGTGGTGCGACGGTCACCACGTCCGACACTGGGCCGACGGCGGAGCCACCGCGCTGGGCAATGCCGTGCTGCTCTGCGGCTACCACCACCGGTTCGTCCATCGCGGCGACTGGACGGTCCGCATCGGGGCCGACGGCCGACCCGAGTTCCTTCCGCCTCGCTGGCTCGACCCCCTGCGCGCACCACGCCGCAACCTCTACCACCGGCGCTGCTGATACCGGAGGTGCCTCCACGGCCAGCAGCCTGCCTGTCCGGGCACGCCGACAGCCTGGTAACACGCCGCGCACCGCCTCGGGCAGCCACTGCACCGCAGCGCCGCACCCGGTGCGACGCCCGCCGCGTTACTGCCCGACGACACGCCCACTTTCGTGCGCCGCGCCCGGCGACACGCCCTCTCCTACGGGTGGTTGGGTGGGTAATTCGGTGGAACGGACGGGCTTGGGAGCGTAGGGTTGCAGCCCGCTTGACGGCCGAGGTGAGCTGCACCGGAACGGACGTCTTCGCGCCGGGCGGCCGGCCATCCGTCCCCGGACACGCGAGCGCGCAGCAGATGTGAGCGATGGGACGTCAGCATGCCCGCACTTGACCTCGACACCGATCTGTCCGCCGAACAGGCACACCTGGCAGCATCGCGGAACGCGCTGCGGCGAATGCGGGACCGGGCCGAAGCCCTCTTCGCCACCGGTGACCAGGTGGCCGGCGACGCGTACGCGGCGGAGACACTCGGCCGCACCCTGGCCCGCCGGGTGGCCGAGCTGGCCGACGACCCGACAACGCCCCTGTTCTTCGGCCGCCTGGACTTCACCGAGTCCACCGACCCCGACGGCACGGACACCGACACCGACACCGACAGCACCGGCGGCAGCCGCACCACGCACGGCAACACCACGCACGGCACCACCGACGCCGGCCGCACCGGGGGCAGGACCAGTGACGGGGATCCTGGCGTGGGTGTGCGCAGCTCGGATCATGAGGGTCGGCGGTATCACGTGGGGCGGCGGCATGTCGCCGACGACCGCGGCGAGCCGTTGGTGCTGGACTGGCGGGCGCCGGTCTCTCGGTCGTTCTACCAGGCCAGCGCGCGGGATCCGCAGGGCGTGGCGGTCCGGCGACGGTTCGGGTTCAGCAACGGGGTGCTGACCAGTTTCGAGGATGAGCGTCTCGATCGGGGCGAAGAGCTCGGCACGACCAGTCGGATCCTCACCGCCGAGATCGAGCGGCCACGTGTCGGGCCGATGCGGGACATCGTCGCCACGATTCAGCCCGAGCAGGACGAGCTGGTCCGGGCCGACCTCGCCGACTCGATCTGTGTGCAGGGGGCGCCGGGCACGGGAAAGACGGCTGTCGGCCTGCACCGGGCCGCGTACCTGCTCTATCTACACCGGGAGCGGCTGCGGCGGGCGGGTGTGCTGATCGTCGGGCCGAACAGGGCGTTCCTGTCCTACATCGCGGCGGTGTTGCCGGCGCTGGGTGAGGTCGAGGTCGAGCAGGCCACGGTGGAGGAGTTGATTGCCCGGGTGCCGGTTCGGGCGGTCGAGGCGCCGGAGGTCGCCGTACTCAAGCACGACGTACGCATGGCGCGTGTGTTGCACCGCGCGGTGCAGGCACAGATCGGCTCGGCCACCGAACCGATCACCGTGTCGGACGGTTCGTTCCGGTGGCGGATCGGGCTGGAGCCGTTGCACCGGATCGTCGAGGAGACCCGCCGGGAAGGGCTGCCGTACGGCACGGGTCGGGAGCGCGTCCGCGCGCGAGTGGTGAGCCTGCTGCAACGACAGGCCGAGGCGCGGCGGGCGGAGTCGCCGAGCGATGCCTGGTTACGCCGGATGGGCCGCTGCCGTCCGGTGCTCGATTTCCTGGACGCGGTCTGGCCGGCGCTCACCCCGGAAGGGCTTCTGTTCGGCCTGCTCTCCGACCCGGTACGGCTCGCCGCCGCGTCGGACGGCCTGCTCACCGACACCGAGCAGGCGCTGCTCAGCTGGGTGAAGCCGGCCCGCACCGCGAAGGCGACCCGCTGGACGGCCGCCGACGTGGTGTTGCTCGACGAGGCGGCCGGGCTGCTGGAACGGCCCTCCGGGTTCGGGCACGTGGTGGTGGACGAGGCGCAGGACCTTTCCCCGATGCAATGTCGGGCCATTGCCCGGCGCAGCGAGCACGGCTCGGTCACCCTCCTCGGTGACCTCGCCCAGGGCACCGCGCCGTGGGCGGCGACGGACTGGCGGGAGTCCCTCGCCCACCTGGGCAAGCCGGACGCCGTGGTGGTCCCGTTGACAGTCGGTTTCCGGGTGCCCGCCGCGGTTGTCGCATTCGCGAACCTGCTGCTCCCGGCACTCGCGGTGGACGTACCGCCGGCCGAGTCGCTGCGCCACGACGGCGGCCTGGACGTGCGTACCGTGACCGATCTGGTCGCGGAGACGGTGGCCGAGGTGCGCGCGGCGCTCGCGCACGACGGCTCGGTGGGTGTGATCGCGGCCGACGACGCGATCGACGAACTGCGCGCGGCGCTGGCAGCCGCCGGTGTCGCGACCGCGACCGCCGACGACGTGGCGACCGCGGAGCGGGTCACCGTGGTCCCCGCGACGCTTGTCAAGGGCCTGGAGTACGACCATGTGGTGGTGGTCGAGCCGGCCGCGATTGTCGCGGCCGAGCCGCGCGGGCTGCACCGGCTGTACGTGGTGCTCACCCGAGCGGTGTCCCGGTTGGCGGTGCTGCACCGCGAGCCGCTACCCACCCCGCTCGGGGGCGGCTCAGCCGGCTGACACGGCCGTCGCTATCTCGCGCAGGGGGCGGCCGGAGTCAGCCAGCGGCACGTGGAACGACAGCCACGAACCGTCGGCGAAGTCGAGCCGCAGCCGCTTCCAGTTCAACCGGTACCAGCCGACCCGGGCGGCCACCGTCGTGCGCGGCGCCGACCCGAGCAGTTCGACGTCGGCCTGCGCCCGTTCGCCCGCTCCCGAACTGGAGAACAGCCCGACCGGCGCTGTCGCGCCGAGCAGCAACCGCTCGTCGGTGACCCCCAGCACGACGTCGCGGAGGCCGGGGCCCTTCGTCGCCACGGTCAGGGCATGGTGCAGCAGAGAGGCCTGCGAACCCGGTTCGCCTCGACCTCCGACACCGAAGAAGAGCCAGTCGACGGCGTCGTCGGCCCGGCCGAAGGTGATGTTCGGCGAGAGCACAATGAACAGGGCGCCCAGTAGGCCCGCCCCGCCGGAGGCAGGTGGCGTCGCCGGCTGCGGGGGTGCCGCCGGGGTCAGACCACCGCCCACGTGGACGCGGGCCACGGCACGCACCCGTTCGCCGGTGGGGAGCAGTCGGGTGAGCCCTTCGACGTACCGTGCGTGACTCTCGTCGACGATCATCGACGCCCCGGCTGGGCGTTCAGCTCGCTGTGCGGGCTCGACACGGACCCTCCTCTGTGTCCTGTGCGACGGGTCAGCCGCCGCCGCTGCCACCATAGGCACTGCCCCCGCGACCGGGTGACCCCGCCCGCGACGTCGGGGGCACCGCACTTTGACTCCGCGTCCTAGGGTTCGTGCTGGGGGTAACCCGCCACGACCTGCTTCCCCACGACGCCGCCGCGGGGGCAGTGTGAATGCCCGAGGAGCTGACATGACCCTCGTCCGCGCCGACCAGGCCAGCCGCCGGTACGGCGACGTCCTCGCCCTCGACCGCGTCGACCTGGAAGTCCGGGCCGGTGAACTGGTCGGCCTGCTCGGGCCGAACGGCGCCGGCAAGAGCACCCTGATGAACCTGCTGGTGGGCCTGCGCCGCCCCACGTCCGGGCGGGTCGAGCTGAACGGCGGCGACCCCCGCGACCCGGCGAGCCGCCGGCAGATCGGGGTCACTCCGCAGGAGACCGGCCTGCCGGGCACGCTGCGCGTCGGTGAGGTCGTCGACTTCGTCTCGGCGCACTACCCGGACCCGGTGCCCCGCGGGGAGTTGCTCGACCGCTTCGGTCTGGGCGATCTCGTCCGACGGCAGTGTGGCGGGCTCTCCGGTGGGCAGCGCCGCCGGTTGGCGGTGGCGCTGGCGTTCGTCGGCCGGCCCCGCCTGGTGCTGCTCGACGAACCGACCACCGGCCTGGACGTGACCGCCCGGCACAGCCTGTGGGAGGCGATCCGCGCGTTCCACGCCGACGGCGGCACCGTGCTGTTGAGCAGCCACTACCTGGAGGAGGTGGAGGCGCTGGCACAGCGGGTGGTCGTCATCGGGCAGGGCCGGGTGCTCGCCGACGACACGGTGGACGCGGTGCGCGGCATCGTCGGCGTACGCCGGGTCAGCCTGGTCGCCGACGACCTCCCCGACCTGCCCGGGGTTGTTCGCAGTGAACGGATCGACGGGCGGCTGCACCTGCTCACCACCGACGCCGACGAACTGGTCCGCGCGTTGGTCACGGCCCGGACCCCCTTCAGCGACCTGGAGGTACGGCCGACCTCGCTGGAGGAGGCGTTCCTCGCCATCACCAGCGGGGACGTGCCCGTCGGGGGTCAGCGCGCCAGCGGAGACCGGCCCGCCACCACCGCTGCCGGCGGTCGGTCCACCACCGCCTGAGGAGGCCACCGTGCAGCTCGCCCTGGTCCACGCCCGCTACCAGCTCCTGGAGATCATCCGAATCCCGGTGGCCGTCGTCGGCAGCGCCTTCTTCCCGGCCGCCGCCATGATCTTCTTCGTGGTGCCGTTCGCCCGCGACGACGCGGTGGGCGCCACCTTCGCCACCGCGTCGATGGTCACCTTCTCGGTGATGAGCGCCAACATCTTCCAGTACGGCGTCGGCGTCGCGGAGGACCGCGACCAGCCGTGGAACCCGTACACCCGGACCCTGCCGGCCGGGTCGGCGCCCCGCTTCGCGGGCCGGGTGCTGGCCGGCCTGGCGCTGACGTACCTGTCCCTGATCCCGGTCGTGGTCATCGGCGCGACGCTCACCCCGGCCCGGGTCACCCCGGCGGCGTTCCTGCTGACCGCCGTCACGGTGGCCGTCATCTCGGTGCCGTTCACGCTGATGGGCCTCGCCATCGGCTACTCGCTGCCGAGCAAGGCCGCGATCGTGGTGGCCCAGGTGGTCTTCCTGCCGCTCGCGTTCGGCGGCGGGCTGCTCTCCGCGCCGGGAGAGGCGCCCGGCTTCATCGAGACGATCGCGCCGTTCCTGCCCACCCGGGGGGTGGCCGAACTGATGTGGTCGGCGGTCGGTGACTACCCCGTCGAGCCGCTGGCACTGATCATGCTGGGCGTCTGGGTGGTGCTGCTCGCGGCGCTCGCCACGTGGGCCTACCGACGGGACGAGGGTCGCCGGTTCAGCTGACGATTCGTCCGTTTCCGCCCCGCGCCGCGGCGGGACGGTGCCAGGATTCCGGCAGGGGGTCGCCGTGGCCGCCCGGGCCGAGAGGGGTCTTTGACCGTGAGCACCGTCCCGCCGGGCACGCCCTGCTGGGCCGACCTGGCCACCCCGGACCTGACCGACGCGCGGCGTTTCTACCCCGAGCTGTTCGGTTGGACCGGTCGGGTCACCCCGGAACCCGAGGCGGGCGGCTACACGGTCTTCCTGCTCGACGGCAGACCGGTGGCCGGAGCCGGGCCGCCGGCGATCCCGGACCAGGTGCCCATCTGGTCGACGTACCTCGCCACCGACGACGCCGAACTGGTCGCCGGTCGAGTCGAACGGGCCGGCGGGCAGGTGGTGGTGCCGCCGTTCGAGGTCTTCGACCGAGGCTGGATGGCGGTCTTCGCCGACCCGGCGGGCGCCACGTTCAGCGTCTGGCAGCCACTGGCGATGGCCGGCGCCGAGGTGTTCAACGTGCCGGGCGCGATGAGCTGGAACGAGCTTGTCACCCCCGACCCCGAGGGCGCGAAGGTCTTCTACGAGCTGGTGTTCGGCTGGCAACCCGACGACCAGGCGGTGGGCCCGATGACGTACACCGGGTGGCGGCTCGGGACGCAGATCGTCGCCGGGATGATGCCCCCGCTGGCCGACGACTTCCCGGCCGACCTGCCGGCGTACTGGACCGTGTACTTCGCGGTGACCGACGCGGACGCCGCCGCGGCCCGCGCCGCCGAGCTGGGCGGAACGATCCTCGTCCCACCCCGCGACATCCCGGCGGGCCGGTTCGCCGCTCTCCGCGATCCCCAGGGCGCCCTCTTCTCCGTCATCGACCTGGGCCCCTGACCGACCCCGCGCCCCTCGCGCGTCCCGATCTTGCCCGGCGCGGGCGGGAGTCGGGGCCCGGCGCGGGCGGGTGGGGCTCAGGGGCGGGTGGGGCGGACCGGGACCACCAGGGGGCCGTGGGCGCCGGGGACGACCCGCACACTGGCCCGGTAGTGGGTGGCGAGCAGGTGCTCGGTGAGCACCTCGGCCGGAGTTCCGGCGGCCACCACCTCACCGCCGTCGAGCATGACCATCCGGTCGGCGTACTCGCCGGCCAGGGAGAGGTCGTGCATCGTGGCGAGGACGGTCAGGCCGTGCTCGCGGCGTAGCTGGTCGACAAGCTCCAGCACCTCCTGCTGGTGACCGATGTCGAGCGCGCTCGTCGGCTCGTCGAGCAGCAGCAGGGTCGCGCCCTGGGCGAGCGCCCGGGCGAGGAACACCCGTTGCCGTTCGCCCCCGGAGAGGGTGGCCAGTTCGCGGCGCTGGAAGCCGGTGAGGTTCAACCGCCCCAGCACGTCGTACGCGGCGTCGACGTCGGCCGTCGACTCCCGGCCCAACGCCGGGATGTACGGGGTACGTCCGAGCAGCACGTAGTCCAGCACCGACATGCCGGGCGGTACCACCGGGGACTGCGCCACCGTGGCCACCACCCGGGCGCGGTCCCGGCGGCGCAGCGCGGCGCTCGCCGTACCGAACAGGGTGATCGACCCCGGCGCGGGCAGCAGGCCGCCGACGGCGCGCAACAGGGTCGACTTGCCGGCGCCGTTCGGGCCGATCACGGTGACCCACTCGCCGACGGCGACGGTGAGGTCGACGCCGGTCAGGATAGGGGTGCCGTCCAGGCTCACGTGCAGCCCACGCACCTCGACGGCCGGGACGCCGCCGTCGACCGACCGAGCGCCGTCGACCGACCGAGCGCCGGCGGGCGGGCCGGCGGTGGCTTCGGGGCTCATGTGAGCACCCGGCGGGCGGTTCGCAGCACCAGCACGAAGAACGGGCCGCCCAGCAGTGCGGTCACCACTCCGATCGGCACCTCGGAGGGAGCGGCGGCGGTGCGGGCCACCACGTCGGTAAGCGCCAGGAACGCGCCGCCGAACAGCAGCGACATCGGCAGGATCACCCGGTAGCTCGACCCGGCGAGCAGCCGCACGGTGTGCGGCACGATGATGCCGACGAAGCCGATCAGCCCGGTCGCGGAGACCGCCGCCGCGGTGCCCAGGGAGGCGGCGGCGATCAGCAGGTACCGGGTGCGTTGCGGGTGCAGCCCCAGACTCCTCGCCTCGTCGTCACCGACCGCGAGGACGTCCAGCTCTCGGCGGTGCAGCAGCACCACCACAGTGGTCAGGGCGGCGTACGGCAACACCAGCAGCACGTCGTGCCACCCGGCGGTGGCCAGCCGACCGAGCAGCCAGGAGTAGACCGGCTGGATGCTGTCGGAGTGTCGTTGCAGCAGGTACGTCTGCCCGGCGGAGAGGAACGCGGACACCGCCACCCCGGCCAGGATCAGCATCGCGGGCGAGCCGCGTCGCCCGCCGGCCGCCCCGAGCACGTAGGTCATCGTGACGGCCAGCAGCGATCCGGCGAACGCGGCCAGCGGAATGGTCATCGGCAACCCGGAGATCGCACCCTCCCGGCCGGCGCCGCCGAGGGCGATCGCCGCGGTGACCGCGAGGCCGGCGCCCGCGGCCACCCCCAGCAGGTACGGGTCGGACAGCGGGTTGCGGAACACACCCTGGTAGCACCCGCCGGCCATGGCGAGCAGGCCGCCGACGAGCAGGCCCAGCACCACCCGGGGCAGCCGCAGCTCGGTGACGATCGCGATCTCCCGCTCGGTCAGCCCGCTGTCGAGGTGCACCCCCGGGATCAGGTTGAGCAGTTCGGCGGCGACGCTGCCCGGAGGCAGGCTCACCGGGCCGAGCGACACCCCGACGACGAGCGCGACGAGCACCGCGAACACCCCGGCGACCAGCCAGCGCACCCGCAGCCCGGCCGGCCGGGCCGCGGACTCCCGCCCGCCGGGCCGGGCCGCGGACGACGCCCCAGCGGGCGAGCCCCCCGACGGCTGCCCGGCGGGCCGGGCCGCGGACGACGGCACGGCGGGCGAGCCCCCCGACGGCGGGCCGGCGGGCTCGCTCGGCGGCGGGGTCTCGGCCGGCCGGGTGGGTACCGGTTCGGACACCTGTCGCGACCCGGTCACTGACTCACGACGGTCACGCGGGCACCTTGGCGACCGCGTCGATGATCACCCGGAGCAGGTCCACGACGCGCGGCCCCCAGCGGGAGGCGACGTCGTCGTCAAGTGCGACCACCTGGTTGCTCTTCACCGCGGTGAGGCCGGCCCAGCCGCTGCGAGCCTTGACCGTGTCGGCGCTCTGCTGGCAGCACTTGGCGTCGGCCAGGAAGACGAAGTCCGGGTCGGCCTTGACGATGAACTCCTGGGACAGCTGCGGGTAGCCGGCGCTCTTGCCGTCCGCGTCGGCCGGGTCGGCGATGTTCGTCAGACCGGCCTGGCTGTAGAGCGAGCCGATGAAGGTCTTGCTCGTCGCGCTGTACAGCTCCGGGCCCAGCTCGTGGAAGTAGGTGAGCTTCTCGGCGCGCTGCGGCAGGTCCTTGACCAGCTTGGCGATGTCGTCCTTCATCCGGGTGGCGACGTCGGCGGCCTGGTCGGCGTGCCCGGTCAGCGTGCCCAGCTCGGTGATCTGCCGGTACGAGTCGTCGAGCGTGGTCGCCGCCGGCGTCAGGTAGACCGGGATCTTCAGTTTGCCGAGCTGCTCGACGATCTTGTTGCGGTCGTCGGAGAGCACCACGAGGTCGGGGTTCTTGCCGGCGATCGCCTCGGCGTTGGGCTGGAACGCGGAGAGGTCGGTCTTCGGCACGTCGGCCGGGTAGTTCGACTGGTCGTCGACGGCGGTCACCTGCGGGCCGGCACCGATCGCGAAGAGCATCTCGGTGGCGGTGGGCGACAGCGCGACGATCTTCTCGGGGCGCTTGTCGAGAGTGAGCGCGCCGACCGTCACCGGGTACGCGGCGGCCGCGGTGCCGGCACTGGGCTTGTCGTCGGTCTTCTCGGCGCAGGCGCCGAGGGCGAGCGCGGCGACCGCGAGGGTCGCGGCGAAGAGCCGAGGGGTACGTCTGTTCATGGGGGCCTCCTGTCGGTCGAGGAGTGTGGTGCTTCGCCGACAGGGACTTTCGTACGCCCGCCCACGAGGCGCCCTTCCTCGAGAGCGCGTATCGCGACCGATCCGTAGGCGACCTGGCTCGTCCCCACCGGCCGGTGGGGCTTCACAGTTGCGGGACAGCGCCGGGTTTCGGACCGGCTTCGCTGCGGACTGGTCGCTAAGACGGTAGCGCACCGCCGGGACGTGCCGGATCGATCAAGGACCGATCGTCGCCCGCCGATCGGCCCGGCAGGCGCGGGGAGGCATATGTCCCGGATCTGGGGGCTCGGGAACGGGTGGTGGGGCCCCGTCGGGGGCGGGACGGGGCCCCACCCGATCAGGAGGACGTGATGGTGACGTTGTCCACAGCCGCCTCCACGAGGCTGGCTCCGGAGGTGTCCGCCGCCTCGACGAGGATGCGGACCGACTGACCGGCGTACGGGGTGAGGTTGAGGTTGGCCACCGCCCAGCTCCCGTTGCGGTTGCTGGCCGCGCCGGCCTGGGTGAGCAGCGCGGTCGTGCCGCCGTTGTGCACCACGCTCACCCGCAGGTAGTCCGCGGACGAGGCGTTCGACCCGTGCGCCAGGTACCAGGCCAGCGAGAGGGTCAGCGTGCCGGACGACGGCAGGGTCACCGCCGGGGACCTGGCGCTCGTCACGCCGCCGTCGACGTCGTAGTCACCGGCGGCCGAGCCGGCGAGCCGGCCGGTCACCAGGTCGTTGGACCCGGCGTACGGGGTGAGCTGCTTGGCGCCGGAGGACGTGGTCGCCTGGGCGGCGCCCCGTTCCCAGGCGCCGAGGGTGGCGGTGTCGGTGCCGGCCGGGTTGATGGTCCACCCGGTGGCGGTCTCGAAGGTGTCCGACCAGACCGTGGTGCCGCCACCACCGCCGCAGTACTGCGCCTGCTTGCCGATGGCCCGGTACGGGCAGTCGGCGTACTCGCTGAGCAGCAGCACGGCCTCGCGGTTGCGGGTGGTCTGGGCGGTGATCACCTCGTCGGGCGGGTAGAAGCCGCCACCGCCGGACGAGCCGGGGTACATCTCGAAGGTGTACGCCCAGATGTTGTGGGTGGCCCACATCCAGTCGAGGCTGTCCCCGTCGGTGATGTAGAGGTCGCTGGACTGCTCCGGGGTGTAGCTGTTGGTGGCGGCCATCTGCTGACCGATGGTGGCGAAGGTGTTGTACTGGTCCGCGCTCATCCCGGTCGCGGTGTTCGCGGTGGTGTAGCCGTACGGCCAGAGCACCAACTGCGAGTACGTGTGGAAGTCGATGTTCGCCTTGATCTGCTGCACGCCACCGACCACCCGGCCGTTGACGAAGTTGCGCAGCGCCTGCGTCTCGGGGGCGGAGAACGCCGACGGCCCGCGGTAGGTCTCCGACGAGGTGGTGCCGGACGAGCCGCCGCAGCAGCCCCAGTTGTAGCCCCAGTTGCGGTTCAGGTCGGTGCCGACGTTCGACGAGCCGCTGTTGGGTTGCCGGTTCTTGCGCCAGGACCGGTACGACCCGGTGGCGATGTCGTACTCGCTGCCGTCCGGGTTGACCGTCGGCACGATCCAGATCTCACGGCCGTTGACGATGTTGGTGATCCGGGAGTCGTTGCCGTAGCTGTCGGTGAAGAGGTTGAGCAGGTAGATCGCCATCTCGACGGTCAGGTGCTCGCGGGCGTGCTGCTGGGAGTTGAACAGGATCTCCGGCTCGTTCTCGTCGGTGCCGACGTTGTCGGAGATCTTCACCGCCATCAGGTCGCGGCCCTCGTACGACGAACCGATGCTGATCTTGCGGGCGATCGCCGGATGGTCGGCGACCACCTGGTTCACGACGGCGGTCAGTTCCGCGTAGTCGTGGTAGTTGGAGTCGGCGGGCGGGAAGGCCATGGTGCCGATCTCGCCGGCGCCCCGCTCGGCGTTCGGCGGCGGGGCCAGCGGTTCCAGCCGGAAGCCGAGCTTGCCGATCGCGGCGGCCTCGGCGGCGGTGGCCGAGATGTGCAGGACCCCGTGTTCGGAGTAGTCGATGGCGGCTCCGGTGCGGGCCACCGCGTTGCGGTCGGCGAGGGTCCGGGGTCCGAGCACCCGGTAGCCGGCGGCGGCGGCCGGTTCGGTGGTCCGGTCCGGCGCCGGTCGGGCGGCGACCGGACCGGCGGCGGTGACGATGCCCAGCCCGGTGACGACGGCGAGCACCAGGACGCGGCGGAGAGGGATGGGCGTGCGGAGGGCCATGGACTACCTCCTCGATGGGCGGGAGATCCCGCTCGGTGAAGGACACTTCACCACCTGTCACATGGTCATATCAATATTGATCGTTGCCTGGCCCATCCCAGGCGGATCATCGCGGCGGCAATGATTTTCCATACGCCAACATCTGGCGAAACTTCCCTCCAAGCGGAAAACTGACCAGCGACGATGCCCCTCTCGACACCCGCGGAGCACTCATGGCCAGATCCCGCATGCGCGCGGGCGCCCTCGCCGGCGTCACCGCGCTCACCCTGCTCGCCACCACCGCGCCCGCGATGGCAGGCCGCCCACCCACCGCCGGCCACGACGAGCAGATCACCTTCCAGGACTGGTCCGGGCCCGCCGACTGGCACCGGGGCAACCGGGCCGGCACGCGCGTCGTGCCCGGCGCCCGCGCGGGCCTCACCCTGGCCCGCCCAGCCGGCACCACCGAGTACGCCGACCCGCACACCGGCACCACCCGCACCTGGGAGTACGGCACCTGGACCTCACCGGTGACCCGCATCGGGTTCGACGCCACCGAACTGATCGCCTCGTGGAACGCCGAGACCCCCGCCGGCACCTGGATCCAGGTGGAGATGCAGGGCAGCTACACGAGCGGCGACCAGACCCCGTGGTACGTCATGGGTCGCTGGGCGTCCGGCGACACCGACATCAGGCGGACAAGCGTCGAGCCGCAGGGCGATCCCTGGTCGACGATCTGGACCGACACCTTCAGCATCGACGACGCCGACGCCGGGGTGCTGCTGCGGTCGTACCAACTGCGGTTGACCCTCTACCGGGCACCCGGGCAGACCGCCGCGCCGGTGGTCCGGATGCTGGGCGCGATGAGTTCGACAGTGCCGGACCGCTTCACCGTGCCGCCGAGCGCCGGGCACATCGCCTGGGGCGTCGAGCTGCCGGTGCCGCGCTACTCGCAGAACGTGCACGCCGGGCACTACCCCGAGTACGACGGCGGCGGCGAGGCGTGGTGCTCACCCACCTCCACCGAGATGGTGGTCGAGTACTGGGGTCGCAAGCCGTCGGCGGCCGACACCTCCTGGGTGGACCCGACCTACCCGGACCCCACCGTCAACCACGCGGCCCGGATGACCTTCGACTACGCGTACGACGGGGCCGGCAACTGGCCGTTCAACACCGCGTACGCGGCCAGCTTCCCCGGCCTGGAGGGGCGGGTGACCCGACTGCACTCACTGGACGAGCTGGAGCGCTTCATCGCCGCCGGCATACCCGTGGTGACCAGCCAGTCCTTCCTCGCCAGCGAGCTGGACGGGGCGAACTACGGCACCTCCGGGCACCTCTTCGTGGTGGTCGGCTTCACCGCCGAGGGTGA
The DNA here is from genome assembly GCF_049847025.1 of Micromonospora sp. DT231. Taxonomy (NCBI): domain Bacteria; kingdom Bacillati; phylum Actinomycetota; class Actinomycetes; order Micromonosporales; family Micromonosporaceae; genus Micromonospora; species Micromonospora sp. DT231. The sequence continues at coordinate 555,791 of NZ_JBNCNO010000002.1, read as the reverse complement.
CGTGATCGTCAACGACCCCGCCTCGTCGAGCAACGACGTGGTGCGCAACGTCTACAAGCGGGCGCAGTTCGAGCAGATCTGGCTGCGGACCAAGCGCACAAACGCCAGCGGTGGCGTCTCCGGTGGCTCCGGCGGCATCGCGTACCTGATCAAGCCCACCGCAAAGCCCTGGCCCAAGGTCCCCAGCTCCACCAACTGGTAACCCCGCAGCCCACCCACCCAACCCACCCAACCCCCACCCACCCACCCAGCCCCCACCCACGCTGAGCACCGTTGATCATGAGGTTATAGCCCGATCACCCGGCGTGTCGTGGCGATAACCTCATGATCAACGCTGGGAGTCGGGGGCCTGGGTGGGGGGGTCGGGGGTTGGGGTCGGGGTTTGGTCTTCGCCGGCCAGGGCGGAGCGGAGGCGTTCCTTTTCGGCGCGGCGGCGCTCGGTGGCTTCGGCGACCTCTCCGGCCATCTCGTCACGCCAACCGCGGAGCAGGAAGAAGGAGAGCGCGGCGGAGAAGGCCAGCGCCAACATCAGCTTCAGGAACACGTTCATGTCGACCAGCCAGAGGGGCGCCAGCACGGCGACGAACAGCCCGATCCGGCCCAGGGTGTACTTGAGCGCGGCGCTCACCCGCACCACTCCGTTCTCTTCGTCGCCCGCCGGTGCCGACGGGACTGTCGATCCGCCCCGCGGGCGGTCCGGTCAGCCGGTCCGGCGGGACAGCCAGCGGACGCCCGGGAACCAGATCATCGCGTACACCACCGTGAACGCCCCCGCCGCCAACGTCCCGGAGAACAGCGTCGGCAGGCCGGCGGCGGCCAGACCGGCGACCAGCAGCCCGACGAACACCCCGACGGCGGCGGCCACCGCCGCCATCACCCGGGCCGCCCCGAACTCCCAGGCCCGAAAGTCGTCCCAGAACAGCCAGGCCGGCAGGATCACGGCCAACCAGCCGTTCGTGTGCCCGAAATCGCCGGCGCCGATCGAGGCGAACGCCCAGTCGAACAGCACCAACGCCAGCGCACCGATCACCAGACCGGCCAGGCAGACCCCGAGCAGATCGCCAAGGGTACGAACGCGCCCCTGTGCGTCCCGCCGGGGGAACCCGCCCTGCTGCTCGGAACCACTCTGCTCGGTCATCGACTGCGAGGGTACGTGGCGGCTCAGGCCCAGACCTGCTGCGGCTCGGCGCGGCGCTCGGCCAGCGACGGAGCCTTGTCGTACTCGCGTACCACGTTGTAGCGGGTGTCCCGCTCGACCGGCTGGAAACCGGCGTCCCAGATCAGGTGCAGCAGGTCGTCGCGGTGCATGGTGTTCGGGGTGCCGTACGAGTCGGCGTCGTGCGTGATCTTGTATTCGACCACCGAGCCGTCCAGGTCGTCCACGCCGAAGTTCAGCGAGAGCTGGGCCACCGACAGCCCGTGCATCACCCAGAAGTTCTTCAGGTGCGGCACGTTGTCGAAGAGCAGTCGGGAGACGGCGAACGTCTTCAGCGACTCGGCCGGCGAGGCCATCGTGGTGCGCGCCTGGATCCGGTTACGGATCTTGCCGTCCGCCGAGTCCACGAAGTCGTGCTGGTAACGCAGCGGGATGAAGACCGCGAAGCCACCCGTCTCGTCCTGCAACTCCCGCAGCCGCAGCACGTGGTCGACCCGGTGCCGGGGCTCCTCGATGTGGCCGTACAGCATGGTGGCCGGGGTCTTCATGCCCTTGCGGTGCGCCAGGGCGTGGATGCGCGACCAGTCTTCCCAGTGGCAGGCGTGGTCCACGATGTGCTGGCGGACCTCCCAGTCGAAGATCTCCGCGCCACCGCCGGTCAGCGACTCCAGGCCGGCATCCATCAGCTCGTCGAGGATCTCGTCGGCGCTCAGGCCGCTGATCTTCTCGAACCACTGCACCTCGGTCGCCGTGAAGCACTTGAGCTTGACGTTCGGCAGCGCCGCCTTCAGCTCGCGCAGCACCTTCGGGTAGTAACGCCAGGGCAGCGTGGGGTGCAGGCCGTTGACGATGTGCAGCTCGGTGAGCTGCTCGTCCTCCATCTCCTTGGCCTTGCGGACCGCCTCGTCGATGCGCATCGTGTACGCGTCCTTCTCGCCCGGCTTGCGCTGGAACGAGCAGTACGCGCAGGACGCCGAGCAGACGTTCGTCAGGTTGAGGTGCCGGTTGACGTTGAACATCACCCGCTCGCCGTTCAGCTCGGTGCGCTTGTGGTGCGCCAGCCGCCCCAGCCAGGTCAGGTCGTCGCTCTCGTAGAGCGCGATCCCGTCCTCGCGGGTCAGCCGCTCACCGGCGTACACCTTCGCTTCGAGCTCACGCTTGAGTCCGGCGTCCATGGCACGTCCCTTCCACCTGCGGTCCGATCGAGCGTACGTCGAGCAGCCGAACACCCCGGCGGCACGGTCGGCGACAGCGACCCACTTCACCAGACTCTCAGCCTCCCGTAACCCTGCAACGCATCGACATGAGTGGCGAGGTGCGGTAGTAACAAGGTGGGGCGGAACACACACACTGGTACCGTCCCGGCGGTCGCGCCCACCGAGCGCGGCGACGAGTTGTCGAACGGGGAGCGGAATGGTCTACAGCGGGCGCGGGCGACAGCAGCGACGACGGAGCCCGGTGATCTCGCCGGTTCTGCGTCCGAAGCTCTGGGCCGCCCTGCTCGGCGCGATCGCCGCCGCCGTGCTGTCCACTCCCGCGTACGCCGATCCGGCAGTGCCCACGACGGTGCCGGACACCGGCGCCCGCCCGCCCGCGGTCGGCGCGCTCCAACCGCCCGGCGTTCCGCCCTTCGGCGGTGTCCCGTCGCCTTCGGTGGGCACCATCGGCACCGGCCCGCTCGCCGCGCAGATCTACACCGCCGAGACCGAGGTCGGCACGCTCGGCGAGGATCTCCTGAAGAGTCGGCAGAAACGCACCGACGCCCAGGCCCAGCTCGACGCCGCCGGCAAGGTGCTCGCGACCGCGCAGGACGCCCTGCTCCGGGCCCAGCAGGACGCCGACGCGGCCGCCGCGGAAGCCGTCAAGGCGGACGCCGCGCTGCCGCCCGGCGAGTTCGCCCAGGACCTGCGTGGGCTGAGCCGCCTGCAACAGATCACCCGCGGTGAGAAGGTCGACGGCGGCACCACCGGAGTGGCCGGGGCGTTGGCCCGGGCCCACGCCGATGAGCAGGCCGCCTACCAGAAGCACACCGAAGCCAAGACTCTGCTCACCTCCGCCCAGACGGAGTACACGAGGGGCGAGACGGCGCTCCGCGCGGCCGAGGCGAGCCTGCTCACGCTGCGCCGGAACAACGCCACCCAGCTGATCGAGATCGAGCGTCAGCAGGAGGCCGCCGAGCAGCAGTTCGGCGCCGGCTACGTCACCAACCAGAACGTCAGCGGGATGGCCGCGCACCCCCGGGCAATGGCCGCGGTCCGTTACGCGCTGGCCCAGCTCGGCGACCCGTACAAGTGGTCCGAGGAGGGGCCGGACCGGTTCGACTGCTCCGGTCTGATGTGGGCGGCGTACCGGTCCCCGGGCGCCGACTACTTCGACCTGCCACGGGTTTCCCGCGACCAGTACGCCGCCACCCGCAGCCGGACCGTGCCGCAGAGCGCGCTGCTCCCCGGCGACCTGCTCTTCTTCGCCTCCGGCAGCAGCTGGACGACGATCCACCACGTCGCCATGTACATCGGCAACGGCAAGATGGTGCAGGCGCCCACCACCGGCGACGTCGTCAAGATCTCGGTGGTCGGTTGGTCCCGGTTGTACGCCGCGACCCGGGTGATCGGCGCGGTGCCGGCGCCGATCGTGACCGTTCCGACCCCGCCGGTCGCGCCGCCCCCCGTCAAGCCCACCCCGAAGCCGACGCTCACGCCGAAGCCCACGCAGACCACGAAGCCGACGCCGTCCCCGACGCCGACCGGGCCGGCCACCCCGACGCCCACCGACACCGCGACGCCCACACCGACGCCGACGCCCACACCGACCGAGAGCGCCTCGCCGACAACCCCGCCACCCACCCCGGACAACACGCCGACGACGCTGCCCTCGGCGCCCACCAGCGCACCGGGCAGCACCGCCCCGACGACCACACCGAAGGCCAGCACGAGCGTGACGGGCAGCGGCAGTTCGGCGGGCAGCCCCAGCGCCACTGGTTGATCCGCCACGACCGGCTCCGGCTGTCCGCTCGGGAAGATCTGTGGCACGGTGACAACCAGGCACATCCGACCCGACGTCTCGGGTACGGGTGCGAGCATGGCGCGGAGGGCGGAGATGGCCGAGCAGAGTGATCCGGCGGAGACTGTCGACCCCGTGGTCGACCAAGCCGACCCGTCCGGGTCGGGCACCGTCGACCCGGTGTCCACCGACGCCTCCGCGGCGGTCCCTGCCGCCGGCCCGGCCAGCGCCGACGCCGACCCGGAGGCCTCCGACACGGGCCCGGCCAGCGCCGACGCCGACCCGAGGGCCTCGAACGCCAGCCCGGCCAGCAGTGCCGCCGACCCAGCGGCCCCGAACGCCGGCCCCGTTTCCGCCGCCGCCGGTGACGACGCCTCCGTCGACGCTGCTCCCGCCGGCAGCGTCGGCGCGGACGGTCCCGGCCCGGACGCCGGGCAGCCGGTAGTCACCGGCGCGGGCCAGCCAGCGGCCGCCGACGATCACCCGGACGAGCCCGCCGCACCGGTACGAGCCCGAGCCAGCGTCGCGACCGCCGGGGCTCTCCGCAGTGACCTGCCGGTCAGCGCCCCGGTCACCCCGACCACCTACCGCACCACCGGCTCAGCCGGCTCGCCCGGCACCGTCGGCTCGCCCAGCCCCGCCAACCCCGCCGGTTCGCCCGGCCCCGGCGATGTCTCGTTGCCGGGGCAGCGGAAGGACTCCGCGGCACCGGCGCGGGCCAGCGCCACGGTCCCCGGCAGCAGTCGGGCCACGCCCGGTGACCTGGGCACTCCGGACGCCCGGGGCAGCACACCGGCCGTCTATCGCGCCGGACCGGTGCGCGCCCAAACGGCCGACCCGGGGCAGGCACCCGAGCCCGGCCCGCCGCCGGCACCGGAGCCGACACCCACGCCGCCCGGCCCCGGACCGACCCAGCCGTCGCCAGCCGAACCGGAGCCCGCGCCCACCCCGGGGCCGTACCCGCCCGGCCCGATGCCGACGCCCGGGCCTCGCCCCACGCCGTCACCCGGCCCGGTTCCGCCCGTTCCGGGTCCACCCGTCCCGCCACCCTCGCCGATGCCGCCCATCCCGGGCCCGCCGGCACCGCCCATCCCGAGCCCGCCCATGCCGCCACCCGGTCCGCCGGTGCCCGCGCCACCCGGCCCGCCCGGTCCGATGCCCGCCCCACCGTTCCCGCCGCCGCCGGCCATGATCGACACGCCCGGCGTACGGGCCAGCGCGGCGGTTTCCGCACCGCCGGCCGGATGGCCGTCCACCGCCGGGACGACACGCCCGGCTTCCGGCGACGGATGGGCCGACGCACCCGCCTCCGCGCCGCCGGTGGTGCCCGCGCCCGCCCTGCCGAGTTGGCCGCCGTCCGCCGCCAGCGCTTCCCGAGCGGCCGGAACTGACGGCGGAAACCCACGCGGGGCCGCCGACGCCTCCCGATCGGCCGGAACTGACAGCGGAAACCCACGCGGGGCCGCCAGCGCCTCCCGATCGGCCGGCGCCGACAGCGGGAACTCACGGGTGGCCGCCTCGACCGGGAAGCGTTCGGGTGGCCCCGCCGTCCAGAGCGCGGTCGGCGGCGGGGGTCGGCACGACGGCGGCTCTGACCTGGCCGGCACCGTCTACGGCAGCGGCGAGGGGCCGGGCTTCGCCACGATCGCGATACCCGCCAACGCGGTGGAGAATTCCGGGTCGTTGACCGGGCACATCCTGGCCCAGGGCTGGGCTGACACGCCGACCGAACGATCCCGGAACACCCGCGTGATGATCGTCCTGGCCGCGGCCCTCGGGCTGCTGGTGGCGATCAGCGTCATGGTCGTACTCCTCGCTGGTGACGCGCTTGACGGTCTCGTGGGCGGCGTGCTCAATGGGTGAGTCACCGAGCGGAACGATGGTGAGTCCGCCCACTACCGTCCGGCAACCGGCTGGCGGCATCGCCGGATCGCCGTACACTGGCTGAGATCACTGACCCGGCGCGCGTGGTGTGCGCCCCTGGGCGATCTTGCGGGCGATCCGGCGGCACAGCCGCGGCAGGCCATCGCGAAGATGCGCCCCGCTCGAAAGGCTTTTGTTGACCACCTCTGCTGACCCCAGCACTGTTACGTCCGTTTCCAACCCCGCTGCGACGACCGACAACGCCCGGGAGCTGCTCGACGCCTCCCCGAGCGAGACCGGCACCGCGACCGCCGCCCCGGCGGCCGAGCCCGCCCCGGCCGCGACCGCCGATCCGATCACCTTCGCCTCCCTCGGCCTGCCCGAGCCGCTGGTCCGCGCGCTGGCCCAGCAGGGCATCACCAGCCCGTTCGAGATCCAGCGGGCCACCGTTCCGGACGCGCTGGCCGGCCGTGACGTGCTGGGCCGCGGGCAGACCGGTTCGGGCAAGACGCTGGCCTTCGGTCTGCCGATGATCGCCCGGCTGGCCAGCCGTAACCGGGCCCGGCCGATGCGCCCGCGCGCCCTGGTCCTGGTTCCCACCCGTGAGTTGGCCATGCAGGTCAACGACGCGCTGGTGCCGCTGGGCAAGTCCGTCGGCATCTTCCTCAAGACCGCCGTCGGCGGTGTCCCGTACGACCGTCAGATCGACGCGCTGCGGCGCGGCGTGGAGATCATCGTGGCCACCCCGGGCCGGCTCGGCGACCTGATCGAGCGGGGCATCTGCCAGCTCGACGACGTCGAGGTCACGGTGCTCGACGAAGCCGACCAGATGGCCGACATGGGCTTCCTGCCCGAGGTGACCGACCTGCTGTCGAAGACCCCCGCGAACAGTCAGCGGCTGCTCTTCTCGGCCACTCTCGACGGTGACGTCGACGCGTTGGTCAAGCGGTTCATGACCGATCCGGTGACGCACTCGACGGCGCCTTCCACCGCGTCGGTGTCCACCATGGATCACCACATGCTGTTGATCCCGCCGCACGAGAAGTTCCCGGTGGCGGCCTCGATCGCCGCCCGCGACGGCCGGACGATGGTCTTCGCCCGCACCCAGCTCGGGGTGGACCGGCTGGTCGAGCAACTCGCGGCCGTCGGCGTACGCGCCGGTGGGCTGCACGGTGGCAAGACCCAGCGGATGCGTACCAAGACGTTGGCCGAGTTCCGTGAGGGCCGGATGAACGTGCTTGTCGCCACGGATGTGGCGGCTCGGGGCATCCACGTCGACGGCGTCACCCTGGTGCTGCACGTCGACCCGCCGAAGGACCCCAAGGACTACCTGCACCGCGCGGGGCGCACGGCCCGGGCGGGCGAGTCGGGCGCGGTCGCCACCCTGGTGCTGCCCAAGCAGCGCCGCACCACCCTGGCGATGATGGAGAAGGCCGGTGTCGCGCCGGCCGAGACCCGCGTGCGGGTCGGTGACCAGGCACTGGCCGAGCTGGTCGGTGCCCGCGAGCCCAGCGGCGTCCCGGTTCGGGTCGAGGCGGAGCCCCGTGGCTACGGCGACCGTTCCGGCGGCTCGCGTCGCTTCGACGACCGCTCCGGCGGCCCGCGCCGGTTCGGCGACCGCACCGGCGGCGAGCGCCGCTACGGCGACCGCCCGACCGGCGAGCGCCGCTTCGGCGACCGCCCGCAGGGTGACCGCCAGTACAGCGACCGGCCCACCGGCGAGCGACGGTACGGCGACCGCCCGCAGGGTGACCGCCAGTACAGCGACCGGCCCACCGGCGAGCGGCGCTTCGGCGACCGCCCGCAGGGTGACCGCCAGTACAGCGACCGGCCCACCGGCGAGCGACGGTACGGCGACCGGCAGCACAGCGACCGGCAGCACGGCGACCGCCCGGCCGGCGAGCGGCGGTACGGCGACCGGCCCACCGGCGAGCGGGGCTTCGGCGACCGCCCGCAGGGTGAGCGGCGGTACGCCGATCGGGACAGCCGGGGTTCCAGCGACCGGCCGCAGTTCGGCGACCGGGACGGCCGTCCGACCGGCGAGCGCCGCTTCGGCGACCGTCCGCAGGGTGACCGTCAGTACGGGGACCGCCCGACCGGTGAGCGTCGCTTCGGCGACCGCGACACTCGGGGTGGCTTCCGCCCGGAGAGCCGTGGCCGGGACGACCGTCCCCGCGACGACCGGCCCCGCGACGACCGTCCGCGTGACGACCGGCGCGGTTTCGGCGGGCGACCGCCGGCGCGTACCCACTGATCTGACTGTTTTTCGAACGCCGTCGCGGATCCCATCCGCGGCGGCGTTCGCGCATGCCCTGCCGATGTCGGATGGGTCGCGTAACGTCCGGCTCATGCCGACCATGCCGAAGTCGATCTTCTGGTCCCGGACGGACACCGCCGGCAGCGAGCAGGTGCTGCTCGACGACGGTCACGGGTTGACGGCCCGGGGCACCCTGCTCGCCGTGGACCCGATCCCCTGGACCGCCCGTTACCAGCTGACCACCGCGCCGGACTGGACCACCACCCGGGTCGAGGTCGAGGCCGAAGGGCTGGGCTGGCTGCGCAGGGTGAAGCTGGAGCGGGCCTCGGACCGGTGGCGGGTGACCACCGCCGAGCAGGGCGACCTGGACGCGGCGCTGGTCGCGGCCGGTCATCCTCGGGCTGGCCTGCCGGGCACTGATGATCCGGACCGGCTGGCCGACGCGCTCGACGTCGACCTGAGCGGCTCGCCGCTGTTCAACACCCTGCCGGTCCACCGGCTCGGGTTGACCGCCGAGCCGGCGGACGTGGCCCACCGGATCACCGTCGCGTGGGTGCTGCTGCCGGGTCTGGAGGTGGTGTCGGCCGAGCAGATCTACACCGGGCTCGGGCCGGGTCGGGTGCGTTTCGCCAGCGGCACCTTCACCGCGGAGATCGATCTGGACGACAGCGGCTACGTGGTGCGCTACCCGGGGCTGGCCGAACGGATCGACCCACGCTGACCGGCGCGGACAGGCTCAGACGGGCCAGGTGCCGCTGGCCAGGAAGCGGTCGATCGAGGCCAGGTGCGGCGTCAGGTCGAGGCCCTGGGCGGCCACCCAGTCGTCGGAATAGTAGGTGTCGGCGTACCGGTCGCCTGGGTCGCAGATCAGGGTGACCACCGAGCCGGTCCGGCCCTCCGCGAGCATCCCGGCGATCAGGCCGAACGCACCCCACAGGTTGGTGCCGGTGGAGCCGCCCACGCGGCGCCCGAGGAGCGCCGATCCGGCGCGCATCGCGGCCAGGGAGGCCGCGTCCGGCACCTGGACCATCCGGTCCACCACCGAGGGCAGGAAGGACGCCTCCACGGCGGGGCGGCCGATCCCCTCGATCCGGGAGCCCTTCCCGGTCCGCACCGACCAGTCGGCGGCCAGCCAGGCCGGGTAGAACGCCGAGTTCTCCGGGTCGACCACGCAGAGCTTGGTGGCGAGCCGGCGGTACCGGGCGTACCTGCCGATCGTCGCGCTGGTGCCCCCGGTGCCGGCGCCCACCACCACCCAGCTCGGGATCGGGTGTCGCTCCAGCTCCAACTGCGCGTAGATCGACTCGGCGATGTTGTTGTTGCCCCGCCAGTCGGTCGCCCGCTCGGCATAGGTGAACTGGTCCATGAAGTGCCCGCCGGAGTCCTCGGCGAGCCAGCGCGCCTCGACCACCACTGTCGCGGGGTCCTCCACCAGGTGACACCGGCCGCCCTGGAACTCGATCTGCGCGATCTTCTCGGGCGAGGTGGAGGAGGGCATCACCGCGATGAACGGCAGACCGAGCATCCGGGCGAAGTACGCCTCGGAGACCGCCGTGGACCCCGACGACGCCTCGACGATCGTGGTGCTCGGCCCGATCCAGCCGTTGCAGAGCCCGTAGAGGAACAGCGAGCGGGCCAGGCGGTGCTTCAGTGAGCCGGTGGGGTGGGACGACTCGTCCTTGAGGTAGAGGTCGATCCCCCAGGCCCGGGGCAGGGGGAACGGCAGCAGGTGGGTGTCGGCCGAGCGGTTCGCGTCCGCCTCGACGGTGGCGATCGCCTCCGTCACCCAGGTACGGCTGGCCTCGTCGCAGCGGTCGAGATGAGTCACGCTCGGAAACGTAGCAAGCAGGTCAGCTGTGGTCGGCGCCGGTCCGGCGGCGTTGCCGGCGTTGGCCGGCCCGGCCGGCGGCCCGGACGAGCGGGGTGAGCGCGACGGCCAGTCGGGGCAGCGCGTCCAGCAGGCGCACCTGTGCTCCCCGCCAGCGGGGCAGGCTGACCACCGGGCGTGGCCGGCGGGCCAGCCGGACCGCCCGGGCGGCCACCCGCTGCGCGGTCAGCATCGACCCGGTGAACGAGGCCACCGCCCCCGGGTCGTCCAGCCGGTCGTGCAGCATCGGGGTCCAGATGCCGTCCGGGCAGAGGCAGGAGACGTGCACCCGGCGGTAGCCGGCCATCCGCAGGTCGGCCAGGGTGCCGAGGCTGAACGCCAGCAGCGCGTGCTTGCTGGCCGCGTACACCGTCTCGCCGGGCGCGGCGACCAGCCCGGCCAGCGAGACGACGTTGAGCACGTGGCCGTGGCCCTGCCCGCGCATGATCGCCAGCGCGGCGAGGGTGCCGTTCATGGCGCCGTGGGCGTTGACGTCGAGCATCCGGCGGCGGGTCGCGCCGTCGTGCTCCCACGACGGCCCGGTGCTCAGGATGCCGGCGTTGTTCACCCAGAGGGCGAGGTCACCCCGGCCGGCCGCGGTCGCGGCGATGCCGGCGCAGGCGTCCTCGTCCCGGACGTCCAGGACGGCCGACCACCCGCCGAGCGGTGCCGCGGCGACGTCGACCGCCCGGGCGTCGAGGTCGGTGAGCAGCACCGACCAGCCGTCGGCGTGCAGCGCGGCGGCGATGGCGCGGCCCAGACCGCCGGCAGCACCCGTCACCACCGCCACTCGGCGTCCCTGCGGGGTCATCGGCGCACGCTACCGCCGGCCGATCCGGCGACACCAGGGGTACGCGAGGGTCAGGCCGAGGGCGGGCCGACCGGCTGGGGGCGGTTCTCCCACTTGGTGGAGAGCGCGATGGCGGTGCGGGTGGAGGCGACCCCGGGGGTCCGGTTCAACCGCACGATCAACTGCTCCAACTCGGCGATCGTGCCGACCCGCGCCTTCAGCAGGAACGACTCCACCCCGGCCATGAAGTAGCAGGACTCGATCTCGGGCAGCACCCGCAGGGACTCGAGCATGTCGTCGCTGTCCGCGCCGGAGTCTTCGACGATGCCGATCAGCGCGGTGACTCCCAGCCCGATCGCCTCCGGTTCCACGTCGGCGCGGTAACCGCGGACCACGCCGCTGCTCTCCAGCTTGCCGACCCGCTCGTGCACGGCCGGGGCGGAGAGGCCCACCTGCCGGGCCAGCTCGGCGTACGACAGGCGGGCGTTGCCGCGCAGCAGGTCGACGAGGCTCAGGTCGATGGCGTCCACGGAGAGTGACCTTAGCCGGTTACGCGTAACGCGACGCCTTCAGCATCCGTTGGACCGAACAGTGAGTAACTGTTCACGAACCGACAGTCAAGGCAGGGGTTGCACCAGTACCATTTACTAACTTCCCACTCAGTGCATTTTTCGCGTTTGGCGGACACGCCAGGTCCCTGGTGCTGTAATTGCCATACGTCCCTCATGACGGCTCTGGGCTCGCACCAGCCGGGGGCAGTGTGTTCAGCCAGGGGCTTCGTCGACGCGAGGAGGGGGCTGTGGACACTGGAGATCGCCTGCTGACACCGGGTGAGGTCGCCGCGCTGTTTCGGGTGGACCCGAAGACTGTGACGAGATGGGCGGCGGCCGGCCGGATAGGAAGCATCCGGACTCCAGGCGGGCATCGCCGGTTTCGGGAATCCGAGGTGCGAGCCCTGCTTGAGGGGGAGGGCATGCTGGACGAAGTGGACGAGGTCGGTAAGCCACGCAATGTGGGACCGGCCGCATCCACGGGGCCGGGTCCGGCCAACGCCGGCATGTACTGAACTGGTGCGGACTACGCCACGCGGACCGGACACCAGTCCGGTCCGCGTACCGCTTCGGCCGAATCCGGTCGGACGGCACGACGACACGCGCTGAGCCGACAGCTCAGCCCCGGGCCGCACCGAGCTGGCCGGACCACCTGCGGAACAGGGTGTGCGGGACGCCGAGCGCGTCCAGCACCTTGCCGGCCACGAAGTCGACCAACTGCTGGGCGCTGGCCTCGGCGCCGGCCCCGTAGAAGCCGGGGCTGGCCGGCAGCACCACCGCGCCGGCGTCGTGCAGCGCGATCAGGTGCTCCAGGTGGCTGCGGGTCACCGGTGTCTCCCGGGGGACCACCACCACGGGCCGCCGTTCCTTGAGGTTGACCTCGGCGGCACGTTGCAACAGGTCCTTGGACAGCCCGATCGCGATGCCCGCGCAGGCCGCCGTGCTGGCCGGGACCACGGCCATGCCGCGTACCCGGTAGGAGCCGCTGCTCGGACCGGCGGCCAGGTCGCCGGCCGGCCAGTACCGCACGTCCGCTCCGGTCAGGTCCCGGCCGAGCCAACCCGCGAGGTCCTCGGCCCAGTGCCCGTCGCGGAACGGTCGGCCGGTCTCGTCGAGCACGGTGAGTCGGGCCGCTCGGGACACGATCAGGTCCACCGACTCACCCGCGTCGAGCAGGCCGCCGATGACTGCCGCCGCGTACGGCGTGCCGGAGGCCCCGGAGACCCCGACCACCCATGGTTCCCGCATGCCCCCAGCCTGCCTGGTCCGGCTGGTGCGCCGGTGCGCACCCCCGGGATCGTCCGGCCGGGCCTCCTCAGGGGCGTAGGCCGAGCCGGATCACCAGGTCGAGCAGGGCGAAGACGAACAGCGCGATGCCGACGAACCCGTTGGCCGTGAAGAACGCGCGGTTGACCTTGCTGAGGTCGGTGGGGGTCACCACCAGGTGCTGGTAGCCGAACGCCACAGCGGTCAGGGCGAGCCCGATCCACCAGAGCCAGCCGAGGCCGATCAGCCCACCGAACCAGATGAACAGCGCGAAGGTCACCACGTGCGCGACCGTGGAGGCGTGCAACGCGAAGCGACGACCGTAGCGCGCGGGCACGCTGTGCACGCCGATCTCCCGGTCGATCTCGGAATCCTGGCAGGCGTAGATCAGGTCGAAGCCGCCGATCCACAACCCCACCGCCGCGCCGAGCAGCCAGGCCGGCCCCGAGCCGTCCAGGGTGCCGGTGACCGCCAGCCACGCGCCGACCGGGCCGACCGCCTGGGCGATCCCGAGGATGGCGTGCGGCCAGTTGGTGAACCGCTTGGCGTAGGGGTAGACGACGAGCGGCACCACAGCGAGCGGCGCCAGCACCAGACAGAGCGGGTTGAGCAGGGCGGCGGTGGCGAGGAAGACCACCAACGCGACGGCCGCGCCGGTCCAGGCCGTCCGCACGCTCACCGCGCCGGTCACCAGTTCCCGACCGGCGGTACGCGGGTTCCGCGCGTCGATCCGCCGGTCGAGGATCCGGTTGGCGGCCATCGCGAACGTCCGTGCCCCGACCATGGCCACCGTGATCAGCAGCAGCTCCCACCAGCGCACGTGCCCGCCGTTCACCTGCATGGCGGTCAGTGCGGACAGGAAGGCGAACGGCAGGGCGAACACGGAGTGCTCGATCTTGACGAGGTCCAGGAACGCCCGCACCCGCCCCGGCTCCCGCGATCTTGCACTTTCTGTCGGGGCAGAAGGGGAGGAAGGGGGCGAATCGGGGACCGAAAGTGCAAGATCGCGGGTGTTGTCGGCGGGGGCCATCAGATGCCGTATTCCTTCCAGCGCTTGTCGACCAGTGCGGTGACCTCCGGGGCCATGCTCATCTCCTCCGGCCAGCCGCGGGTGTAGCCCTCGGTGGGCAGCTTGCGGGTCGCGTCGACACCCGCCTTGCCACCCCAGAACTGCTGGTACGACGAGTGGTCGAGGTGGTCCACCGGGCCCTCGGTGAGCAGCAGGTCGCGCGCGTAGTCGACGTTGCCGAAGGCCCGGAAGGCGACCTCGTTGTAGTCGTGCACGTCGCAGTCCTCGTCGACGATCACGATCAGCTTGGTCAGCGACATCAGGTGGGCGCCCCAGATCGCGTTCATCACCTTCTGCGCGTGCTTCGGGTAGCGCTTACGGATCGAGACGATCGCGCAGTTGTGGAAGACACCGGCCGCCGGCAGGTCGTAGTCGACGATGTCCGGGATCATGAGCTTGAGCAGCGGCTGGAAGATCCGCTCGGTGGCCTTGCCGAGGCCGTGGTCCTCCTGCGGCGGCTTGGACGTGACGATCGAGTGGTAGACCGGCTTGCGCTGCATGGTCATCGCCTCGATGTGCAGCACCGGGAACGGCTCGACCGGGGTGTAGAAGCCGGTGTGGTCGCCGAACGGGCCCTCGGGCAGCCGCTCACCGGGCTCCAGGTAGCCCTCCAGCACGATCTGCGCGTGCGCCGGCACCTGCAACGGCACGGTGAGGCAGTCGACCATCTCCACCCGTTCGCCGCGCAGGAACCCGGCGAACAGGTACTCGTCGATGTCGCCGGGCAGCGGGGCGCTCGCCGCGTACGAGACGACCGGGTCGCAACCGATCGCGACCGCGACCGGCAGGCGCTGCCCGAGCCGCTCGGCGACCGCGTGGTGGGCCGTCGAGTCCTTGTGGATCTGCCAGTGCATGCCCAGGGTGTTGCGGCCGTGCTGCTGGAGTCGGTACAGGCCCAGGTTGCGCTTGCCGGTCTCCGGGTGCTTGGTGTGGGTCAGCCCGTAGTTGTGGAAGATCCCACCGTCGTCGGGCCAGACCTGTAGCCCCGGCAGCCGGTTCAGGTCGACGTCCTCGCCCCGGTAGACGACCTCCTGGCAGGGCGCGGTCTTCACCTTGCGCGGCGGCACCGACTTGAGCTGCATGACCTTGCCGAGGCCCTCCCGGATGCCGGACCAGCCGACCGGCAGCTCCGGCTTGATCAGCGCGCCGATCCGGGCGCCGATCTCGTCAAGTGACTCGACGCCGAGCGCCATCGCCATCCGCTTCTCGGTGCCGAACAGGTTGATCGCCAACGGCATCTCGCCCCGGGTCGGGCGCTCGAAGAGCAGCGCCGGGCCGCCGGCCCGCACCGTGCGGGTGACCACCTCGCTGATCTCCAGGGTGGGGTCGACCGGGACGTCGACCCGGCGCAACTCCCCCGCGCGCTCGAGCGCCGCGAGGAAGTCCTTGAGATCGGTGTACGGGAAGCCACGAGCCGCCATGTCGCCAGTCTCCCGCACCGGGTGCCACACGGCCCAAGCCGGGTGCTGTGACACTCGCGATGACCCCCGGCCCCGCTTCCGCTCCCGAAGGCATGGCGGGCGGCACAGCGGGTAGCCGGGCAGCCGGCGGGCAGCCGGCGGACGGAGGCGGCAATGAGCGGCGAGCGGGTTCCGGCGGGGTTCACCGAGCAGCGGGCGCGGGTCGGCCAGATCACCATGAACTACGTCCGGGGCGGCAGTGGCCCGCCACTGGTGCTGCTGCACGGGTACCCGCAGTGCTGGTACATGTGGCGGCACCTGCTGCCCGACCTGGGACGCTCCTTCGACGTCGTCGCACCCGACCTGCGCGGCTTCGGGGACAGCGACGCCCCGGCCGGCGGCTACGACAAGAAGACGGCAGCAGCCGACCTGCACGGTCTACTCGATCAACTCGGCCTGACAAGCGATCTCCGGGTGGTCGGACACGACCTGGGGACGATGGTGGCGTACGCGTACGCGGCCGCCCATCCGCAGCGGGTGAGCCGGCTGGTGCTCACCGAGGCGCCGATCCCCGACGAGAGCATCTACACGTTTCCCGCGCTCACCCCGGCCGGGCCGGGGGTGTGGAACTTCGGCTTCTTCTCGATCGGCAACGGGCTTCCGGAGGAGTTGGTCAGCGGGCGCGAGTCGCTCTGGGTGGACCGGTTCACCGACGCGCTGATGGTGCGCAAGGGCAGCATCGCCGCGCCCGACATCGAGGAGTTCGCCAGCCACCTGCGCGACCCGGCGCATCTGCGGGCCAGCTTCGCCTATTTCCGGGCGTTCGACCGGGACAGCGCGGACAACGCGGCGTACCGGGAGATGAAGCTGGAGATGCCGGTGCTGGCGGTCGGCGCGGCGGCCAGCCTCGGCGGGCAGGTGGCCGAGCAGGTTCGCCGGTACGCCGACACGGTCCGCGGCGAGGTGATCGAGGACTGCGGGCACTGGCTGTACGAGGAGCGCCCGGACGAGATGCTCGCCCTGCTGCGCGACTTCCTCGCGGCCTGAGCAGCTACCCGCTGCCCGCCTGCCCAGCTCGTTCGCCAGCTCACCGCCGTGGACGTCCCGATCGGGCGTGAGACCACCGCGACTTGCCAACCAGGGCCGGGTCAAGCCCGGCGGGCACATCTCACCGATGGTGGCGGAACGGCGGGGCGTGGCGGCAGGGTGGAACCATGTCGGACGCGTTCGTCGTCGGCGACCCGGACGGGTTGTCTCCCCTCCTGGTCGCGATTCGCGACGCCGTCGCCCGGGAGCTGCACGCCCAACTGGCGCTACGCGGGGAACGGATCGAGCTGGCCGACCTGCCGGAGGTGTCGTACCAGGTCACGCTGCGCGTGGACGAGACCCTGCGCGGCACCCGACATCCTCCCCAGCGACCCCGACGCTCTCAGTCGCCCGCATAGAGCCGCGACGGATCGACGAGGACGACATCGGGACGCTGAGCGGCCGCGTGCCGCAGCTCATCGGTGAACCCTGCGGCGCTCGCGAGCAGCAACCGACCGTCCCTCACGTCCAGGCCGGGACGCGCGGCGAGCAGGTCACGTGCGCGGCTCAGTCGTTCCAGCTCGGGCCGACCCAGCGTGCGACCCCACTTGACCTCTCCGATGGCGAGCAGCGGCCGAGGGCCGTCGCCGAACGGCGGCTCGCCGAACGCCACCAGGTCGAGTTCCAGGCTGGTACGGGTGGCGGGATCGGTGAGGACGGCCGAGCTGGCGTCCGCGACGACACCACCAAACGTCTCTGGCGTGGCGAAACGCAGAGCCCACTGCCGGACGATCTCCTCGAACGCTGGCCCCAGCACCGCGCTCGAGTACCGGCGGTTGGAACGCCTCCAGACGTCCGAGCCACGCCGTTGCTCCAAGGCCGTCCAGGAGGGCCGCATGACAGCCTGATAGAAGGTGATCAGGGGTTCGGCGATGCGGTAACGGCTGCGCCCACTACGAAGCGGATCGGGCTCGCGGATGAGGAGACCGGCATCCTCAAGGACGGTGAGCGGATGCTGGAGGTCGGTGGCCTTCCGTCCGATGTACCCGGCGATCCCACCTCGGGTGCCGTTGCCTTCGGCGACCGCGGACAGCACGGAATGGTAAAGAGCGGTGTCCCGCAGGTCGGGATCCTCGGCAAGCAGATAGCGAGCCTCGCGGAACAACGGGCGGGCTGGATTCAGCACGGCGCGGACAACCCAGTCGTCGAAATCGTCTGGTCCGTCGGGCACATCGTCCTGGACGTACTCCCGTCGGTAGGCCGGGGTGCCACCGACGATGGCGAACACGCGGGCAGCGAGCGCAGGATCATCGAGCCCCCAGAACGTCGCCGCGGCACGATAGTCCAGGGGTGGCACGGCCAGTTCAAGCCCTGCCCGTCCGCGCAACGGGGCCGAACCGGCGAGCAGACCACCCATGAACGACAGTGCCGAACCGCACAGCAGCAGGCGCGTGCGGGAATCGGTGCGCTCGACCCGGCCCGGCGTGAGCGCGTGCTGAATTATCGACGGGAGATCCCGAGTCGACCGGGCAAGATAGGGGAACTCGTCGATCACCACGGTAACCGGGCGGCGCTGGCCCAGCGCAAGCAGTGCGTCGACCGCTCCCGACCAGTCGTCCAGGCGAAGCGGACCAGGCGCGTCGGTGTGCCGGCCGAGAGCCTCCCCGAGTCGACGCAGCGACTCCACCGGGGTCGCCTCTGTCGCCCCAAAGTAGAAACCGTCGGTGGCACGGGCCAACTCGTACAACAGCAGGGTCTTGCCCTGCCGGCGACGGCCGCTGACCACGCCCAGCGTCGCGCCTGGGCGGTCGTCCGTGGCGAACCGGACCAGCTCCGCCCACTCGACGTCACGGTCGAAAATCTCCGCTGGCTTGGAGAGCTTCACTGTCACATCCCCACAGAATGTAGAACTACGCTTCCAAGAAGTGTAGTTCTACATTCCGTCACCTGTGGTTCAGTCCAGCCCGCCGTACGAGTGCAGGCCGGTGAAGAAGATGTTCACGCCGAACAGGTTCATCAGCATGGTGAGGAAGCCGAGCACCGCCAGCCAGGTGGCCACGTTGCGCTTGACGCTGGGCGTGGCGCGGGCGTGCAGGTAACCGGCGTACACGACCCAGGAGATGAAGGCCCAGGTCTCCTTCGGGTCCCAGCCCCACGGCCGACCCCACGCCGCCTCGGCCCAGATCGCGCCGGCGATCACCGCGAAGGTGAAGATCGGGAACGCGAACGCGTGCAGCGCGAAGGTCAGCCGCTCCAGGCCCACCGCGCCGGGCAGGCGCTTGGCCAGGGTGTACGGGAAGCTCCGCTTGCCCTGCTCGTATCCGTTGCGCATCAGGAAGCCGACCGCCGGCACCACACCGAGCAGGAAGATGCCGGACGCGAAGACGATCGTCGAGACGTGGATGACGAACCAGTACGAGTTCAGGGCCGGCACCAGCGGCACGATCGGCACGTACAGCACCAGCTCGGCGGTGGCGACAAGCAGCACCATCACCAGGGTCAGGAACAGCCCGAGTTTGCGCAGCGACGGCCGCTTCCGGAGCACCACCAGCCAGGCGGCGACACCGATGAACGTCACCGTGAGCACGAACTCGTACATGTTGCCCCACGGCATGCGGTCCGCGGCGAGGCCACGCGTGACGAGCGCCGCCAGGTGCAGCACGGCGGCGACCGCGGTGGCGCCCACCCCGATGAGACCCGCGAGGCAGGCACGTCGCGCCGACCGGTCGGCCGCGGCCGACGGCGGGACCGGCGCGGGCGGCGGGGGCAGGGTGCCACCACCGGCGCCCACCAGCTCACGGACCGGAGCCGCCGCGGCGATTCGGGTACGCGCGTTGCCCAGCGCGTACTCCACGGCGTGACCGATCATCGCGACCAGGTACGCGAGGATCGCGAAGGTCACCAGATTGTCGGAGAGTGCGGACATCACTCGGCTCCTTCTCGCACGCCGGCCCGGTCGGTGGAGTCACCTGCGGGCCGTTCGGCACCGTCGACCGCGGCGACGAGCTGGGTGAACTCGTCGGCGAACCCTGGGTAGTCGGTACGCGGCAACCCACCGACCTCCATCAAGCTACTACCGCTCGTCGGAGATCCTTCCCCCGGGTCGGCCGGCACCACCCGGAAGAACACCCGGCGACGCCGCCCGAACAGCGATCCCATCAACCCGACAAGCAGAACACCGCAGCTGATCAGCAGCGGGGTCGCGCCGGGATCGTGCCGGACGGAGAGGGTGACGTACCGCTTGGTGTCCAGGAACTCGACGGTCGAGCCGTCGTCGAGCGTCCAGGTCTCGCCCTTGCGCAGCAGTTTGGTGCCGACCTCCTTGACCTTGCCGGTCCGCACCTGCCGCTGGTCGAGTTGGTAGATCGAGCCGGGGATGCCGGCGTCCCGGCCGAGGTTGCCCCGGTACGCGACCAGGTTCAGCACCGGGTTGCGCTCGGCCGGATACTGCGAGCGTACGAACGGCCCCTGCCCGGGTGCCGTGGGCAGGTAGATGCCCGTGAACGCCATCTGCTGATCCGGTGCGCGCTGCCCGGTGGCCGGGTCGACGTTCGCGTCCGGGAAGGCCGCCAGCCCCTCGCTCGTCAGACCCATGTCACCTGTGGTGAGGAACGGGTCGTCGCTGAGCTGGCTGTTGCCGAACCGGTCGGTGTAGCGGATCACCGGGGCGTACCCGTGGCCGAGCAGGTAGACGCTGGCGTCCTTCAACCGCAGCGGCGAGTTCACCGAGAAGTCCGCGCTGCGGGTGGGCTCGTCCGGGCCGTCGACGGTGACCGTGGCGTTGAAGAACTCCGGCTGGCCGGAGGGCAGGAAGCGGGCCTGGAAGTCGTCCAGCCGCAGGCAGAAGCGCGGCAGGTCCGCGCTGTCCACCCGGGGGCCGAGCTTGGCCTCGGCGAACTGCTGGCGGGTGTTGCAGAACGTGTTGTCCGCGCCGGCCACCAGCAGCCGGTTGCCGCTCCAGCCGTACCACGAGCCGAGCGCGACGCCGATCAACACCGCGATCAGCGACATGTGGAACAGCAGGTTGCCGGTCTCCTTGAGGTAGCCCTTCTCGGCGGAGACCTCGTTGCCGCGCACCTGCACCCGCCAGCGGCGCTTGCGCAGCACCGCGGCGATCGCCGCGGTGCCACCGGCCGGTGCGGGCAGCACTGTGTGCTGCGGCAGCCGCGCCATCCGCTTCGGCGCGGCCGGCGGCCGGGCCCGCAACGCGCGGACATGGTCGCGCAACCGGGGCGTGATGCAGCCGATCAGGGAGGTGAACAGCAGCAGGTAGATCGCGGAGAACCAGACCGAGCCGAAGACCTCGAACGCGCCGATCCGGTCCAGTCGGGGGGCCCAGTCCGGGTGGTCGACGAAGTACTGGTTGACCTTCTCCGGGCTGATCCCGCGCTGCGGCAGCACCGAGCCGGGGATCGCGGCGACCGCGAGCAGGAAGAGCAGGATCAGCGCCGTACGCATGCTGGTGAGCTGTCGCCACGAGTTGCGCAGCAGGGCCAGCAGCCGGTTGGGCCGACGCCGTGGCGCCGGGGCCACGGTCTCCGGTCGGTCGTCGACGACCGTCATCAGATGCTCACCTCGCCCACCCCGACGGTGGTCTGCAGCCAGATCACGAAGCTCTGCCATCCGCCGGTGACGAGCGCCAGGCCGATCAGGATGAGCAGGGCGCCGCCGACCCGGGTGACCCAGCGGCTGTTGCGCCGGACGGCGCGGAAGACCCCGAGCAGGCGTTCGAAGCCCAGCCCGAAGACCACGAACGGTATCCCCAACCCGAGGCAGTACGCCACGGCGAGCACCATGGCGCGGTCGGTCTGGCCGCTGGCGGTGGCCATCATCATCACCGCGCCGAGGGTGGGGCCGGTGCAGGGCACCCAACTGAGGGCGAACACCGCTCCGAAGACAGGTGCGCCGAGCAGGCCGGCGGCGGGCAGCCGGGAGATCCGGAACTCCCGTTGCAGGGCCGGGATCATCCCGAGGTAGGCGATGCCGAGCACGATGATCAGCGCGCCGGCGACGATCTCCAACTGCCGCTCGTAGTCGAAGAAGACCCGGCCGATGCTGGCGAAGAGGACCGCGCTGGCGACGAAGACGACTGTGAAGCCGGCGATGAAGAGCAGCGTGCCCGCGAGCACCCGCCCCTTGACCGCGCCGACCCGCGCGACCCGCTCCTTCACGGCGACACCACCGGTGACCGGTGCGAGATCGGCCGCAGGTCGGCGGCCCTCCAGGTCGGCGCCGGCCAGACCGGTGACGTACGACAGGTAGCCGGGGACGAGTGGGAGCACACACGGGGAGAGGAAGCTGACCAGGCCGGCGAGCGCCGCCGCGCCGATGGCGAGCAGCAGCGGCCCGTTGAGGGCCAACTCCTTGAAGGTCTCGCCCATCAGCCCGACGCCGGCTTCTCGGCCGCGATCCGCTCGACGATCGGTTGCAGGCCCTCCTGCTTGACCGCGGCCCGGATCACCACGGCGATCCGACCCTCCCGGTCCAGCACCACTGTCGCCGGGACGAAGTTCGGTGGGATGTCCAGGGCGAGCGCCAGCCGGCTGGACGGGTCGAACAGGCTCGGATAGGTGACCCGACCCTTCTCGAACGCCTTGGCCTTGTCCCGCTCGTCGGAGACGTTGGCGCCGAGGAAGGTGACCCCGGAACCCTTGGTGGCCTGGTAGGTCGCTTCCAGGTCGTCGGCCTCGGCACGACACGGCGCGCACCAGGAGCCCCAGAAGTTGAGCACCACCACCTGGCCGCGAGCCTGGCTGACGTCGTAACCGCCGCCGTCCAGCAGCTCACCGGCGAGCTTCGGAGGTGCCGAGCGCTGGTCCGGTGCGCACTCGAAGATCCCGTCGGTGGTGGTCGTGCAGGTCTTCTCCCGCCCCTTCGACGACGTGCAGCCGACGAGCGCCACCGCGGCGACGACGGCGAGCAGGCCGGCGGTCCACCTCCGGGCGTTCATCAGGCCCCCTTGGCCGTCCGGGCTGTCGCGGAGAGAGCGATCAGGTGCGCGGCCGGCTCGCTGTAGCCGATGCCCGCCACCTTCGCGCCCTCGAAGTGGAACGAGGTGAGGCTCGCCAGCCCACACTGCCGCTTGCGCGGGTCGTGCCAGAGACGCTTGCGCTCGACGTGGCGACGCAGCGTCCAGATCGGGAGTTGGTGCGACACCAGCACCGCCTCGCGCCCCTCGGCGGCGACCCGGGCGGCCTGCACGGCGGCGAACATGCGCTCGGCGATCACCCGGTACGCCTCACCCCAGGACGGGGTCACCGGATCGCGCAGCACCCACCAGTTGCGCGGGTCGCGGAACGACCCGTCACCCGGGGACACCTTCTTGCCCTCGAACCAGTTGGCGCTCTCGATCAGCCGCTCGTCCACGCCGACCGGCAGCCCGAACTGGGCGGCGATCGGCTCGGCGGTCTGCTGGGCGCGCTCCAGCGGGCTGGCCACCACGTGCACGATCTCCCGCTCGGCCAGGCCCTGCGCGGCGGCCTTGGCCATCTGCACACCCAGCTCGGAGAGGCGGAAACCGGGCAGCCGACCGTAGAGGATCTGGTCGGGGTTGTGCACCTCGCCGTGCCGCAGCACGTGGACCACCGTCTTGCTCAAGGCTCTTTACCCCCCGTGACCAGCCGCTGCCGCCGCGTTCGCCGCCGTCGGCAGCGCTGCGGCGATGTGCTCCAGAGCGGCGTCGTCGATCGCCGCCGACACGAACCACGACTCGAACGCGCTCGGCGGCAGGTAGACGCCGGCGGCGAGCATCGCGTGGAAGAACGCCTTGAACGCCGGCACCTGCTGGGTGCGGGCGCTGTCGTAGTCGACCACGTCGGCGTCGGTGAAGAAGATCGAGAACATGCTGCCCGCGTACGACAGTCGGTGCGGGACCCCGGCGGCGGCCAGCGCGTCGGACGCCAGCTTGCCCACGACGGCGGCCGTCTCGTCGAGACGGCGGTACAGCGCGTCGTCGGCGAGTCGCAGCGTGGCCAGGCCGGCGGCGCAGGCCAGCGGGTTACCGGAGAGCGTGCCGGCCTGGTAGACCGGGCCGGCCGGCGCGAGCCGCGCCATGATGTCCGCCTGCCCGCCGAACGCCGCGGCGGGCAGGCCGCCACCCATGACCTTGCCGTACGTCCACAGGTCGGCGTCGGAGGGGTCGAGGCCGTGCCAGCCGGCGCGGGAGACCCGGAACCCGGTCATCACCTCGTCCACCACCAGCAGGGCGCCGTGCGCGTGCGCGATCCGGGCGAGCTGCTGGTTGAAGCCGTCGCGGGGGGCGACCACGCCCATGTTGCCGGCGGCGGCCTCGGTGATCACCGCGGCGATGTGCGGGCCCTCGGCGGCGAAGGCCTCCTCGACGGCCCGGATGTCGTTGTACGGGAGAACTATCGTCTCGCTGGCCGCCGCGCCTGTCACTCCTGGCGAGTCGGGCAGGCCCAGGGTGGCCACGCCGGACCCGGCGGCGGCGAGCAGCGCGTCCACGTGACCGTGGTAGCAACCCGCGAACTTGATGATCTTGGACCGGCCGGTGAAGCCGCGCGCCAGCCGGATCGCCGACATGGTCGCCTCGGTGCCGGAGTTGACCAGCCGGACCTGCTCCATCGGGGTGCGGTCGACAAGCTCGGCGGCCAACTCCACCTCACCAGGGGTGGGGGTGCCGAAGCTGGTGCCCAGGGCGGCGGCGGCCTGCACGGCGGCCACCACCTCCGGGTGGGCGTGCCCGAGGATCAGCGGACCCCACGAGCAGACCAGGTCGACGTAGCGGCGGCCGTCGGCGTCGTACAGCCACGGACCCTCGCCACGGACCATGAAACGCGGGGTGCCACCGACCGCCTGGAAGGCGCGCACAGGGGAGTTCACCCCGCCCGGCACGATGGCGCGGGCGCGGTCGAACAGGGCCTCGGAGGCCGGCGCGACGGCTGGGTAGCGGCCGGATCCGGCGGGAAAGATGTCGGTCACGATGCCGCCATTGTGTCAGCGCCGCACGGTCTGCCAGCAGCCACCCCGCGGCAGGGTTACCGGGCTCACCCCTGGCCGGGCCGGTGAGCGGCGACGGCTTGCGACCTCGGCGGGCGGCGGCTCGCGGGCTCAACAGGCCGGGCCGGGCGGATCGCGCTAGGCTGACCGGGTGGATCGTGCCGAACTGTCCATCACGCTACACCGGACGGGCGACGAAGCAGTGCTGCGCCTGGCCGGTGAGATCGACATGCTCACGGCCGCCCAGCTCTCCACGGTGGTCAACGAGGTGCTGGCGGACCCACCCCCGCGGATCGTGCTCGATCTGGGTGGAGTGACCTTCTGCGACTCGCAGGGCCTGGGCACCCTTGTCGTGCTCAGCCGCAAGGCCAGCCACGCGCAGAGCCTGTTGATGCTGACCCACGTGGGCGACTTCCTGATCCGCGTCCTGGACATCACCGGCCTCCGCAGCGCCCTGATGATCCGCAACGACCAACCCACCGGCTAACCCCGCCCCACCCGGCCCCCGCCCGGCCCCTCCCCCCTCTCCGCGTTGATCGTGAGGTTGACGGGTCATTCGGGCACCAGATCGCCCGTCAACCTCATGATCAACGCGGGTCAGGGGGTGGGTCAGGGGGCCCGGTTACGGGGTGGGGATGTCTCGGGTGCGGAAGGTTGCGACAGATGCGATCAGTAGGGCCGCCGCTGTCGCCGTCAGGGCGGCCAGTGGGGCGACCTGCCAGTTCCCGCTGAGGACCTGGGGGGTGTGGGTGAACGGGGAGACATTTAGCGCCCACTGGTCCAACCCCAGCACCGCGCCGAGCTGACCGAGCAGCAGACAGCCGGCGAGCGCCGCCCAGGCAGCCGCGGAGAAGCGGGGCAGCCAGCCGACCAGCAGCGCCGCCAGCCCGGACAGCACCCAGGCCGCGGGCACCTGGGCCAGCCCGGCACCGAGCAGCCGCGGCAGTTCGCCGCCCACGTCGGAGACGCTGAGCCCGTAGGCCAGCCCGGTGGCGAGCCCGGCGACGCTCAGCACGACCGCCGGGCCGAGCAGCGCGAAGACCAGATGCGCCGCCAGCCAGCGAGTCCGGCTCACCGCCGTCGCCAGCAGCGGTTCGGCCCGCCCGGCGGTCTCCTCCGCCCGGGCCCGCAGCGCGGCCTGGATGCCGTACCCGGCGGCGGCCGGCGCGGTCAGGCTCAACGTCCCACCGAGGTACGCCTCGGCGAGCGCGGAGCTGCCGCCCAGCCGGGACAGGATCTCGGCCACCTGCGGGTTGCCCCGCACCGCCTCGCCCGCGGCGTCCGCCGCCCCGCCGAGCACCAGACCGAGCAGCCCGAAGCCGACGGTCCAGCCGAGCAGTTGGGTCCGGTGCAGCCGCCAGGCCAGGCCGAACGGGCCGGCCAGGCCGGCAGCGGCGGCGGCCGGGCCGAGCCGGGACGGAAACACCCCCGCGCCGAGGTCACGGCGGACCGAGACGGGGTACGCGACGAGCGCGACCACCGCACTGAACAGCACCGGCAGCAGCAGCACCCACGGGCGCTCGTCGGCGTAGGCGCGACTCCGGGCCGCCCAGCCCAGCGGTGAGAGCCAGCTCAGCCACTCGGCGTCCCCACCGGTGCCGCCGGACCCTCCGGCGTCGCCGGCCAGCCGCAGCACGAAGGCCAGCCCGAGCGCGCCCAGGCCGATCCCACGCGCCCCACCCGCACCCTCGGTGAGCTGCGCGGCCAGCCCGCCGACCGTGGCGAAGGCGACACCGGTGAGCGCCACGCCGGCGCCGAAGAGCACCGAACCCGCGCCGGGCAGGCCGGCCGCGACCAGACCGCCGGCGGCGAGCAGGCCGAGCAGCACATTCGCGGCGTACGTCACCAGCAGCGCGGCGGTCAGCCCCGCGTACCGGCCCAGCACTGTCGCGCCGAGCAGCTCCCGGCGACCGGCCTCCTCCTCGGTCCGGGTGTGCCGGACGACGGTGAGCACGCTGACCAGCGCGGCGATCAACGCCAGCAGACCGGCGCGCTGGACGGTGAGCGCGCCGGTGCTGTCGCCGTAGACCGGGCCGAGCAGGGCGACGATCGACGGGTTGCTCGCCGTGCCGGCGAGGTACGCGGCGCGCTCGGCGGCGGTCGGGTACAGCTCGGCGTACGCGCTGGCGTAGCTCGCCGGAAGCACCGCCAGCAGCAGGATCCAGACCGGTAGCAACACCCGGTCCCGGCGCAGGATGAGGCGCACCAGGTGCCGCGTCCCGGTGAGGGCCGTCATGACCGCACCTGCTCGGCCTGGTAGTGCCGCAGGAACAGTTCCTCAAGTGTCGGTGGCTGGCTGACCAGACTCCGTACGCCGATCTCGGTGAGCTGGCGCAGCGCGGTGGCCAGCGCGGCGTTGTCCACGTCGAAGCGCACCCGGTCCCCGTCCACCCGCAGGTCGTGGACGCCGGCGAGCTGGCCCAGCGCGTCCGCCGGACCGGTCAGCTCGGCGTCGATCGAGGTGCGGCGCAGGTGGCGCAGCTCGGTCAGGGTGCCGGTCTCCACGTCCCGTCCGTTGCGGATGATCGTCACCCGGTCGCAGAGCGCCTCCACCTCGGCCAGGATGTGGCTGGAGAGGAGCACGGTGCGACCGTCGGCCTTGGCGCGGCGAACCCAGTGCTGGAACACCTCCTCCATCAGCGGGTCCAGCCCGGAGGTCGGCTCGTCCAGGATGAGCAGTTCGGCGTCCGAGGCGAGGGCCGCCACCAGGCCCACCTTCTGCCGGTTGCCCTTGGAGTAGGCCCGCCCCTTCTTGCGCGGGTCCAGCTCGAAGGAGTCCAGCAACTCGGCGCGGCGGGCCGGGTCCAGCCCGCCGCGCATCCGACCGAGCAGGTCGATGACCTCGCCGCCGGAGAGGTTGGGCCAGAGCGTCACGTCGCCCGGCACGTACGCCAGCCGGCGGTGCAGGGCCACCGCGTCGCGCCACGGATCGCCACCGAGCAGGCGGACGGCCCCCGCGTCCGTCCGCAGCAGGCCGAGCAGTGCCCGGATGGTCGTCGACTTGCCGGCGCCGTTCGGGCCGAGGAAGCCGTGCACCTCGCCGGTGCGAACGGTCAGGTCCAGACCGTCGAGTGCCCGCGTCCGGCCAAAGGTCTTGACCAGACCGGACACCGCAATGGGAGTTTCCATGTATCGGAAGCTACACTCGTTTCACAAAGTTGTGAAGACTGTGAGACCTGGGCAGCATCGAGGGTCACACCAGCACGTGGAAGGGGACCACCATGGCAACCGGCGACAGCCACGACCCGGTGCACCTCTTCGTCGAGCGGATGGCCCTGACCTTCGCCGAGGTCGGCTTCCCGCGAATGGCAGCCCGGGTGCTCTTCACGGTGATGACCGCGGACGACCCCCTCACCGCCGCCGAGATCGGCGAGCGGCTCGGGGTGAGCGCGGCGGCGGTCAGCGGCGCGGTCCGCTACCTCACCCAGTTCGGCATGCTGATCCGCGAGCCGGTCCCCCGGTCCCGCCGGGATCGCTACCGGATGCCGGACAACCCCTGGTACGAGGCGACAATCACCAAGACCATGCTCTACAAGACGTTCATCGACGTGGCCGAGGGCGGCGTGGTCGCCCTCGACGGCCCGGAGACGCCGGCCGGCGAGCGCGTGGCCGAGATGCGCGACTTCTTCATCTTCGTGCAGGAGGAAATCGACTCGCTGGGCGAGCGGTGGCGCGCCCGGCGGGCCGCCACCGGCCACCTGCGGCCCGGCGAGATCTGAGCGTCAGGCGGTGTTGCCCCAGCGGGCCTGCTCGAGCATGCGTACCGCCCGGTCGTGGGCCTCCACGTCGTCGGATCGAAGCAGGGTCGTCGCCTCGTCCACCGCGTCGGTGAGCCGCCGCCACTGCGTGTCGCGCTCCCGGACCAGATCCGACTGGGTGGCCAACTGCCGGGTCTTCACCCACAGCTCGACGAAGACCGACACCTTGGCCCGCAGCACCCACGGGTCGAACGGCTTGGTCAGGTAGTCCACCGCCCCCACCTGGTAGCCCCGGAGAGCGAGCTGGGCGTCCCGGTCCGCGGCGGTGAGGAAGATGATCGGCACGTGCCGGGTCCGCTCCCGGCGCTTGATGTGGCTCGCCGTCTCGAACCCGTCCATGTCCGGCATCTGCGCGTCCAGCAGGATCACCGCGAAGTCGTCCACGAGGAGCTGCTTGAGCGCCGCCTCACCGCTCTCCACCGCCACCGACTGCACCGGCAGGCCCTGGAGGATCGCCTCCAGAGCCGTCAGATTCTGCCGCCGGTCGTCCACGAGCAGCGCCTTGGCGATCTGGGTCACGAAGTCTCCTCGGTCCGGCTGCCGTTGATCCAGGACGACATCAACTCGATCAGGTCATCCAGGTCGACCGGCTTGGTGATGTAGTCGCTGCCGCCGGCCGCGAGCGCCGACTCCCGGTCGCCCGGCATGGCCTTCGCGGTCAGGAAGACCACCGGCAGATCAGCGAACCGATGGTTGCGGCGAATCTGGCGGGTGGTCTCGTAGCCGTCCTGGTCCGGCATCATGGCGTCCATCAGCACGATGTCCACCTCCGGATGCTCGGCCAGCAGGCGGACACCGTCCGCCCCGTTGTCCGAGTACAGCACGGTCATCCCGTGCAGCTCCAATGCGCTGGTCAAGGCGAAGACGTTGCGGACGTCGTCGTCCACGATCAGCACCGTGGCGCCATCGAGCTGACGGGTGGCCGGCGCCTCCGGCCGCTCCGGCAACAGCTCCAGCGGCGGCATCAGCAGCGACGACGGCAGGCCGGCGCGCTGCGGAGACGGAAGCTGGGGCGCGACCACGGCATCCGGGGCCAACACCTGCGGCACGAACAGGGTGAAGGTCGAGCCCTGACCGGGAGCGGACGACACGGTGATCGTGCCGCCGATCAGCCGGGCCAGATCGCGGCTGATCGACAGGCCCAGGCCGGTGCCGCCGTAACGGCGGCTGGTCGTGCCGTCCGCCTGCTGGAACGCCTCGAAGATGATCGACAACTTGTCGTCGGAGATGCCGATCCCGGTGTCGATCACGGTGAACGCGATCACCTGCTGGGCGTTCGTCAACGCCGGCACGTCGAAGACCGCGTTGTCCGCCGCCGGGGCGATCCGCAACGTCACCGCGCCGTTGTCGGTGAACTTCACCGCGTTGGAGAGCAGGTTGCGCAGGATCTGCTGCAACCGCTGCGCGTCGGTCACCAGCGCCGGCGGCAGATCCTTGCTGACCCGTACCTGGAAGTCCAGGTTCTTCTCCTCGGCCTGCGGCGCGAACGCCTGCTCGACGTAGCCGCGCAGCTCGGCGAAGCGGATCTCGGTGGGCTCGACGTCCATCCGGCCCGCCTCGATCTTGGACAGGTCGAGGATGTCGTCGATCAGGCGCAGCAGGTCGGAGCCGGACCCGTGGATGGTCTTGGCGAACTCGATCTGCTTCGGGCTGAGGTTCTGCTCCGAGTTCTCCGCCAGCAGGCGGGCCAGCAGCAGCAACGAGTTCAGCGGCGTACGCAGCTCGTGGCTCATGTTGGCCAGGAACTCCGACTTGTAGGCCGAGGCCCGGGTCAGCTGCTGCGCCTTCTCCTCCAGGCCCAGCCGAGCCAGCTCGATCTCCCGGTTCTTCGTCTCGATGTTGCCCTTCTGCTCGGAGAGCAGAGTCGCCTTCTCCTCCAACTCGGCGTTCGTGCGCTGCAACTCCGCCGACTGCTCCTGCATCTCGTGCGCCAGCCGCTGCGACTGGGCCAGCAACTCCTCCGTACGACGGTTGGCCTGGATGGTGTTGACCGCGATGCCGATGGTGAGCACCAGCCGCTCCAGGAACGCGAGGTGCAACTCGGAGAAGGCCGACACGCTCGCGAACTCGATCACACCGAGCAGCTCGCCCTCGAACAGCACGGGAAGCACCACCAGGTCCGACGGAGGTGTCTCGGCCAGACCGGACCGCAGGGTGAGCCGGCTGTCCGGGGAGGCGCTGACCCGGATCGTGCGGCGGGACAGCGCGGTCTGCCCGACCAACCCCTCACCCGGACCGAAGGTGACGTCGTTGCCCCGCGCCACGTACCCGTACGAGGAGGTCAGCCGCAGCCGCATGCTGCCGTCGGTGTCGTCGGCCAGGAAGAAGGCGCCGAGCTGGGCGTCGACGAGCGGGGTCACCTCCATCATGATCATGCGGCAGACCTCGCCGAGATCGCGCTGACCCTGCAACAGGCCGCCGATCCGCGCCAGGTTGGAGTCCAACCAGCCCTGCTCGGCGTTCTTCTTCGTCGTCTCCCGGAGGGTGACGATCATCTGGTTGATGTTGTCCTTCAGCTCGGCGACCTCGCCCTGCGCCTTGACGGCGATCCGCTGGGTCAGGTCACCCCGGGTCACCGAGGTGGACACCTGGGCGATGGCCCGTAGCTGCGTGGTCAGCGTCGAGGCGAGCTGGTTGACGTTCTCGGTCAGGTCGCGCCAGGTGCCGGACACGCCCTTCACCTGCGCCTGACCGCCCAGCTTGCCCTCGATGCCGACCTCGCGGGCCACCCGGGTCACCTCGTCGGCGAACGACGAGAGCTGGTCGACCATCGTGTTGACAGTCGACTTCAGCTCCAGGATCTCGCCCTGGGCGTCCACGGTGATCTTCTGGCTCAGGTCGCCCTTCGCCACCGCGGTGGTCACCGAGGCGATGTTGCGGACCTGGCTGGTCAGGTTCGACGCCATCGAGTTGACGTTGTCGGTGAGATCCCGCCACGTACCGCTGACGCCCTTGACCTGGGCCTGACCGCCGAGTTTGCCCTCGGTGCCCACCTCGCGGGCCACCCGGGTCACCTCGTCGGCGAACGACGAGAGCTGATCGACCATCGTGTTGACAGTCGACTTCAGCTCCAGGATCTCGCCCCGCGCGTCCACAGTGATCTTCTGCGACAGGTCACCCTTCGCCACGGCGGTGGAGACCTGGGCGATGTTGCGGACCTGAGCGGTCAGGTTCGACGCCATCGAGTTGACGTTGTCGGTCAGGTCGCGCCAGGTGCCGGCGACGCCACGCACCTGCGCCTGACCGCCGAGCTTGCCCTCGGTGCCCACCTCGCGGGCCACCCGGGTCACCTCGTCGGCGAACGACGAGAGCTGATCCACCATCGTGTTGACAGTCGACTTCAGCTCCAGGATCTCGCCCCGCGCGTCCACGGTGATCTTCTGCGACAGGTCACCCTTCGCCACGGCCGTGGTCACCGAGGCGATGTTGCGGACCTGGCTGGTCAGGTTCGACGCCATCGAGTTGACGTTGTCGGTCAGGTCGCGCCACGTACCGCTGACGCCCTTGACCTGGGCCTGACCGCCCAGGTTGCCCTCGGTGCCCACCTCGCGGGCCACCCGGGTCACCTCGTCGGCGAACGACGAGAGCTGGTCGACCATCGTGTTGACGGTGTTCTTCAGCTCCAGGATCTCGCCCTGCGCGTCCACGGTGATCTTCTGCGACAGGTCGCCCTTCGCCACGGCCGTGGAGACCTGGGAGATGTTGCGGACCTGGCTGGTCAGGTTGCCGGCGAGCTGGTTGACGTTCTCGGTGAGGTCGCGCCAGGTGCCGGAGACCCCGCGCACCTGGGCCTGACCGCCGAGCTTGCCCTCGATGCCCACCTCACGGGCCACCCGGGTCACCTCGTCGGCGAACGACGACAACTGGTCCACCATCGTGTTGACGGTGTCCTTCAGCTCCAGGATCTCGCCCTGCGCCGCGACCGTGATCTTCTGCGACAGGTCACCACGCGCCACCGCCGTGGAGACCTGCGCGATGTTGCGGACCTGGGCGGTCAGGTTCGACGCCATCGAGTTGACGCTGTCGGTCAGGTCCTTCCAGGTGCCGGCCACGTTCGGCACCTCGGCCTGGCCGCCCAACTTGCCCTCGGTGCCCACCTCGCGGGCCACCCGGGTCACCTGCTCGGCGAAGAGCCGCAGCGTGTCGGTGAGGTAGTTCATCGTGGCGGCCAACTCGGCGACCTCACCGCGTGCGCCGACCGTGATCTTCTGCGACAGGTCACCCTTGGCCACCGCCGTCGCCACCTGCGAGATCGACCGCACCTGGCCGGTCAGGTTCGACGCCATGGTGTTCACCGAGTCGGTGAGGTCCTTCCAGGTGCCGGCGACGCCCCGCACGTCGGCCTGGCCACCCAACTTGCCCTCGGTGCCCACCTCACGGGCCACCCGGGTCACCTCGTTCGAGAACGAGGAGAGCTGGTCCACCATCGTGTTGACGGTGCGCCCGATGCGCAGGTACTCACCGCGCAGCGGCCGGCCGTCGATCTCCAGCGCCATGTGCTGGGACAGGTCGCCGTCCGCGACCGCCACGATGACCCGGGCGATCTCGGTGGTCGGTCGGCCCAGGTCGTCGATCAGCGAGTTGATCGCCCGCTGCCCCTCCGCCCAGGAACCGTCCAGCCCCTCGTCGTCGAGCCGCTCGGTGAGCCGACCGTCGCGACCGACGATCCGGCTGATCCGCCGCAGGTCCAGGTACTGCCGCTCCTGGAGCGAGACCACCTCGTTGAAGGCGTCCGCCACCTCACCGGCCGCGCCCGCGCGGCGGGGAAGCCGGACCTTCAGGTCGCCGCGACCGATCCGTCGCAGTGCCTCGGTCAACTCACCGAGGAGCGCCTCGTGGTCGGGCGCGGACGGATCCGCCACCGACTGCTTCGCCGTGGTCATCATTCCTCGCTCCACTCGGGGGCTGCCGGTCCGTACGGACACACCGGCACCCCATATTGTGCCTGCGAGCGCCGTAGTGCCAGGGTGCGCGACCCGCCAGGCGGCCCCGACCGCCATCCGATCCGCCCGATCGGTGCGAGGCCGGCCCGCGCCCTCGCACACCTCGCAGAACGGCCCGAACACGCCGCACCGTGGCGATCACCCCTCCCCCTCCGATGGGGGGAAAGGGACGCGCAACTGATGATCGGCTTGGCACCCGACGGGGCGACGGTGGAGGATACGAGGGTGTCAGCCGAGGCGGGGCCCGCGACGGCCGGGGCCCGGGACGGGACGACCCGGCGCGTCCGGCTGCCCGCCGACCGCCGTACGCCGGCCGCCGCCCGCGCCGTGGTCCGCTCGGTGTTGACCGAGTCACACCTGGACGAACTCGTCAACGAGGCCCTGCTGCTCACCACCGAGCTGACCACGAACGCCGTCGAGCACGCCCGCACCGAGTTGGACATCGAGGTCGTCGCCGACCAGGTCGGGCTGACCGTCACGGTCTCCGACTTCGCCCCCGGCTCCGGTGACGAGCTGACCGTCGGCGCCCGCAACGACTCCACCGAGATCGACGAGGTCTCCGAACGGGGCCGGGGTCTGCTCCTGGTCGACCACTTCGCCAGCCGCTGGGGCACCACGTACCTGCCCACCGGCAAGGGCGTCTGGTTCCGGCTGGACCGCCCCGGCGCCGACCCGCAGACCGAGGGCAGCGGTGGCGATCCTCGGATGAGCACCGACAAATCCGCGCCGAGCGCCAGCGCGATGAGCGAACTCATGCAAACCGCCCCCGACCTGTACGCGGACGACCCGCTGCCCGACTTCGCCACCAGCCTGCTCAGCCGGGTCGCCGAGATGGTGGGAGCGGCCGGCGGCACGATCCGCCTCGACCGGGGCGACGGACAGGGGCGCCAGGTGTTGGCCCACTTCGGTCGGCCACCCCGCCCCGGCAGTGAGCTGCTCCGGGTGCCGCTGACGGTGCACCGCCCGTACGCCGGGGAGCTGGAGCTGGACGCCGCGCCGTCGGCGTACGCCCGGCCGTTGGCGGTGCTCACCGCCGAGCGGCTGTCGCTGCACCTGGAGAACGACAGGCTGCGCCGGGCCGACGTCCGGCGGCAGGTGTGGTTGACGTTCCTGGCCGAGGCGAGCGAACTGCTCGCCCAGTCGTTGGACGTCGACCTGACAATGGCCCTGGTCCCGCAGTTGGTGGTCCCCCGGCTCGGCCAGTGGTGCGCGGTGCACACCGCCGACGAGTGGGGCCGGCTCCGGCTGGCGGCGGCCAGCCACGCCGACGAGTCGATGCTGCCGCAACTGCACAAGGTGCTGGCCGAGACCGGGCCGGATTCCATCCAGGCTCGCCTACGCGAGGCGTCCCGCAGCGCCGCGCAGATCCCCCTCGGCGGGCCGATGGAGGGTTTCGCGGTCCCGCTCATCGCGCGGGGGCAGCGGCTCGGGACCCTGGCGGTGGGCCGGCACCAGCGGCACCGGCACGACCCGGACGAGGTGGCCGTCCTCGAGGACGTGGCCCGGCGGGCCGCGCTTGCCATCGAGAACGCCCGGATCCACGCCGAGCGCCGCCGCGTGGCGCAGACGCTCCAGCAGTCCCTGCTGCCGCCGGTGCTGCCGCTCGTGGACGGGATCGGCTTCGCCGCCGAGTACGTCCCGACCGGCGACGACGCCGAGGTGGGGGGCGACTTCTACGACGTGGTGCCGCTGCCCGACGGGCGTTGGCTGGTGGTGATCGGTGACGTCTCGGGCAAGGGCGTCCAGGCCGCCGCGGTGACCGGGCTGGTCCGAGACGTGATCCGGGTGCTTGTCGTCGACGGCAAACCGTTGCCGGAGGTGCTGGCTCGGCTCAACGAGACGCTTGTCGAGCGGGGTGGCGGACGATACTGCACGTTGGCGCTGGCTGCGGTCGGGCCGGGCCCGGGCGATGTGTTGGACGTGTCGCTGCATCTGGCCGGGCACGACCAGCCGGTGCTGCTGGCCGGTGCGGGTGGCGCGGGGTTCGTCGGCACCAGCGGCACCGCGCTCGGCCTGCTCGACACGATCACCACGCCAACGGCGAAGATCACGCTCGCGCCGGGCGACTCGCTGATCTTCTACACCGATGGCGTCACCGAACGGCGGCGCGGCCGGGAGCTGTTCGGCACCGACCGACTGCGGGACGCGGCCGCGCCCCTGGCCGGATACTCGGCCGACGTGGTGGCCGCCCGGCTGCGCTCCGCCGCGATCAACTTCTCGGTGGAGCCACCCCGGGACGACATCGCCATCCTGGTGCTCCGCAACGACGCGACCTGACCGGCACGAGCGGCCCTGGTTCCCGGGTCGGCTCGGTAGATTGACGGCCATGACGAGTGTCGCGCAGGGCACGTCGTACTCCCGGCCGATGGCCCGTGCCCTGATCGCGGCGCAACTCGCGACCATCGGCGCGTTCCTCGTCGTGCTCGCGCTCTACCTGGGTCGGATGGTGGCTGCCGGGGTCGGCCCGGCCGACATGGTGACCGGCGCGTACGACCCGAAGGACATGGTCCCCTTCGGGATGGCCGGGGTGAACCCGTTCTTCTGGCTCTACGCCGTGGTCGCGATCCTGTACCTGGTGGGTGCCGTGCTCGGGCCGCTGTTGGCGATCGCCGCGGTGGCACTTGTCGCCCGGGAACGCGAAGCCCTGCCCCGGGCGACAACGGCGCTGCTGCTGACCGGGGTGGTGGGCAGCCTGCTGGTGCTGGTGGCCCGTTTCACCCCCCAGTTGCTGGACATGCACCGGTGGTGGCTGGACTGACTGTGAGCCGGCCGGGCCGGCCGGCCGCCCAGCCTTGCCGGCGGTGTGGGCTCACAGACCCCCGGGCAGGCGCCCGGGAGCGAGCCGGTGGTCCGGATCGAGGTGCTCCTTGGCCGCCCGCAGTTGGGCCAGGCCGGCCAACTCGCCCCAGAGGTCGACGGCCTGGCGGACCGCCGCCGGAGCGGAGACCACCACACAGCGGCCCTGCCGGGCCAGCAGCACCCCCCGGACGGCGGCCAGGATGGACGCCACCCGGTCGGGAGCCAACGCTCCGGGCAGTGCCGCGTGCACCACACCCAGCCCGGCGGACCCGCGCACCGGCACCGGCGCGCCGGCCGCGTCGCGGAGCGCGTAGACGGCGGCGTGCAGGTCGCCGATCGGCACCTCCAGGCGCAGCGCCGTGTCGCCGGGCGCGAACGGGTAGCGACGCCACCACGTCGGCGCGGAGTGGGCGATTGTCGCCTCCCCGTGCAGCAGGCCGACAAGTCGCTCGGCGCGCTCGGTGACGTCGGCCGGGCCACCCTCCAGCAGCACCACCAGGCTGCCCGCCCGGGACGGGACACCGGAACGCCCGGACATCGACGGGTGGCGCTCCCGAGCCGTCGCGGACGGGTGGCCGGGCGGGTACGGCGTACGTGGTCGGAGGGGGGCTCCCGGCAGGTCCAGCTCGACGGCCGCCGGCTCCAGTCGGGCGGCGAGGATCTGCCGGATCAGGTCGTGCACCTCCAGCGGCGTCCACACCGGGCGGGACACCCAGAGCCGGCTCGCCGGCATCGGCTGCACCCGCAGGCTCGCCGACACCAGCACACCGAGCGCGCCCTGGGAGCCGCAGAGCAGCCGGGCCAGGTCGAGACCCGGCGCACCGCCCCCGGCGCTCACCAACTCACCGTCGGCGGAGAGGTAACGGACACCGAGCAGCTGGTCGCAGGGGCTGCCGTGACGGTGACGCAGCGGACCGGCCTCACCGGCGGCGAGCACCCCGCCGAGGGTCGCGCCGGGTGACGGGGCGTCCATCGCCAGCCGCTGCCCGGTGCGCTCCAGCGTGGTCTGCACCGCTCGCAGCGGAGTGCCGGCGCCCACCTCGGCCACCGGCGCGCCAACCGGCTCGTGACCGATGCCGGCCAGCCGGCCGGTGTCGAGCATGATGTCGACCTGCACGGGCGTGGCGCCCCAGTCGATCTTCGTGCCGGCCCCCCGGGGAACCACCGCCAGGTCGTGCGCGGCAGCCAACCGCAGCACGTCGGCGGCGGCGGCCGGACCGCCCGGCACCGCCACCCAGCGTGCCCGCCGACCCGCCACCTCGTCGGCCGCACCGCCGAGCCGCGAGAACGGCGGACCGCAGATCGCCGCCAGTCGTCGGGTGATCTCCAGAGCGCCGGACCGGCCGAGGGAACTCGCTGCTGCCGCCATGCCGGCTATCGTACATGTGTTCTAAAGCCGTGGTGGCGCTGATCGGGATGCCGTTGGTACGGCTCGCCGCCGGCACCGACCGGTAACGTGGCCGCCGTGACCACCGAGACTGCCCCGCCCGCGGCGAAGCGGGTGCCCAGCGAGCGCAGGCACCACGGCGACACAGTCGTCGACGAGTACGCCTGGCTCGCCGCCAAGGACGACCCGGAGACGATCGCCTACCTGACCGCCGAGAACGAGTACACCGACGCGCGCACGGCGCACCTGACCGCGCTGCGCGAGGACCTGTTCGAGGAGACCCGCCGACGCACCAGGGAAACCGACCTGTCCGTGCCGAGCCGCAAGGGCGGGCACTGGTACTACACCCGGACCGTCGAGGGTCAGCAGTACGGGGTGCAGTGTCGGCGCGCGGTACGCGACGGCGAGATCGAGCCCCCGGTCAGCACGGACGGCGCCCCGCTCGACGGTGAGGAGGTGCTGCTCGACGGCAACCTGCTCGCCGAGGGGCACGACTTCTTCTCACTCGGCGCGTTCGACGTCAGCCCGGACGGCCGCTGGTTGGCCTACTCCACCGACTTCTCCGGCGACGAGCGGTTCACCCTGCGCGTGAAGGACCTGACCACCGGCGAGGTGCTGCCGGACGAGGTGCCGGACACGTTCTACGGCACCGCCTGGTCGGCCGACGCGTCGGTGCTGTTCTACGTGACCGTGGACGACGCCTGGCGCCCCAATCGGGTCTGGCGGCACACCGTCGGATCCGCCTCCGGGGACGATGTGGTGGTCCACCAGGAGGACGACGAGCGGTTCTGGGTGGGCGTGGAGCTGACCCGGTCGGAGAAGTTCATCCTGATCGACGTCCACAGCAAGGTGACAAGCGAAGTCCTGGTGATCCCCGCCGGCAACCCGACCGGCGCGCCGGCCGTCATCGCACCCCGCCGGCAGGGTGTCGAATACGCGGTGGAGCACCACGGCCACCGTTTCCTGATCCTGCACAACGACGGCGCGGAGGACTTCGCGCTGGCGTTCACCTCGGCGGACACGCCCGGCGACTGGGTGCCGGTCATCGCACACACCCCCGGCACCCGGCTGGAAGCCGTGGACGCCTTCGCCAACCACCTGGTCGTGTCGCTGCGCACCGACGGGCTCACCGGGCTGCGGGTGTTGCCGGTGGGCAGCGACGACTCGTACGACATCGACTTCCCCGAGCCGCTGTACAGCGTCGGCCTCGACGCCAACCCGGAGTACCGCACCGGACAGGTCCGCCTGCGCTACTCCTCGCTCGTCACGCCCGACTCGATCTACGACTACGACCTGGTCACCCGGCAGATGGTTCT
This sequence comes from Micromonospora sp. DT231, assembly GCF_049847025.1. NCBI lineage: Bacteria > Bacillati > Actinomycetota > Actinomycetes > Micromonosporales > Micromonosporaceae > Micromonospora > Micromonospora sp. DT231. The sequence continues at coordinate 517,384 of NZ_JBNCNO010000002.1, read as the reverse complement.
GCGCAAGCAGAAGCCGGTCCTGCCCGGCCCGGACGGACGACCGTACGACCCGGCCGAGTACGAGCAGCACCGTGACTGGGCACTCGCCGACGACGGCACCCGCGTGCCGATCTCGCTCGTCTGCCGGGTCGGCACCCCCCGGGACGGCTCGGCCCCCTGCGAGTTGTACGGCTACGGCTCGTACGAGGCCAGCATGGACCCGTGGTTCTCGGTGGCCCGGTTGTCGCTGCTGGACCGGGGCGTGGTCTTCGCGGTGGCGCACACCCGCGGCGGCGGGGAAATGGGCCGACGCTGGTACGACCAGGGCAAGCTGCTGGCCAAGAAGAACACCTTCACCGACTTCGTCGCCTGCGCCCGACACCTGGTCAAGGCCGGCTGGACGGCAAGCGACCGGCTGGTCGCCCGCGGAGCCTCGGCCGGCGGCCTGCTGATGGGCGCGGTGGCCAACCTGGCACCCGACGCGTTCACCGGCATCGTCGCGCAGGTGCCGTTCGTGGACGCGCTCACGTCGATCCTCGACCCGTCGCTGCCACTGACCGTCACCGAGTGGGAGGAGTGGGGCAACCCACTTGAGGACCCCGAGGTGTACGCGTACATGAAGTCCTACACGCCGTACGAGAACATCGCGGCGGTGGACTACCCCGCGATCCTCGCGGTGACAAGCCTCAACGACACGCGGGTGCTCTACTCGGAGCCGGCGAAGTGGATCGCCCGGCTGCGGGCGGTCGCCCCGAACGGCGACTACCTGCTCAAGACCGAGATGGGCGCCGGGCACGGCGGCCCGAGCGGTCGCTACGACTCCTGGCGTGAGGAGGCGTTCATCAACGCCTGGATCCTGGACCGCATCGGTCGCGCCTGATCCAGGCGAGCGTGATCGCGCTCGATCGTGGAAGTAGTGCCCTCGGGCGTCGGGGAGGCCACTACATCCCTGATCGAGCGCGATCAGGGGAGGGTCCGCGCGACACCCGGATGGCGGGCGCCGCGCGGCCTGGTATTGCGGGGTCGGCGCGGATGTCGGGCCTAGACTTCCGGGGTGACCGGGGCTACGGATGGTGACGGCGGGGCCGCCGAGGACGTCCGCCGGCCGCGCGTCGCGGCGTTGGCGCGGGATCGTCGGGTCTGGCTGATCCTCGCCGTGGTCGCCGGCCTCCTGGTCTGCTGCTGCTCGGCGGTGATCGGCGCCCTTGTGGCACTCTCCTCCGGCCTGCTCACCGCCTGACCTGGTCGAACTCGCCGACGGCCGACCTGGCCGACCCGGCCTGGCCTGACCCGACCTGGCCTGGCCGCACTCCGCGCCCGTCCACGATCGACTCGGCTTCCTGGAAATCGGGCCTTCCTGGCGGTCCTGATGCCCCGACATCCTGAAGGCCGAGTCGATCACAGCGAGCACCCGGCGGAAACGCGGCTCACGTCGTGCGAGGTTCGTCCAGGGCAGTGCCGGCGGGCCAGGTGGGGACGCGGCCGGTCTGGGTCAGCAGGTGGGCCAGGTCGGGGGTGGAGGTCGCGGTCGCGGGGGTCGACACCGGCTCGGCGAAGACGCCCATCTTGCGGGCCGTCGGGCCCAACTGCTCGACCAGCCCGTGCAGCTCGGCCACCGCCTCCGGGGCCGGCTGGTACGCCTGACCGGTGGCGACGGCGAGGTCCCAACCGTGCACGGTCAGATCCAGCAGAGCCATGCCGCCGATGACGGACTGCGGCATGCCCATCCCCGGCGACACACCCTCCAGGGTCGACGGATCCGCCCAGGCGGCGATCAACTTGTCGGTCTCCGTCTTGAACCGGTCCCGCCAGCCGTCGGTGAGGTGGTCGGGCTTCTCGGCCCATTCCACAGGCCGTTTGACGGCCAGGTCCTGGAAGTTGACCACCACCTCGAACAGGTGGTTGAGCAGATCGCGGACCAGGTAGTCGCGGCACGGGGTGGGCAGATCGAACTGGTCGTCGGCGATGCCGCGCACCACGTCGACGGTTCGCGGCGCGGCAGCCGCCAGCAGGTCGCTAGTCTGAGTGGTCATAGGGCCAGCGTATGAGGGTGGTCTTGAATAAATGCGACACCGACCGCGTGGCGACAGCCGGGGGATTCTCGACCCCGGGCGCATGCTGCGCGCGGTGCGGTTCCGTCGGCGCCTGCCGATGGAGTCGCTACGCCCCTGGGTGGAGCACTACTGGCTGATCGACTGGACGTTGAGCGCACCGTTCGAGCAGCGTGTCGTGCCGCATCCGGCGGTGAACGTGGTGTTCCGGCGTGACAGTGACGGGCCGGAGTCCGGCGAGGTGGCCGGGGTGGGCAACGACCTGTTCCGGATCACGCTCACCGGCACCGGACGGGTCTGCGGGGTGCAGTTCCGCCCCGGCGGGTTCCACTCGTTCTGGCGTCGGCCGGTCACCGAACTGACCGGCCGACGGGTGCCGCTGCCCGCTGGCCGACTGGCGGCACCCCACGAGGTGGTGTGCGCGGCCACCGACGACGAGCGCTGCCGCGCGTTGGACGCCCTGCTCACCGCCTGGAGCCCGGAGCCGGACCCGATGGCCGAGGAGGCCGTCCGGCTGGCCGAGGCGATCCGCGCCGACCGGACGGTGCTGCGGGTCGACGACTTCGCCGCGCGGCAGGACGTTCCGGTTCGACGGTTGCAGCGGCTCTTCACGGAGTACGTGGGGGCCGGGCCGAAGTGGGTGATCCGCCGCTACCGCCTTCAGGAGGCCGTCGAACAGGCCGCTGGTGGCCCGCTGAGCTGGGCGGATCTTGCCGCCGACCTCGGCTACAGCGATCAGGCCCATCTGGTCCGCGACTTCACCGCCGTGGCCGGGGTGTCACCGGCCGCCTACGCCCGCTCGGTGCGCTGAAGCAGGCCAGCACCGCAGGAAGCCCAGCCCCAGCAGCGCAGGAAAGCCGGCCAGCAGCGCAGGGAAGCACGCCAGCGCCGCGGGGAAGCCGGCCAGCGTCGCTCAGCGGCGGCGCAGGACGACCACGGCGACGTCGTCCTGGATCTCCGGTGGGGCCAACTCCACCAGCAGCCGGGCGCAGAACCGGTCCAGGTCGTCGTCGACAGTGGCGGCGACCGCGGCCAGCGCGGCCAGCCCCTCGTCGATCGTGGCGTCCCGTCGTTCGATCAGCCCGTCGGTGTAGAACACGAGCGTGGCACCGGCCGGCAGCACGAACTCCAGGTCGGCCGGGCGCGGCGCGCGGACGCCGAGCAGCGGCGCGGAGTGCTGCACGAACTCGACCTTGCCACCCAGGTTGAGCACCGGCGGAAGGTGCCCGGCGCTGGCCAGCCGGACCCGCCCGGTCGGCGGGTGCAGCAGCAGTACGCAGAGCGTCGCCAGTTCGTTCGGCAGCAGTGTCCGCATCAGCTCGTTGACCCGGTGCAGGATCTCGCCGGGCTGGTGCCCCTCCACGGCGTACGCCCGCACCGCGTGTCGCAGCTCGGCCATCACTGTCGCCGCGTGCAGCGAGTGGCCGGCCACGTCGCCGATCGCCAGCAGCAGGTGCCCGTCGAGCATCACCAGCTCGTAGAAGTCGCCGCCCACCTCGGTCTGCGCGCTGGCCGGCTCGTAACGCACCGCGAGGTCCAGCCCGGCGACCGTGGGCAGCCCGCGCGGGAGCAGGCTGCGTTGGAGGGTGACCGCGATCCGGTGCTCCTCGTCGAAGGAGCGCTGCCCCTCCACGGCCGCCGCCACCGCCTGGGCCAGTTGCTTGAGCACCGGAGTTCGAGCGGTCTGGGTGGCGGTCGGTACCACCACGTACAGCGGGGCGCGATCCTCCCGCAGCCGGGCGGCGGCGACCGTCACCGTGTCGTCCGCCGGCCAGTCGACCAGGGCCCAGTTCGCCGGGGTCTCCACCCGAACGGTGGCGCCGGTCGGCACTCCGGTGTCGTCGACGACCCACGGCACCACCTCGGCCGAGGCGCCGGGACCGGCGCAGATCCCCGCGAGGCAGTCACCGTCGAACGTCTCGGCGATCACCGCCGCCGGGCTCTTGAAGATCAGGGCGGCCCCCTCCGCGGCGGCCTCCAGCAGGCGTGCGAAGGTCGGCGCGGCGTGCACCGCCACTGTCGTGTCGGCCAGCCCGAGCAGGCGCTCGGCGAGCAGTTCGGCGCGCTGCCGGGCCTGGTAGTAGCGCAGCACCGCCCGTGTGGTGGCGATCAGCTCTTCCGGCTCGATCGGCTCGGTCAGGTACGCGTCCGCGCCCCGGGTCAGCCCCTGGGCTCGGTCGGCCACGTCCACGGCGTGCGCCGACACGTGGATCACCGGCATCGCCGGATGACGGGCCTTTATCTGTTCGCAGACCTCGTACCCGCTCAGGTCGGGCAGCCGGACGTCGAGGACTACCAGGTCGATCCGGTCCACCTCGACCCGCGCCAACGCCTCGGCGCCGTTCTCGGCTTCGAGCACCGTGAACCCGGCCCGGGTCAGCCAGCTGACCAGCAGGTAGCGCTTGGTACGACTGTCATCGACCACCAGGATGGTCGTCGGCACGCCGTCCACGCCGTCACGCCTCCCCGGCGGGCAGGGAGACGGTGAACGTGCTGCCCTGGCCCGGCTCGCTGGTCAGCTCCAGCGTCCCACCGAGCAGCGTCACCAACCGCCGGGCGTACGGCAGGCCGAGGCCGGTGCCGCCGACCCGGGTGGCGCCGGGCACCTGGTAGAACTCCTCGAAGATCCGGTCGTGCAGCTCGGCGGCGATGCCGGGGCCGGTGTCACTGACCTCGAAGTACCACCTGTCGCCGTGCTGGCGGGCCCGCAGTCGCACCTCGCCGCGCTCGGTGAACTTCAGCCCGTTGTGCAGCAGGTTGCGCAGCACCTGGCCGAGCAGCACCTCGTCGGTGCGCAGCGTGGCCGGCGCGGTCGGCTCCTCCACCACCAACTCCACCCCCGGGCGGGTGGCGAGGGCGCGCATCGTGCCGCGCAGTTGACCGAAGACCGGGCGCAGGTCGACGTCCGCCCACTCCGGCTCGATCCGGCCGGACTCCGCCTTGGCGAGGTCCAGCAGCTCGTTCACCAGATTGAGCAGGTCCGCCGCCGACGAGCGGATCAGCTCGACCTGGCGATCCTGCTCCTCGGTGAGCGGGTCGGAGGCGGAGTCGGTGAGCAGCCGCCCCAGCCCGATGATCGCGGTGACCGGGGCGCGCAGCTCATGGCTGACGTTTGCCAGGAACCGGCTCTTCGACTCGCTCGCGGCGCGCAGTTGCGCGGACTTCTCGTCCAGCTCGGCGTAGAGGGCGACGACGCCCCGGTTGGTCTCCTCCAACTCCTCGGTGAGCTGGTTGTAGAGCGCCAGCACACCCCTGTTGGTCTCGGCCAGCTCCTCGTTCAGCACGGCCAGCTCGTCGCGCTGACTGCGCACCTCGTCGAGCGCGGCGATGAGCTGCCCGTTCTGCACTGTCAACTCGTCCAGCGCGCTGGCCGGCGCGATACTGCCGAGTTCCGTACGGAACTCGGCGAGCCGCTCCGGGGTCGGCGTCGGCGCGTTGGCCGGAACTCGTCGGGACATCCGTACGACCGTAACCCCCTCGACGGTCGCCACGCTCAGTCTGTCGACCAGTCGGGACACCGCGCCGGACCGGGGCTGGTAGTCACCGTCGGGGAGCGCGGTTACCGGGGCCAGGTCGGCGCGCAGGTGGAAGCGGCCGTCAGCGCCCGCGTCGACGTGGAAGGAGACGTCCGCGCCGCCGGTCGTGTGCAGCAGGTCCCGGGCCACCTCGCTGAGCGCGGTGGCGATCCGCACCTGGTCCTGGCGTTCGAGGCCGACCACCGTGGCCACCTCACGGCCGCGTTGGCGGATCACGAAGATGTCCTGCTCGACCCGCAGCGCCATCTGCAGCAACGGCAGCGCCGGCTCGCCGGTCATGCCCAGGACCTCGCGACCAGTACGCAGGCGTCGTCTCGTCGTACACCCGCGTCGCGTAGGAGGGTCGCGGCCATCACCAGCGGGGATCGTTCCGCCAGACCGGGGTAGTCGGTCAACCGCCAGCGGTCGACCACCCCGTCGCTGTGCATTACCAGTCGAGCGCCCGGAGCGAACGGGTAGTCGTACTCCCGGATCGTCGGCCGCTGGTGACCGGCGATGCCGGGCAGTGACACCAGCCCTCGGCGCTGACCGTCACCCTCGACGACCACGCCGGAGATGTTACCCAGCCCGGCGTAGCGCAGCATGCCGGCCGCCGGCGCCAGCTCGGCGACCGCGAGCGCGGCGCCCCGGGTGTGCGACATGCTCCGGTGCAGGTGACCCACCACCGCCGCCGGTGGCCCGGCCGGGGCGTTGCGGAACGCGGCGAGCGCCGCGTCGGTGGCGGCGCCGGCGAGTGGGCCGTGCCCGAGCCCGTCGCTGACAAGCACCTGGTGCCGCCCGTCGGCGATCCGTACGGCGTACCCGTCGCCGCTCACCGTCTCGCCGGTCAGCGGTCGGGTGAGGGCGCCGGCCCAGGACGGCTCAGCCGGCTCCGCCGGCCAGATCTGCACGGCGAGGACGGTGCCCCGGCCGGGCAGCGAGTATCCGTCGAACCAGCTGGCCTGCCGGACGATGGCGCCCAGACCGATGCCGAGAGTGCCGGTGGTGGAATGCCCGTCCTGTGACGAGACGGTCAGGTCGGCCATGCCGGGGCCGGAGTCGATGGCGATCAATTCCACGCCGGCCTCCCCGGCCCGGCGTACCGGCCGGAGCAGCAGGACGCCGTCGTCGGCGTGCTTGACCAGGTTGCTGGTGAGCTCGGCGGCGACGATGGCCAGGTCGGCGATGCGGGCCGCACTCAACTCCACCTGCGCGCCGAGGCGTTCGGCGGCGCGCCGCACGGCGCTCGCCGTGCTGCTGGCCTCCACCCGGAACCAGATGCCGCTGTCGGTGACCGGATCGGCGTTCACCGGGACCACTTGGTGACCGTGATCCGCGTGCCGGTCTCCGGAGACGTCTCGATCTCGAATTCGTCGACGAGTCGGCGGGACCCGCTGAGCCCGAGGCCCATGCCGCCGCCTGTGGTGTAGCCATCGGTGAGGGCCATGTCCAGGTCCGGGATACCCGGCCCGGAGTCGGCGAAGACGATCCGGACGCCCGTGCGCCGGCCGTTCTCCACGGTTGTCACCTCGACCGAACCGCCGCCGCCGTACACCAGGGTGTTGCGGGCCAGCTCGCTGGCCGCGGTGACCACCTTGGTCTGGTCGACGAGGGACAGCTTGACGGCCACCGCCACGCTGCGGACCAACTGTCGGACCCGCACCACGTCCTCGTCGCTGCGGACCGACTGCGCCTGCGGCTGGCCCAGGTCGATGTCCGCGGTCACGTCGTGGCCGTCTCGGCGTCCGGATCGTCGTCGAGCTGGTAGTCGAGCTCGTCGGCGTGGGCCGCCGCGATCAGCTCCATGCCACGCTCGACGTTCAGCGCGGTACGGATGCCGTTGAGCGAGAGCCCCAGTTCGACAAGGGTGATGGCGACGGCGGGACGCATCCCGACCACCACCGTTTCCGCGTCGAGCACCTTGGAGATCGACGCGATGGTGGAGAGCATCCGCCCGACGAAGGAGTCGACGATGTCCAGCGCGGTGATGTCGATGATGACGCCGTGGCAGCCGGTGTCCACGATCCGCTCGGCGAGATCCTCCTGGAGCTGGACCGCCGTCTGGTCGGACATGTCGAGCTGGATGGAGACGAGCAGGATGTCGCCGATCTTGAGGATCGGCACCCGTTCCATCAGACGCCCCGGCGCGGCTGCTGGCGGCGGGCGGTCTCCACCCCGGTGAGCCGCAGCACGTGACGCAGCGCGTCGGCGAGGCTCGCCTTGGTGGCGATGTCACCGAACTCGATGCCGAGCGCCACGATGGTCTGCGCGATCTGCGGGCGGATGCCGGAGATGATGCAGTCGGCGCCCATCAGCCGGGCGGCCACCACGGTCTTCAGGATGTGCTGGGCGACCTGGGTGTCCACCGCCGGGACGCCGGTGATGTCGATGATCGCGTACGGGGAGCCGGTGTCGACGAGGGTCTGCAGCAGCCGCTCCATCACGACCTGGGCCCGGGCCGAGTCGAGGGTGCCGACCAGCGGGACGGCCACCACGCCCTCCCAGAGCTTGACCACAGGCGTGGAGAGTTCGAGCAGTTGCTCGGCCTGATCGGCGATCAGGCTCTCCCGGGTGCGGACGAAGCTCTCGAAGGTGAACAGGCCCATCTCGTCGACGAGCTTCGAGAAGGCGACGAAGTCGTGCAGCGCGTTGGCGCCGCCGGCCTCCTGCACCAGCTCGGCCAGCACGTCCTTGAGCGCGAAGATGCTGACCGTGGTCTCGGTGGCGGAGAAGCCCTGCCGGGCCCGGCCACGGGACAACTCGGAGAGCGCGGCGCGCAACTCGGCGGCATTGTCGGCGGACAGATCGATGTCGCCCTGCTCGCCGGCGGCGACGAGAACGCGGTGCAGGTCCTGGACCTGCCGGCGCAGCTCGGCCTGGCTCAGCCGGCCACGCAACGAACTGGTGACGATCTCGGTCCACCGAGACGTGACCCGTTCGGCCTGCCCGCTGAGCAGCGCGGCGAGTCGACCACTTTCTTCGGTGCTCAACGCCATTTGGAACCCCCTTGACCTGGACCGGGCGGACTCTATCACCGGGGCCTGATCAACTACTTGCCCCGTAGCAACGGAATGACGACGGCCATCGGGTCCCGGCTCCCGTTCTGCGTACGACCCCGGTCGTGGGATACCGTTCCCCCGATAACAGGAGGTCTGGCAAATGTCCTTGACGGTGCACACGGAACAGCGCGGCGACGTGGTCGTCGTGTCGGTCGCGGGCGAGCTGGACATGGCCACCGCACCGCAGTTGCAGGACCAGATCACCGACCTGCTCGACAAGGGTCGTAACCGGCTGGTGTTCGACCTGGCGGACGTCTCGTTCTGCGACTCGACGGGCCTGTCGGTCTTCGTCCGCGCCAAGAACAGCTGCGACGAGGCCGGCGGCGTGGTGCGTCTGGCCGCCCCGCAGCGGGGTGTGTTGCGCATCCTCGAGGTGAGCGGGCTGGTCGAGGTGCTGCACACCTACCCGACGGTGGACGAGGCAGTCGCCGGCGAGCCGACGCCGGCCTCCTCCTGAGCTCTGCCGTTCGTCACTCGTCCTCGACGTAGCGGGGACGAGCGATGGCCATGCCCGCTGCCGTCTGCACGGCGAGCGCGCCCAGCAGGAACCCGAGCGGCGCGGTCCAGCCGCCGGTGACCTCGTAGAGGATGCCGACCATCAGCGGGCCGAGGGCGGCGATCACGTACCCGGTGCTCTGCGCGAACGCGGAGAGCGCGACGGTCCCCTCGGCGGTGCGGGCGCGTAGACCGATGGCGGTCAGGATCATCGGGAACGCGCCCTGGCCGATCGCCAGGAGCGCGACCCAGAGCAGCGCGGCACCGCGCGGGGCGAACGCCAACCCCAGGTAGGCAAGCGTCGACGCGGTGGTCAGCCCGAGCACCAGCGGACGCAGGTTGCCCAGTCGGCCGGCCACGGTGGGCATCAGCAGCGCGATCGGCACGCCGAGCGCGGTCACCCCGGCGAGCAGCAGTCCGGCCGACTCCGGGTGGTAGCCGGCGTCCCGGAACAACTGGGCCAGCCAGCCCATGATCGCGTACCCGCTGAGGGACTGCGCCCCGAAGTAGACGGCCATCGCCCAGCCGAGCCGGGTCCGTGCCGGCCGGACGCGCACCGGCGCGGCGACGGCCGCCGTCGGGGTCGAGCGCCGCGCGCCCGCCCGGGTCCGCAGCGCGAGTGGCACCCACGGGAGTACGGCCACCGCGGCCATCACGGCCCAGGCGCCCAGCCCGGCCCGCCAGGAGCCGAAGGCGTGCGCGATCGGCACCGCGGAGGCCGCGGCCACCGTCGTGCCGACTGTCAACGCCATCGTGTACGCGCCGGTGACCAGGCCGGTGCGCTGCGGGAAGTGCTGCTTGACGAGCATCGGCAGCAGGATGTTGGCGACCGCGATGCCGGACAGCGCCAGCGCGCTGGTGAGCACGAAGATCAGGGCCGAGTCGGTGGCGACCCGGAGCACCTGGCCGACGGCGAGGGCGAGCATGGCGACCACAAGCACCCGGGCCGGCGCCACCCGGCGGACCAGCCACGGGGTGAGCGCGCCGAGGCCGGCGAACGCGATGGTCGGCAGGGTGGTGACCAGACCGGCGGTGGCGCCGGAGAGGCCCAGCCCGTCGCGGACCTCGTCGAGGAGCGCGCCGAGGCTCGTCACGACGGCCCGCAGGTTGAGCGCGACCAGCAGCATCCCGACCAGCACCAGCGCACCGCCGGTCGCCGGGTGCGTCCGCCGGCCGACGTCGGGGTCCCGCGCCGGGCGGGGGTCGACGGCGACGGGAGCGGGCGGTGCCGGAGCGGCGACTGGTGGCGGGGTCATGACCTCTAACCTACAATCATGGGATGAATTTGGGACCGGTGATGTAACCAGTGCCACCGTCGGTTGAATTCCCCTCCGCACCGCAGGTGCCGCCCCACGGCCAGCCCGCCGTGCCGCCCCCCGGCCAGCCCTCCGTGCCGCCCCGCGGCCACCGGGTCCGGCAGACCATCGAGCAGCTCCGCGCCCGGATCCTCGGCGGCGAGTGGCCCGTTGGCGGGCGCATCCCCACCGAGCCGCAGCTCGTCGCCGCGCTGGGCGTGGGGCGCAACACCGTCCGGGAGGCCGTCCGCGCCCTGGTGCACGCCGGGGTGCTGGAGTGCCGGCAGGGCTCCGGCACGTACGTGGTGTCCACCGACGAGCTGGCGCCGGTGGTCGCCCGTCACCTCGGCGACGACCGGATGACCGAGGTCATCGAGGTGCGGCGCGCCTTCGAGGTGGAGGCCGCCCGGCTCGCCGCGCTGCGGCGTACCCCGGAGGACCTGGCGGCGCTCGACGGCGTGCTGGCCGAACGCGAGGCCGCCTGGCGCGGCGGCCGGGTCGACGCGTTCGTCGAGGCCGACGCGGCCCTGCACACGGCGGTGGTCGCCGCCGCGCACAACGGCATGCTCGCCGAGCTGTACGCCTCGGTCGGCACCGCCCTGCGCAGCACCGTCGCCCAGGCGATGGGTGGCGCGCTCACTCCGGAGCGCTACGTCGACCACACCCGGCTGGTCGAGGCGATCCGGGACGGCGATCCGGATCGGGCGGCGATCGAAGCCGGCGCTTTTCTGGAACCCGCCGAACGGGCATAGGTTGTGCCCGACAGAAAAGCGGACACCTCGGGAGTACGGATGCTCAAGGGTTTCAAAGACTTCATCATGCGCGGCAACGTCGTCGACCTGGCGGTCGGCATCGTGATCGGCGCCGCGTTCACGGGCGTGGTCACCCAACTCACCAAGTCGTTCCTCGAACCACTGATCAAGGCACTCGGCGGCGGCACCGGCCTGTCGGCTGGCAAGTGGGAGATCAGCGACGAAAACTTCGTGGACTGGGCGGCGTTCATCAACGCCCTGATCACGTTCCTGCTCACGGCCGCGGTGCTCTACTTCTTCGTGGTGTACCCGATGAACAAGCTGGCCGAGCGGCGGCGTCGGGGCGAGGAGCCGCCGCCCGCGGCGCCGAGCGAGGAGGTCAAGCTGCTCACCGAGATCCGGGACGCGCTGGTCTCCGCCGGCCACACCACCCCTGGTCAGCAGCGCGGGGCGCTCGACGATGTGCTGGGCCGCCGTCCCGAGCCGCCGACGCAGCGCTGACCCGAACGGATGCACATCGGCCCCTGCGGGATTCCCGCAGGGGCCGCACCTTCTCGTACGTGTGTTCGATAGAGTCCCGCCATGGAGCAGCGGAAGCACTTGTGGAACGGGAAGTGGGGGCGGCTGGCCCGACGGGACATCTTCCTCCGGGTGGACGCCGACCGGTGGCACGTCGAGCAGCGGGCCGGCGGGGCCGAGGGCATCTCCCGGTTCTACGAGTACGGCAGTGCGGACGAGGCCGAGGACACCGTGCGGGCGCTCCTCGAGGGTCCGGACACCTGGCGGGAGTTGTCCCCCCGCCCGCCCGGCGGCTGGACCCTCCCGAACGGCTGAGCAGCCAGGCGGCGTGACGCTCCGGCCCAGCCATGGGTCCCACCGCCTCCGCGCGGAGCGGGCGGGCGTTTAGCGGCGCGCCGCCCTGGGAACCGCAGCGGGATGGACCAGCAGGACGAGCAGCAGGCGACCATCTCACGGATCACCACCGGGATGCCGGTGATCGACTCAGCCGGCACCGAGGTCGGGACCGTGGACCTCGTCCAGCGGGGTGACCCGAACGCGGTGACCGTCCAGACATCGACCGCCGACCCGGGCAGCAGCCTGGACGAGCTGATCGAGGCGACCGCGGTCGAGGAGCCCGACGTCCCGGCCGATCTGGCGGCGCGGCTGCTGCACAGCGGCTATCTGAAGGTCACGACCGACCTGACCCGTACCGGCGCGGTCTACGTGCCGGCCGACCGGATCGGGTCGGTGGCCGACGGACGGGTGCTCCTGGCCGTCGGTGTGGCCGACCTGCCGCCCGAGGAGTGACCCCACCGCCCTGATCGACCCCGGGTTCACGGAAATCGGGGCGTCCGGAGCCTCGGGACAACCCGACGTCATGAAACCCGAGTGGATCTCTCCGGCGCCGCGGGAGCGGGCTGGTCTGGCACCGCGGGAGCGGCGTGGTCCGGCGCGGCGAGGGCGGGCTGGTCCGGTGCCGTGCGGGTGGGCTGGTCGGGCGAAGGTGGGGCGGGTGGGCGGCGGTGGAAGAGCAGCAGCATCAGGCAGCCCGCGATCAGACCCCAGAACGCCCCGCCCACGCCGATCAGGGTCACCCCGGAGGCGGTCACCACGAAGGTGACCACGGCGGCCTCCCGGGTCGCCGGATCGGTCACCGCCGCGGCGAGCGCGGTGGCGAGGGCGCCCAGGAGGGCCAGCCCGGCCACCGCCTCGATGAGGATCGGCGGGGCGACCGCGACCAGCGCGGTTGCCACGCCCGCACCGAGGCCGAGCAGGGCGAGCCCCGCACCGGCGGTGACCGAGGCGACCCAGCGGCGCTCCGGGTCCGGATGGGCGTCCGGGCCGGCGGCCAGCGCGGCGGTGATCGCCGCGAGGTTCACCGCGTGCCCACCGGCCGGGGCGGCGAGCAGGCCGGCCAGGCCGGTGGCTCGCAGCGCGGCGCCGAACGGCGGCCGGTAGCCGTAACCGGCAAGCACCGCCATGCCGGGTACGTTCTGCGCGGCCATGGTGACCAGGAACAGCGGTAGCGCGAGGCCGACAAGCGCCGACGCGTCCCAGGCCGGCGCGGTCAGGGTGATCGACGGGGCCAGCGCGGCGCCGGCCAGTCCGGCCGGCGGCGCGGTCAGCGCGATCGCGACCACCGCCACCAGCAACGCGCCGGGCACCGCCCAGCGGCGGGCGAACCGGTGCAGCAGCAGCCAGCCGATCACCACCGGACCCGCCACCCGGGGCAGCTCCACAAGTGCGCGGACCGGGGCCGTGCACAACGGGAGCAGCACCCCGGCGAGCATCGCGCCGGCCACCGGCTTGGGGATGGCGGCCACCGCACGGCCGAGTGGCGGAAACAGCCCGGCCGCCACGATCAGCGCACCGGAGACGAGGAAGGCGCCCACCGCGACCGGCCAACCGCCAGGCGGCGCGCCGGTGGCCACCAGCAGCGCCGCGCCCGGCGTGGACCAGGCCACGCTCATCGGTATCCGGTGCCGCCAGCCCAGCCAGGCTGCCGCGAGCCCGCACGCCACGCAGAGGGCGAGCAGGCCGGAGGCGGCCTGCGCGTCCGACGCGCCGGCCGCCCGGAGCCCGGCCAGGACGACTGTGAACGAGCTGGCGAAGCCGACCAGGGCGGTCACCACGCCGGCCAACACCGGTTGGACGCGTCCGGCCATGTCCACCCTCCCGGAGTGTTCCGTTTACGGAACAACAGTCTGTAGCACGATAGCCGGGTGCCGCAGCCACCACCAGCCCGCCGCCCCGGCCTCGACGTGGATCCCGCCGTCGTCGGCCGCCGCGTCCGCGCCCTGCGCGAGGAGCGGGGGATTTCGCTGTCCACCCTGGCCCGGCTCGCCGGCATCGGAAAGGCCACCCTCTCCGGCCTGGAGCACGGCACCCGCAACCCGACCCTGGAGACGCTCTGGGCGGTTACCGCGCAGCTCGGCGTACCGTTCACCGCCCTGCTGGCCGAGCCGACCGCCGGGCCCACCGCGCAGGGCACCGCGGTCACCGCCACCCTGCTGGAGGTGTTCACCGACACCGACGCGACCTACGAGCTGTACCGGATGCGGGTCGCGCCCGGCCCCGGGCAGGTCTCCCCCGCCCACCAGCCCGGGGTCACCGAGCACGTCACCGTCTTCGCCGGGGTGCTGCGCGCCGGTCCGACCGACGCGCCGCTGACCGCGCCTGCCGGTGGTCACCTCCGTTGGGTGTCCGACGTCCCGCACAGCTACGCGGCGGTGGGAGACGAGGAGGTCGCCGCCAGCCTCCTGCTGCGCTACCCGCGGCGCTGAAGGCTCGGCCGATCGGTCACGCACCGTTGGGTTCGTCGACGAAAATCGCAATCATTTCTCGACGCACGCAGGAGGCGTAGAGACGAAGGCGGGGTGTTCTTGGCAAGCTTGACCCCATGACGCTGATCCTCCGCTCGGTCATCCTCAACGACATCGGCCTGGTCCGCACCAACAACGAGGACTCCGCCCTCGCCGGTGACCGCCTGATCGCCGTCGCCGACGGCATGGGCGGGCTGCCCGCGGGCGAGGTGGCGAGCGAGATCGTGATCCGGATCCTGGACGAGCTGACCCCGCCCACCGACCCCGACGGCGCCGCCGACGCCCTGCGTGCCGTGGTCAGCACCGCCAACCAGCGCATCCACGCCGCCATCACGGTCGACCCGAGCCGCGACGGGATGGGCACCACGCTCACCGCGGCGCTGCTGGCCGGCGAGACGCTGGTCCTGGCCCAGGTCGGCGACTCCCGCTGCTACCTGTTGCGCGACGGGGAGCTGACCCAGCTCACCCGGGACGACACGTTCGTCCAGGCCCTGGTCGACCAGGGCACCCTCGCCCCGGAGCAGGCCCGCCACCACCCGCAGCGGTCCCTGGTGACCCGGGCCGTGCAGGGCGCCGACACCCCACCGGCGGTCGGTGTGCTCGCCGTGGTCCCCGGCGACCGGCTGTTGCTGTGCAGCGACGGGCTCTCCGACTACGTCGAGGACGACGCCATCGCGGCGACGCTTGGCATGTACGCCGACCGCCAGCAGTGTGGCGAGCAGTTGGTGAAGCTCGCGCACCACGCCGGCGCACCTGACAACGTCACGGTCGTGGTCTCCGACGTCGTCGCCCGCTGACCGGGACGGCTCCCTCGGCGGCTCACCCGAACCAACCGGTTCGGGTACCGCCGGCCATAGTAGGTAGTTGTGCCATCTAGCTTGCACCGCTACTGTCCGACGCGTGGATTCCGACAGGCGCGGGCAGTGGCTGCGGGGGGTGCTCGACATCTGCGTGCTGGCCCTGCTGGCCGACGGCGAGTCCTACGGCTACCAGCTCGCCCAGGCGCTCGACGCCGCGGGCATGGGGCCCATCCAGGGCGGCACGCTCTATCCCGTGCTGCTGCGCCTGCAGAAGACCGGCCTGGTGACCGCGCGGTGGCGGGAGGGCAGCGCCGGTCCGGCCCGCAAGTACTACCGGCTCACCGACGACGGGTACGCGGCACTCCGCGCGGGCGGCAGCGCCTGGCTCACCTTCGTCCAGCCGGTGAACGACATCGTCACGAAGGGGGTCACCCGGTGAACGCCGACGATTGGCTGCGAACGCTCACCGCCGAGCTGCACCAGCGCCGGGTCGCGGCGGACGCCGCCCGGCACGTGGTCGCCGAGGCGGCCACACACCTGCGCGAGGGTGGTGGCGACCCCTGGGTCGTCTTCGGCCCACCCCAGCAGTACGCGGGCGCGGTCGTGGAGAGCATCGGTACCGCGCCCGGACCACGCCCCGGACCGGTCCGGCTGCACGCCGAGGGCATCACCAAGCGGTACGGACGACAGACGGTGCTGCACGACGCCACGCTCACCGTCCGGGCCGGACAGATCGCCGCCGTCGTCGGGGCGAACGGCTGCGGCAAGAGCACCTTCCTGCGGATCTGCGCCGGCCTGATGTCACCCGACGCCGGCGAGGTGACCGTCTCCGGCCGGCTCGGCTACTGCCCGCAGTCCGGTGGCACCGCCGACTTCCTGCTCGCCGACGAACACTTCGTGCTCGTCGGCGCCGGTCGGGGCGTGGCCCGCGGGCCGGCGCGCCGGGCCGGTCGGGCGGCGGCGCGGCAGCTCGGTTGGGAGGCCGGCGGGGACGTGCAGGCCCGCCACCTGTCCGGCGGCACCCGGCAGAAGCTCAACCTGACCATGTCCACCCTCAGCGCCCCGGACGTGCTGCTGCTCGACGAGCCGTACCAGGGCTTCGACCAGGGCACCTACGTCAACCTCTGGGACCAGCTCAGTCGGTTGCGCGACGGCGGCGCGGCAATCGTCGTGGTGACCCACCTGCTCAACCAACTCGACCGCGTGGACCTCGTGCTCGACCTGACCCCGACGCAGGAGGCCGGGTGGCACGCGCCACGTGTCCAGGGAGGCCGCCGGTGAACCGGCTCGTCGTCGTCGCCGAGATGACCCTGCGGGAGCTGCTGCGGCGTCGGGGCGTACTCCTGCTGTTGTTGTCGATGCCGTTGACCTTCTACCTGATCCGGCGGGACGCCTACCTCGGGCAGTCGGTCCGCTCGCTGCTGCTGGGCGTGGGCTGGGCGGTGAGCACCGCCGCGCTGTTCGCCACCACCGCGGCCCGCGAGTTGGAGCCGAGGCTGCGGCTGGCCGGCTACCGGCCACACCATCTCTACCTCGGCCGGGTGCTCGGCCTGTGGACGGTGGGGCTGGTCATCTCCGTGCCGTTCTTCCTGCTTCCCATGCTCGACGGCGCGGACCTGCGGTACGGCGGTCTGGCCGCCGCGCTGCTCTGCTCCGTCGCGGTGGCGGCGCCGTTCGGGATGCTGATCGGCGCGCTGCTGCCCCGCGAGATGGAGGGGACGCTGCTGCTGCTCACCGTGGTGACGGTGCAGATGTTGATCGACCCGGCCGGGTCCGGGGCGAAGCTGACGCCGTTCTGGTCGACCCGGGAGATCGCCACCTGGGCGGTGGACCACACCGACCAGGGCTACCTGTCCCGTGGCGTGCTGCACGGTCTCGCCGTCACCGCCCTGCTCGTCATCGGTGTGGCCGCGGTGGTCAGCATCCGCCTGCGCCGCCGCCGGCACCTGCGGCACCTGCCGGTCGGATGACCGGCGCGGATACCGCGAATCCGGTTGCCGGGGCCTGCACGGCAGGTTGAGATGGGCGGATGACCATCCGCCGGGTTACCGCCGACGAGCGTCTCACCACCAGCTTCCCGCTGGCCGCGTACGCCTTCGAGTCGTCGCCGCTCGGTGCTGCTCGAACCGAGGAGTTCCGCGACTACCTGCCCTACAACCAGGGCAACCGGACGCTCGTCGCCGAGGAGGGCGGCGTCACGCTGGCCGCCGTCTCGTCCATCCCGATGCGACAGAACCTGCGCGGGGCGGTGTTGCCGATGGCGGGCGTCGCCGGGGTCGCCACCCACCCGCTGGCCCGCCGGCAGGGGCACGTACGGGCGCTGCTGCACCAACTCCTCGACGAGGTACGCGACGAGGGGCACTCCCTCAGCGCGCTCTACCCGTTCCGGCCCAGCTTCTACGCCCGGTTCGGCTACGTCGGGTTGCCCAAGGCGCGCAGGGTCACCTTCTCCCCGGCCCACCTGGGCTCGCTGCTGCGCGTGGACCTGCCCGGCGAGGTGGGCTGGGAGCGCATCGCCGCCGGCTACCCGGCGTGGCGCGCGTTCACCGAGCGTTGCCTGCGGGAGCGGCACGGCTTCGCGCTCTTCCCGGACTACCGGGCGAACGGAATGCGCGACCGGGACGAGTACTGGCTGCTGACCGCCCGCGTCGACGGCGAGGTCACCGGCGCGGTGACCTACCGGATCGACGAGCACGGCGGCACAGTGCACGGCAACGAGCTGCTGGTCAGCGATCCGCTCGCGCGCGTGCTGCTGTTGCAGTTCTTCGCCCGGCACGTCGACCAGGTCGAGCGGGTCACCGTCCAGATCCCGCCGGACGAGCTGCCGGAGCTGTGGTTGACCGACCTGGACGTGCACGTCGAGGCCAAGACAGCGATTCCGGGTTCGTCCGCCCCGATGGCCCGGCTGTTGTCGCTCGACGCATTGAGCGGGTTGCCGGCCGGTCCCGGTCGGGTGCGGGTCGAGCTGACCGGGGACCGCTGGCTGGCCGGCACCCATCTGCTCGACGGCACGACCGGCGCGCTGGAGCTGGTCGCCGACACCGCCGGCCGCGCGCCGACCGCCACCCTCACGGCGGCCGGGCTCTCCGCCCTGGCGTACGGGGTGCTCGATCCGGCCGAGCTGCCGTTGCGGGATCTGGGTGTGGTGCCGGTGGACGCCGCCGCGGAGTTGCGCAGCATCTTCCCCCGCCGCGTGCCGTACCTCTTCGCCGACTTCTGAGTCACCCTCACGATCGGGTTTGTCGGCCCGGCGGCCGTGGGTAGGGTCCCGCGAATGCCGGAGTGGTTACAGGCGGGTGGGTGGGGGCTGCTGGCCGGGTCGGCCCTGCTGGTCGGGGCGGCGGTCGGTTGGTTCGCGCGGGTGCCGCAGCGCGTCATCGCGTCGATCATGGCGTTCGGGGCGGGGGTGCTGCTCTCCGCCGTGTCGTTCGAGCTGATCGCCGAGGCACACGCGCAGGGCGGGCTGCTGCCCACCGCGCTCGGCGCGGGCGGCGGCGCGCTCGTCTACACCCTGGCCAACCTGGCCCTCGCCCGGCACGGCGCGCGGCACCGGAAGCGCTCCGGCGACCAGCAGCCCTCCGAGGGTGAGCAGCCCGGCTCGGGGTCGGCGATCGCGGTGGGCGCGCTGCTGGACGGCGTACCGGAATCCGTGGTGATCGGCGCGAGCCTGCTCGGCGGCGGCGCGGTAAGTCTGGTCACGGTGGCGGCGGTCTTCCTCAGCAACGTGCCGGAGGGGCTGTCCAGCGCGGCCGGCATGCGTCAGGCGGGCCGATCCCGGCGGTACGTCTTCCTGCTCTGGATCGGGATCGCGCTGGTCAGCGGGGTGGCCGCGCTGCTCGGCAACACGTTGCTGGGCGGTGCGCCGCCGGAGGTGCTGGCCGGAATCACGGCGCTGGCCGCCGGGGCGATCCTCGCCATGATCACCGACACCATGATCCCGGAGGCGTTCGAGAACGCCCACCTGCTCGTCGGTCTCATCACGGTCGCCGGCTTCCTGACCGCCTTCGCCCTCTCCCACGCCTGACCGCCGGCCCCGGCCCCCCGGGGTCCGGCCAGTTCTGCTGAAACAGGCCTTAGCATCACGGGGTGCGCATGACGTCGGTTGCCGCCCTGCTCGTCCTCGGTGTCGCCACCGCGACCCTGCCCGCCTGCGCGTCGCCCGCCGAGCCGGCCCCCGCCCTCCAACCCGGCTCGTCTGCCTCGCCGGTGGTCGCGCCGACGGTTGCCCCGACCGAGGTGCCGCAGACCCGCGACGGCCTCGGTGGCCCGGGAGCCAGCGCGAGCCCGAAGCCCGCCGCGAAGGTGCTCGCGGCCGGTAACCCGAACGGCAGGGCCACCGTGCCGGCCGAGGCGCGGGCGGTGGACACCTCGAAGCCGACCCGGACCATCGGCACCGGCACCCCGGCGAGCTGCACCTCCGCGGCGGTCGTGAAGGCCGTCGCGGCCGGCGGTGTCATCACGTTCAACTGCGGACCCGCCCCGGTGACGATCAAGATGACCGCCACCGCGAAGGTCCGCAACGCCAACGGGCCGAAGGTCGTGCTGGACGGCGGCGGCAAGGTCACCCTGAGCGGCCAGGGCCAGCGCCGCATCCTCTACCTGAACACCTGCGACGAGGCCCAGGGCTTCACCACCTCGCACTGCCAGAACCAGGACCACCCGCAGCTCACCGTGCAGAACCTGACCTTCGCCGACGGCAACTCCACGGGCGAGAAGGCCGAGGGTGGCGGCGGCGGGGCGATCTTCGTACGCGGCGGGCGGTTCAAGGTGGTCAACTCGCGCTTCGTCCGCAACCGCTGCGACCGCACCGGCCCCGACCTGGGCGGCGCGGCCATCCGGGTGCTGAGCCAGTTCGAGAACAAACCGGTGTACGTCGTGAGCAGCACCTTCGGCGGCGCGTCCGGCCAGGGTGGCTCCTGCTCCAACGGTGGCGCGTTGAGCAGCATCGGCGTCTCCTGGGTGGTGCTGAACAGCGTGCTCAGCCACAACGAGGCGATCGGCAGCGGCGCCAACCCGGCCAAGTCCGGCACGCCCGGCGGCGGCAGCGGCGGCGCCATCTACTGCGACGGCAACGAGTTCACCGTACGAATCGCCGGCACGATCATCGAGAACAACAAGGCCAACGAGGGCGGCGGTGCGGTCTTCTTCGTCAGCAACAACCGCACCGGCACGATGAGGATCGAAAGCTCGACCCTGCGCCGCAACCCCAGCGGGAAGTTCGAGACGCGGGGCTTCCCCGGCATCTTCTTCCTGGGCGCCCAGAACCCCACGGTGACCGGCTCCACGCTCTCCTGACCGGAGAGGTTAGTAGGGGTTCCCCTCGCCGGGCGGGCGGGCGTGGAGGAGGGCGGCGGGGCGGCCGGGCAGGTCCCGTGCACCTGACATCGGTGGGCTTGCCGTGTGGTCGCCGTCGGCCATTCCGGCGAAGAGTTCCTGGAGCGCCGTCAGCGCACTGATCCTGGGCTGCCAACCCAGCTCGGTCTCCGCGCGCTCGCTCGACATCAGCGGCGCGTTCAGACCCAGCTCCACCCAGCCCGCGTCGACCGGCTGCAACCGCGCCCGCCAGGTCAGCGCCGCCGCCACCCGCAGCACCGGCGCGGCGACCGGCACCGTCCAACCGTGGAAATGCCGAGCCACCAGCTCCGGGGTGAGCACCGGGTCCGCGGCGACGTTGAAAGCGCCGCGCACATCACTCACGACCGCCCGGGCGTACGCGTCGGCCACGTCGTCGGCGTGCACCGCCTGCATCCGCAACCGGCGGTTCGTCGGCACCAGCGGGATCCGGCCGAAGCGCAGCAGCCGCACCGGCGCCAGCGGGCCGAGGAAGTAACGGGTGATCTCCGCACCGGCGGCCCGCTGGAAAATCAGCCCGGGTCGCATCCGCACCACCCGCAGCGTCGGGTGATCACGCTCGATCCCGTCCAGCAGCGCCTCCACCTCGGCCTTGTGCTCGCTGTACGACGAGCCGGGCACCCCCGTCGCCGGCCACCGCTCACTGATCGGGTGGTCCTTCGGGCCAGGGGCGTAGGTGCCTACCGACGAGGCGTACACCAACGCCGGCACACCGGCCCGGATCACCGCCTCGAACACCGCCCGACTGCCCTCGACGTTCGTCCGCCGCAACACCCGCTGGTCGTGGCTGGGCTGGATCTGCCAGGCCAGGTGCACCACCGCGTCCGCACCCGAGAACACCTCGACGAGCTGCGCCGCGGCGCCCGGTGCGCCGACGTCGCAGGAGTGCCACCGCACCTGGTCGTACGGCTCCGCGGCATCCGGGGCGGGCAACCGCCGGACCACCCCGGCCAACTCCACGTCCCGCTCCTGGCGCAGCCGCCGCAGCACCGCCGTACCGACATTGCCGCTCGCCCCCACCACCACGATCCGCATACTCGACCCCGTACCCGCCCAGCAGCCGCTCAATCGCCCACGCCGCCCGTGCCGGCGGCCTCGCGAGCGCCTCGCGGGCGGCCCGCGGCTTGATCCACTCGGCTTCCGGAAAGTCGCGGTGTCACGGCGGGCCGGACAGCCCGATTTCCGGCATCGCGAGTCGATCAAGGGCGAGGGGAGCCGTGCCGTCCGGACCGGCCGGGCACAATTGGGCCGTGGAACGTCACGAGTTCGGTGCCGCGGTGCGCCAGTTGCGGGAGAGCACGGCGCCTGCGGCTGTCGGGCTGCCGATCGGTCGTCGCCGGGTGCGGGGGCTGCGGCGGGAGGAGCTCGGCGAGCTGGCGGGGATGTCCGCGGACTACGTACGCCGGTTGGAGCAGGGTCGCAGCCATCCGTCGGCCGGGGTGGTGAACGCCATCGCCCGAGCGTTGCGGATCGGGCGGGCGGAGTACGAGCGGCTCTGCGCGCTGGCCGGGTACGCCGCCGCGGACGGGCAGGTGCCGAACGAGATCGGTCCGGGTGCGCTGCGGCTGCTGGAGCGGTTCACCGACACTCCGATGTTCGTCTCCGACGCGGCGATGAATCTCGTCGCCGTGAACAGCGCGTTCCTGGCCCTGGGGCACTGGGATCTCACCGGGCGACCCTGGGAGTGGAACATCGCGTGGCGTACGTTCTGCGAGCCGTTCCATGGCTTCGAGCAGTCGACGGATGACGCGACCGATCATCAAGCGATCCTCGCGGCCCGCCTGCAGGGCGCGCTGTTGCGCTACCCCGCCGACGCGTCGCTTGCCGCGCTCGTGGACGAGATGCGGAGCCGAAGCCGCCTGTTCGACACCCTGTGGCGCGCGCCACGACCGGTGGCGGCCTACGAGAGCAGCGCCGCGTTCATCCATCCGGACGGCGGAGCCGTCACGCTCGTCGGCAGCCTGCTCGCCATCCCGGGCGACGACCTGGCGGCTCTGATGCTCACCGCCGCGCCCGGCTCGGCCGACGCGGCGCGTCTGGCCGAGATCGTCGACGTTGCCGGGGAACCGACGATCACCAAGGTGGGCCAGCCCGGCCCAGGCTAACCGCGCCGGATCCTGTGAGGGTGAGTGACGTCTGAAGCACATCAACGGCGCTCACAGAGGCAGGTTCAGCGATGAAGGCAGTACGTTTCCACGAGTTCGGCGGTCCTGAGGTCCTCCGCTACGAGGACGTCGAGCAGCCCACCCCCGGCGCGGGACAGGTCCGGATCCGTGTCGCCGCGACGTCGTTCAACGGCGTCGACGGCAACATCCGCGCGGGCTACATGCAGGGCCCGATCCCGGTGGAGCTGCCGCACACTCCCGGTCTCGACGTTGCCGGCACGGTCGACGCGCTCGGTGACGGCGTGGACGACGTCGCGGTCGGTGACCGGGTCGTCGGCTTTCTGCCGATGACGGGGACCGGGGCGGCCGCGGAATATGTGATCGCGCCGGCGGAGATCTTGACGGGGGCACCCAGGAACATCCCGTTGGCCGACGCGGCGGCGTTCCCGCTTGTGGGTCTGACGGCGTGGCAGGCCCTGTTCGACCACGGCAAGCTGACCGCCGGTCAGCGGGTGCTGATCAACGGCGCCGGTGGAGCGGTCGGCGGATACGCGGTGCAGTTGGCCAAGGAGGTCCGTGCCCACGTGATCGCCACGGCCAGCCCACGCAGCGCCGAACGGGTCAGGGCTGCCGGCGCCGACGAGGTGATCGACCACACCACCACCGACGTGACCGCGGCGGTGACCGAGCCGGTCGACCTCGTACTCAACCTCGCGCCCGTCTCCCCGGACCAGCTGGCCGCGCTGGTCACGCTGATCCGGGACGGCGGCACCCTGGTCAACACCACCGTCTGGATGCCCGCCCCCTCCGACGAGGCGCGCGATGTGCGTGGCGTGGACCTGTTCGTCCGCAGCGACGCCGACCAACTCGCCGACCTGGCCGCTCGGATCAGCACCGGTGAGTTGCGTGTCGAGGTCGCCCAGCGGGTGGCGCTGGCCGAACTGCCCGCACTCCACGCGCGGGCCGGCGCGGGCGAACTGCCGGGCAAGACCGTCGTCCTCACGCCCACGGCCTGACCCACCCGATGACCGACAGCCGCACGAACCCGTCAGGCACTCCGGCCATACCGCTGCTCATCAGCCCGACCGACCGCACGGTTTCGATCACGGTCCAGCAACGCACCCGGGTGGCGCCCGCCACCGCGTTCCGGGTGATCGCGCCGATCGACCTGCCGAGCGTCTTCCACCGGGTCGGGCCGTTCCCCGGCGTCAGGGGCGTGGCCAACCAGACGGAGGCCTGGGATCACGTCGGCCCCACCCGTAACCCGCAGTTCGAGGACGGGTCACAGGCCAACGAGCAGTTGACCGAGTACACGGAGGGTTCGATCTTCGCGTACCAACTCACCGGGTTCACGAACGTCCTCTCTCGCCTCGCGGCCGGAGTGCGGGGCGAGTTCAACTTCAACCCCGACGGGGACGGCACCCTGATCCGCTGGACCTACGAGTTCAAGCCGCTCCCCGGCCGGCGCCCCATCCTCGCCGGTCCCTTCGCCCCCCTGTGGCGCCGGTACATGGTGGCTGCCCTGCGCCGGTGCGTGCAGGTGGTCGAGGCGCAGCAGCCGCAGCGGTAACAGTCCCGGCCAGCCACCGGAAAGCACGCGAGGTGGCGGGCTCTCCACGAGGATCAAACGAGCGGCCCCGTCGAATTGCCTCCGTGGCACGCGCCGTTGCCCACCCGATCGAACCAACCGACCGCACACCCCAGGAGACGATCACGATGATTCCCGACGACGATCCCACTCGCTCGCTGACCGTGGCGAACCCCGACGATCCCGACACCACCTACATCTCCCTGGTGGGGAACACCTACGGCATGTTGATCACGGGCGAGCAGACCAACGGCGCGTACTGCCTGATCGACATGCGCGTCCCCGACGGCGGCGGCCCGCCGCCGCACCGGCACGACTTCGAGGAGATGTTCACGATCCTCGAGGGCGAGATCGAGTTCACTTTCCGCGGCGAGAAGCACGTCGTGCGGGCCGGCTCCACGATCAACATCCCGGCCAACGCGCCGCACAACTTCCGCAACACCTCAGGTGCGCCGGCCCACATGCTCTGCATGTGCACCCCGGCCGGGCAGGACGAGTACTTCACCCGCATCGGCGACGTCGTCGCGGGCAGGGACGCACCGCCGCCGCAGCTCTCACCTGACGAACTCGCCGAACGCCGTCGCCGCGGGGCGGAGCTGGCCTCGACCTATCGCAGCGAGTTCCTGTGAGCGGCCAACCGCCGGCGCTCTGACGATATCGAGCCCGAGCAGCAGCACCCGTCGGGCTGACTGCGGAAGGGGTCCGAGCCGCAGGTATGCGGCTGGGACCCCTCGCGGCCTGCGTTTTCCCAGTTCACCTGGCGTTGGTGGGCCGCCTGGGACTCGAACCCAGAACCTAAGGATTAAAAGTCCTCAGCTCTACCATTGAGCTAACAGCCCTCTGCGCTTCAGGCTACCCGACCACCTGTGCCCGGGTTGATGTCCGCCCCCGGTCCAGACGAGCGAAGCTGATCTACGTTGGCCGAGGTTCGTAAGCGATGATGACGGGCAGCCGCGCGCCGGGATGAGGTGCGGATGACCCTCGCCGAGAAGCACGCCGCAGTGAGGGACGAACATCGCCGCTACGTGACCGCCCTCAGTCATCCCCGTATTCGTCCACGTCCAGCTCGGCCCCGGTGCGCTGGAGGAACGCCACGGCTCGGCGATCGAGGTGCCAGCCGAGACGTTGATGCTGGGCGCCATCGTCGTCACCGAAGTAGCGCACCACCTGGAGTGTCGAGGTTAGGCCCTCCCCCTCCGACTCGTCGATCGCTCTGACGAGGGCCGCGATCTCATCAGCGATAGGCTCAAGGCGGTCGATCAGGCGGTCGACCTGCTCATCGACCGTCAAGCCGCTGTCCCGACACACCACCCTCCACGAATGGACGCGCGGCACCGGGGGGTTCGCCCTCCTGCTCCCCTTGACGCTTGTCTCGTCCGGCTCCATGCCTAGCCGCGTCGCCATCTCGCGCGCGGAGAGCTGGTCCGAACGCAACGAGAAGTACGCGTACTGGTGTACCCGCATGACTTCGCCTACCAGCCCTTACTCTCGCCTCGTGGCCAGGCGGCGAGCGCCGCTACGACAGCACAGAGCATCAGACAACTGAACCCGGCGCAGAGAAACATGCCGAGTCCCCGCAGGGTCCCCTCCATTTCGACGATGGTAAGCACTCGATCAACAGTCGCCCGGCAGCCCTGCTACTCGGGAAGCTCGTCGCCGGGTGGCCGTTCCACTCAGGACCCGCGCCGGTCGAGGGACGCCGACCAGGCCGGCGACCGTAAAGGCGCGCGTCGGCCCGTGCCCACTACTCGCTGCCGGATGCCAGCCAGGTGACGATGAACGGCGCGGCGGCGGCCACCAGACCACCGAAGAAGGCGACCACGCTGGCGGCGACCCCGATCCGGCGTCGCCACGAGCGTCCCTCCGACGTTCGCCGCAGGTACGCGAGCGCCGCGGCACCGAACAGGACTCCTCCGAGCATGAACCAGGGACCCCAGAACATCGCGTACCAGCGGAGTTCGGTGGTCATCGTCTCACCCGTGAACAGGGCGCTCAGTCCGAAGCCAACGAACGTGCCACCGTGGGCCAGCAGCAGGGCGGAGGCGCCCGAGCTGGGCACGAGCAGCAACCAGTTCGGGACCCGTCGCTTCGCCAGCACCGGCACCCACTGCGGAAACACCAGGCCGTACGGACGCACGAGCGCCAGGCCCAGCACAACGCCGAACAGCTCCAGCACCACTGTCATCCACAGAGCCGCGAAGAGCATTCGGTCGCCCTGCGCGTGCAGGTCCTTGATCCCCTCGGAGAGGGTCGCGAGCCCGACGCTGCCGCCGAGCGCCCAGTAGATGCCGCGAATGGCGAACAGCAGGGCCCAGATCGCGGCGGCATAACCCGCCCAGACCGACCTACGGCGAGTGGGAGCCTCAGTGCCAGTCGTCGACTGAGTCATCGAGCGTCGAAGCTCCCGGTGCTCCGGTAGACGCCTGGCTCGAATTCCTGACTCACGACCCCGCGCCCGGTCAGGACGACTTCGGTGGGCTGCTCGGCCACGACAGCCACATCCTGCGGCTCCTGCGCCGCGGGCACCGAGGGCGATGCGGGCACTGCGGACGGTGCGGGCGCCGAGGGCGGTGCCGGCGGCGCGGACGGTGCCCGGCGCGGGTAGAGATTGCGCAGGTACCTCTCCACCGGGTGTTCGACCCAGCGGTAGCAGGCCCAGGCCAGGGCGATGCCCAGCACCGTCCAGATCAGGAGGACCTTGAGGTTCGTCCAGCTCGCGGGGCCGGCCTTCACCGTGCCCATCAGCCAGTGGATGACCGACAGGTGGACCAGGTAGAAGGCGTAGGACCAGGCGCCGAGGGCGACGAGTGGTTTGCTCCGGAAGATCGAGGGGCGTCCGGAGATGTCGCGGATCGCTGCCGCGAGCACCACCAGTACGCAGGCGGGCACCAGGCCCTGCTGCGACCAGTGCGCACCCCACCAGCCCAGCTGCGCACCCCACCACAGCAGCAGCACCGAGGCGGGCACCGTGGAGAGGGCGACCCAGAGATTGAGTTTCGGTCGCCAGCCACGGAGGAGTGCGGCGGCGGCGATCATTCCCAGCAGGAATTCGATGAATCGGATCGGCGGGAAGCGGAGGAACCAGGAGAGCTGGATCCAGTACTCCTTCGGGTCGATCAGATCCTGCACGAAGAACCAGTACGCCCACTCGACGAACAGGCCGGCCGCCGCGATGATCGCGAGCGCCGGCAGCCGCAGCCGTAGCAGCGGCCGGATGACGAACGGGAAGAGCAGGTAGAAGAAGGCCTCGCAGGAGACCGACCAGGCCACCGGGTTGGCGACGAGATGCGCCGCCGGCGGGAACCACGACTCGGTCAGCGACAGGCTCAGCAGGGTGCGCTTCCAGGAGTCGTGCCAGACCTGGTCGAAACTGACCCAGGCGATGGCGGTGCTGACCACGAGCGCGGGCCAGACCCGGGCGAAACGGCGCCAGTAGAACGTCCCGGTGCCCACCGTGGGAGAGAACGACCAGGTCAGCACGAAGCCGGAGAGAACGTAGAAGAACGTGACCCCGGCGTCACCGAATCGGAAGAAGTCGCCGAGCTTGATGCCGTAGACCGTGGGCAGCTTGATGATCTGGTTCGCGTGGAACAGGAACACGGCGAAGGCGGCGAACCAGCGCAGCCCGGTCAGTGACTCGACCCGAGGCATGCGTTCTTTGTGAGAATTCATCGTGATCTGGCACCTTTTGGGCATCGGCCTGACCGAGGGTCGGCTGGCGCTCCAGGCATAATGCCAGGCTTCCATCTGCCGTGGCAGAGGGGCCGGTCCGCGACCCGGCCGTCGAGGAAGTCGACCAAAAGCCCTGACGTGCGGAGGGTACGCGCCAACCGGGCGGCACGCTGGTCGCCGCGTCCCGTACCGGCGTTGACGCAGTTATCCTCTTCAGGTGCTGGTCCGTGTGCGGCGCGCTGACACGGGTCCGGCATTTCGAAGGGACTATCGACATGCCCCGTGTGGTATCGGCGGTCATCCGCGCACTCGACATCCTCGAACTGTTCCTGGACCATCCCCAACTGTCGGCCCGTCAGGTGATGGAGCGGCTCGACCTGCCCCGCACCACAGTTCACGAACTGCTCGTCACGCTCGAGGCCCGCTCGTACCTGATCTCCGTACCGGGCCAGCCGGTGCAGTATCGGCTCGGCATGCCGCTGTTCCAGCTCGGCGCGGCGTTCGCCGGCCGTCTTGATCTGGTCCGCGAGGCGCAGTGCGTCGCGCGGGACGTGGCCGCCGCGTGCGACGAGGCGGTCCACGTGGCCGTGCTCGACGGCGCCGACGTCATCTACCTCGTCAAGTTCGACAGCACCCACCCGGTCCGGATGGTCTCCGCGGTCGGGCGGCGACTGCCGGCGCACTGCACGGCGGTCGGCAAGATACTGCTGTCGGGGCTCGATCAGGCCGCGCTGGACGAGGTCCTGAAGAAGGGCGACCTGCCGGGCATGACGCCGGACAGCATCACCGACCCGGACCGCCTGCGCGCCCATCTCGAACGTGTCCGGGAGGAGAGCGTCGCGGTCGACGTCGGCGAGTCGGACAGCGCCATGCGCTGCGTCGCCGCGGCGATCCGCGATCATTCCGGTACGACGATCGCCGGGATGAGCCTGTCCGCGCCGATCATCCGCTGGACACCCCAGGCGCACGTGCGGTGGACGGGGTTGGTTCGCGAGGGTGCCGCCGCGCTGTCCGCCCGGATGGGCTACCGGGCTCAGCCTCGATAGCCAGCCTCGCGCTTTCGGTTCGAAACACCATCGAAACATTGACATCTGTCAGAATGCTGCTCTAGCGTCGCGACCACTCGATACGGTATCTCGAACTCAGTTCGAAATCTCGAACGGTGGTGGTCCCGTGGCCCGACCGAACTGGAACGTCATTGCCACCTTCTCGGCCCGGTCGCCGACCACCCCAACCCCGACGTGCCACCCGGCGAGCGGCACGCGACATCTCTCCCGCGGCTCGCTCGGACGCGCACGCGGAGCGTGCACGAACGGACTTCCGACGGTGAACGGCGGCACGGGCGGGCCCGACGCCACCGTGGCAACCCCACCAGCTCCGACGACGAGTACGCGATCGCACTGATCGATGCGGCGACGTGCCCGCGGTCGCCGACCAGAGACACACCTTGGAGCACGAGCATCGCACTGTTCGCCATGCACTCCTTCGGCGTCCAGCGGTGCCGAAACGAAGGAGGCGATGGTCCATGGAGGACAACCCGGCGTGGTCTCGGCGCGGCTTTCTCGGGATGGGGGTGGGGTTGCTCGGCGCGGCCGGTCTGGCCGCGTGTGGGGGCGGCTCCGAGTCGAAGAGCAAGGTGCAGCCGGAGGTTCCGCAGGAGCTGATCGACGCCGCGGCGGCGATGAAGGGCTCCTCGATGGGGATGCTGTCGCAGAAGCTCTACTCGACGGCCGCGAACGAGGCACTCGACAGCTCGATCAAGAAGTTCGCCGACACCACCGGCACGAAGATCGAGAACAGTCTGGTTCAGGCCGACGCCGGTGACGTGGTGGCCAAGATCGACGCCGAGGTCAAGGGCGGGGTGGCGCGCGACCTGGCGTTCATGACCGACTCCCGGTTCGTCGCACAGTTCCAGGCGCTCGGTGACCTGGAGGACGTGACGGACGTCGTGACGGCGCTGACCGCCAGGTACGGCGAGCCCTGCGCCGAGGCCAAGAACTACTGCGTCTTCGACGGCAAGTGGTTCGCGATCCCGTACCACTTCATCGGGATCGGGTCGTTCCTGCGCAAGGACTGGATGCAGGACAAGGGCATCACTCCCAAGGACATCTACAGCTGGGAGGAACTGCGGGATCTGTGCCTGGAGATCTCCGATCCGACCAAGCGCCGGTTCGGCTGGGGCATGACGGTGAACCGCTCCGGTGACGGCAACGGCATGATCGAGGCGCTGATCAACGCGTACGGCGGGTCGATCGCCTCCAACGACGGCCGGAAGGTCACCTTCAACTCCCCGGAGACGGTGCAGGCGGTTGCCTTCCTCGGTGACATCTACACAAACCCCAAGTACAAGCCGATGTTGCCTCCGGGGATCGCGAGCTGGACCGACACCAGCAACAACGAGAACTGGCTCGCCGGAATCCTCGGCTACACCCGCAACCAGTTCAGCGTCTACGCGGACTCGCGGACCAAGAAGAACCCGGTGCACGCCAACACCCACGTGTTCTCCGACTGCATCGGGCCGGCGACCGACAATCCGCTGCTCCTCGGCCAGTCGCAGGGCTTCGTCGTCTTCAAGGGCGCCAAGAACCCGGCGCTCGCCAAGCTCCTGGCGCAGTACCTGGTCAGCGCACCCGCGCTGCTCGGGGTGGCGAAGGAGGCGCCCGGCCTGGTGATGCCCGCCTGGGAGAAGGTCTGGGATGCCGACCCGTTCTTCACCAGCGGCGACGCGGCGTTCCCCATGCTGCGCAGAATCACCGAACTGAAGCTGCCGCTGAACACGAAGAACGGCCTGGCCTTCCCGCAGAAGGCCAGCGCGGGCCAGCAGGCGGTGGGGTCGGCCTACGTCCTCACCGACATGATGCAGCAGGTCGTGCAGGGAGCGGCGCCGCAGCAGGCCGTGACGGCCGCCCACGCGAAGATGGTGCAGATCTTCAACCAGCAGGGGCTGCGGCAGTGAGCTCGCTCCGTCCTGCGCGGGTCCCGGCGGCGCGGAAGTCCTCGCCGCCGGGGCCTGGCTCCCTCACGGCGGTCCAGCGGCGACTGGGGCGTGACTGGCGGCTGGCGGCACTGTTCCTGGCACCGATGGCCGTGCTGGTCGGCGGGCTCGTTCTCGTGCCGATCGCCCGGTCGATCGTGACCAGCACCACCGAGCGGCACGGGCAGGACAGCGTGTTCGTCGGCCTGGACAACTACCTCGCCCTCGCCGGCGACGAGCAGTTCCACACCGGCGTGGTGAACTCGTTCGTCTTCACCGCGTACGCCGAGGTTTTCAAGGTCGTGCTGGGATTGGCCGCGGCCCTGCTGCTACACCATCGACGCCGTGGGCGGGCCGTGCTGGCCGGGTTGCTCCTGGTGCCGTGGGTGGTGCCGACGGTGGTCACGGCGTTCAGTTGGCGCGCGCTGCTCGACCCGATCTTCGGCAGCGTCAACACGCTGCTCACCGCCACCGGGATCGGGCCGCTGCTGGCCAGCGCGCACCTGGTCGACAGCTGGCCGGCGGGCTGGCTGTCGGACCCGGAGCTGGCCATGCCCTCGGTGATCCTCGTCAACGTCTGGAAGGGAGTGCCGTTCTTCACCGTGTGTTTCCTCGCGGGGTTGAAGGCCATCCCGGCGGACCTCTACGAGGCGGCGACAATCGACGGCGCCTCGGCGTGGCAGCGGTTCAGAAACGTGACGCTGCCCGGACTGCGTCACGTGATCACCGTGACGGTGACCCTGTCGTCGATCTGGACGTTCAACAACTTCGACCTCGTCTGGTTGCTGACGCAGGGCGGTCCGGGCGACGTGACCGCGCCGTACGTGCTCATCGCCTACTCGAAGGCGATCCTGCAACTCCAGTACGGCGCGGGCGCGGCGGTCACGCTCGTCATGCTGCCGATCATCGGCGGGCTGGTGTTCGTCCTGGTCCGGTTGTTGCGCCAGGACACCAACATCAAACTGCCCCGGCGGCGCCGAGGGACAGCACTGTGGATCGGGACCCGGCGGTGGGCTCCGACGGCGCGGAAGGCCCTGCCGTGGGTCGTCGCCGCGCTCGTCACCGGTCTGCTGGCCTGGGCCTCACCGCAGATCTTCTGGAAGGCGGCGGTGGTCCTCGGGGTGATCCTGCTGATCGCCGCGGCGGTCGGCCGGGTCGTCTCGACCCTTCAGTCCCGAGGCGGTCGCCGGTCGTCGTCAGTGGTGTCGGGCCTGGGTTCCTGGACCGCGCTGGCCGGGTTGCTCTTCTTCGTGCTGGGCCCGCTGTACTGGATCGCCGTCACGGCCTTCAAGTCCGAGGGCCAGGTCGTCATGCGTACCGACGACCTGTGGCCGACGCCCTGGACGCTCGAGCAGTTCGGCGCGCTGTTCGACAACCAGCCGTTCGGCCGCTGGTACCTCAACACCCTGCTGGTGTCCGCGGCGTCGACAGCCGTGGCGCTTGTCTGCGCCGCCCTGGCGGGCTACGCGCTGGCCCGCCTGCGGTTCCGCGGGGCGCAGGGCTTCACCGTCACGGTGCTGCTCACCTACGTGATGCCGGGCGCGCTGCTGTTCATCCCGCTGTACCAGATGCTCATCGGCGCCCGGCTGACCGACTCGTTGTGGTCCCTGGTGGTGACGTACCCGACCTTCACGCTGCCGTTCGCCACCTGGCTACTGGTGGGGTACTTCTCGTCGATCCCCGTCGAGTTGGAGGAGGCCGCGCTCGTCGACGGTTGCAGCCGCATCCAGGCGTTCGGCCGGGTGGTGCTGCCGCTGGCCAAGCCAGGCCTGCTGGCGGTCGCGCTCTTCACCCTGACCAACGCCTGGAACGAGTTCCTCTTCGCATTCGTGTTCATCACCAAGGACGAGTACAAGACGCTCCCCGTGGGGATGCAGTCGATGATCGCCGGAGATGTGGTGCCGCAAGGCCAACTCGCCGCCGCGTCGCTGCTGGTCAGCATCCCCGTGGTGGTCATGTACGCCTTCGGGCAGCGCTTCCTCACCGAAGGGCTCACCGCAGGCGCGGTGAAGGGCTGATCGAGCGTACGAACGGGCCGCTGGCGCCGATCGGGCACCAGCGGCCCGGCACCGGAGACCCACGACGGCTCCGCCTGCGGCGGATCAGCGAGTGGCGTCGCCCGTTTCGACATCCGTCCCGATCATCGAAAAGACGGCCAGGTCGCCGCCACTCACTGCCAGGCCATGTTGATGGCCCGTTCGAAGTTGACGTAGCCGGCGCGGGCGAACGCCGCCGCCATGGGCACGTTGCCCAGGTCGGTGGCGGCGCGAATGCGGGGGACGTCCTCGGCGGCGAGGATTCGGGTGCCCTCGGCCAGGAGGCCGTCGACGTACCCGTGGCCCCGGTGCTCCGGTACGACGCCGAGGTAGGCGATCACCGGGTGGTACGCGTTGCGCGCTGGGATGACGAACCCGACCGGCTCACCGTGCTCGCCCACCGTGCCGATCCGCCACCATTCGCGAGGACTGGAGTACGTGGCGAGTTCCTGCTCGTAGTGCTTGACCGCGGCCTCGTGCGGCGACATCAGCCCCAGGTCGGTACGGCTGTGCGCGTCCAGGGTGCCGTCCAGCGCACGGGTCATCAGCGCGACCAGCTCGTCGGTGTCGAGGGCCGGACGGAAGGCCAGGCGCGGGTCGGGTGCGGGCAGACCGCTGTCGGGACTCCACTGGAGGCGTAGTCGTTCGACGGTCAGGCGTGCACCGGTGCTCTCCAGGACGCTCATCCTCGTGCGCACCGCCCGGTGGGTGTCCGGGTCCGCACGCCAGTCCGCCGGGATGAAGCGGCCGTACTCCGGTGGGGTGCCTCCCGCTGGCAGGACCTGCTTCGCGGCCGTCTCGTACAGCGCCCGCGCCACCTCGGTCAGGTCTTCGGCGCCGTCGTCGACGTCGAGGATGTCCAGGAGCAGCGGGCTGCTGTCGCCGTCGCGGCCCCACCAGGCGACCCTGGCGAGCAGGCGGTCCCCGTGCAGCGCCACCCACATCCACTCCGGTCGGCGGCGGTGCGCGGCGAGGTCGTCGGCGAGTTCGTGGTTGATGGTGTACGGCAGACGGTTGAACAGCGCGATCTCGTCCGGCCCGGTGATGGGACGGATCGTGAGGATGTCGGGGAGTGTGCTCATGCGGACTCGTCTCCGGTCTGGGCGTGCGTGTAGGTGAGGAAGAGCGCGCCACTGTCCAGGACGGTGTGGTCGGTCAGACGCCAGGTACGCGGTGCGAAGGCGGCGTCGCGGCCGAAGAGCGGGATGCCGGCGCCGATGGTCAACGGGGCCAGCTTGACGATCAACGTGTCGATCTCGGAGTAGAGTGCACCGGCCAGGGCCCCGCCGCCGATCACCCAGACGTCCTTGCCGTCGTGCCGCTTGAGCTCTCGTACCGTGGCGATGGGGTCGGTGGCCAGGACCTCGACGGCCGGGTCCGGGCTGTCGCCGAGCGTGCGGGAGAACACCAGGTGGCGCAGGTGCGGGTACGCGTCGGTCATGCCGGCCCGCAGACCCACCTCGTAGGAGTGCCGCCCCTCCAGGACGGTGTCGAAGCGGCTGCCCTCGTCGGTGATACCGAACGCCTGCCGGGCCGGGCCGGGCAGGGTCTCCGGATACTCGGCGACGAGGTGGTGCAGGTAGTCGTCCGGGATGGGCCAGAATCCGTCCGGGCCGGTGGGGTCGGCGCCGTCCGGACCGGCGATGAAGCCGTCCAGGGTGGCGGCGATGTAGTAGACGAGCTTGCGCACGAGCATCTCCTTGGCTGAGGCGTGTTCCTCGCTCCGACGTCGACAAGCCTGCGCGGTGACAACCTCGTCCACAAGATCAATTCTGGTAAGGTGCCATAACCCTTCGCTAATTCACGAGACGAGATGAGCGGTGGAGCTTCGGGACATCGAAATCTTCCTCACCCTGGCGGAGGAGCTGCATTTCACCCGCACCGCGCAGCGACTGCACGTGACGCAGGCGCGGGTCAGCCAGGCGATCAAGAAGCAGGAACGGCGGATCGGCGCCCCCCTGTTCGAGCGGAACAACCGACGGGTGGCACTGACACCGATCGGCCAGCGACTCTTCGACGACATCCAGCCGATGTACCGGGGCCTGTGCGAGGGGATGGATCGGGCCAGGCGCGCCGCCCGCGGCAGGACCGGGGTGCTGCGGGTCGGCTCGATCGCCGTCAACCTGCACGACTTCCGGGAGTTGTTCACCGCGTTCGCACAGGGCCACCCCGAGTGCGAGGTACAGCTCCGGCACGTCGACTTCGGCGACCCCTTCGGTCAGCTCCGCGCCGGCGACATCGACGTGCAGATCGTGTGGTTGCCCGTCCAGGAGCCGGACCTCACCGTCGGCCCGGTCATCTACACCGAACCCATCGTGCTGGCAGTCGGGGCGAGCCACCCGCTCGCCGCCCGTGAGTCGGTCTGCTACGAGGACCTGGCGGACGTGACGGTGATGGGCGGGGCCCGGCCGGACTACTGGCGGGAGATCCTGGTGCCCCTGCGCACACCGAGTGGGCGTCTGATCCGCATCGGCCCGTCCGTCTCCAACTTCCAGGAGATGATCCCGATCCTCGTCACCGGCGAAGCCGTCTCACCGGTCCACGCCCAGGCCGCCCGCTACTACGCGCGGCCGGACATCGCGTACGTGCCGATTCGCGACGCCCCGCCCGGCCGGTGGGGCCTGATCTGGCGCACCGGCAACGAGACGGAGCTGATCCGCTCGTTCGCCGACACCGCACACCGCCTCAGCTAGCTTCATCTGCTTCTCGAAAGGCGAGCGCTACCGGTTTGCCACGAGGAAGTCCTCCAGGATCTCGGTGAACCGCACGGGCTGCTCCTCGGCCACGTAGTGGCCGCAGTCGTCGACGATCACGCCGGTGACGTCGTCGGCCGCCAGCCGCATCGTCTCGGCGGGCGCCGCGCCGCTGTACCGCGCCCCGCCGACGGCGAGCACCGGCAGCGTCAGCCGGGTCTTCCTGCGCTGCTCGTTCTGCGCGATCGTCTCGTCCAGTGCCCGGTAGTACCCGAAGCTCGCCGGCAGCCCGCGCGGGTCCGCGACGATCGCGTCGACGTAGACGTCCACGGCGTACGCGGGGATCGCGTCCGGGGTGGCGGCCTTCTTGGCGAACTGGTAGCCGAAGAAGAGTTGCTCCCGCCCCCGGACCAGTTCCTCGTTGAGGTCGGTGAGCCGGTTGAAGCCGAAGTGCCAGAGCCGCTGGTTGACCGCTGCCGGGCTGAAGACCGACGGGGTCGGCGTGAGGCCGGGGATGATGGCGTCGACGACGGCGAGCCGGTCCACCCGTTCGGGGTGATCGGCAGCGAGGGCGTATCCGGTCCACATGCCGATGTCGTGGCCGACCACGTCGAACCGGTCGTGCCCGAGCGCGGCCATCAGCGCGACCAGGTCGGCCGCGAGGGTGCCGGCGTCGTAACCGTCGTCGGGCTTGTCGGAGAGCCCGGCGCCGCGTGAGTCGACGGCGACGACGGTGTGCTGGCGGGCAAGCGCGGGCATCACGTGCCGCCAGGCGTACCAGGTCTGCGGCCACCCGCCGACAAGCAGCAGCGGCGGGCCGTCCCCGCCGGTGACGGCGTGCAGCCGCAGCCCGTTCACCTCCACGAGGCGACTGGTGAAGACGTCGGTGAACCCGTCGGGCAGCCGTAGCGAACTCAGGTATGTCATGTCGGCCACCCTACGCATGTTGGAACGATCAGTACAAGACCTTTGGAACGATCGGTACAAGATGTGTAGGCTGACGAACCATGGCGGGCCGCAAGCAATTCGACGTGGACGAGGCGCTACGACGCGCGATGCACGTCTTCTGGCGCTGGGGCTATTCGGAGGCGTCGATCGATCGCCTCACCGAGGGCACGGGCCTGGGTCGGGGCTCGCTCTACGGCACCTTCGGCGACAAGAGCACCCTCTTCCGCAAAAGCCTCCAGCGGTACGCGCAGACCTACCACCCGCTGTACGAGCAGGCCCTGTCCGGCCCCCACCCGAGCCCGAGCGCCGTGGTGGCCGCCTACCTGCAGGTCACCCTGAACCGCATCGCCGACCCGTCGGTCCCGGACGGCTGCCTGCTCACGGTGTCGGCAACGCAGTTTCCGGCCCTCGACGCGGAGGGTCAGGCGATGGTCCGCTCCATGATCGACGGTTTGCGGGCGATGCTGCGGCAGGCGTTGCTGGCGGCGGGGGCCGGTGAGCAGGAGGCGGCAGAGTTGGCGTTGTGCACGCTGGCGACGAACAAGTCCCTGGCGGTGCTGAGCCGCACGGGCTTCTCGAGCGAAGACCTGGCAACCGTCGCCGCAGCCGCCGCCCGTAACCCCTCCCCGGCACCCGCTGCCACTGATGGCCGGGGGTCGCATGAGCCCGGAGCCCATCCGTCTGACGTCAGTCAGGATTCTTGATCCGGCGATAGGAGCGGATGCCGGCGTGGTCCAGGACGACCACCGTGAGCACCACCCCGGTGGCGACCGCGCTGACCGCCAGCAGCGGCAGCCGCAGGACGACCGCCGCACCGGACAGCACGAACAGGGCGGCGACCCGGGGCCAGGAGAGTCGCCGGTGGATCGCCACCGAGAACAGGGTCCGCCCGAGAAGGAACAGCGTCGGACCGCCCAGGATGACGACGGCCGAGGTCAGGTCACTCGCCTCCGTGGGGTGGGCGATGCTCAGTTCGGCCCCGACGGCGGTGACCACCAACCCGGCGACCATCACGAGGTGCAGGTAGCCGGTGATGACACCGAGCCGGGCTGGGTCGGCGCGCTCGAGAGCCGGGCCCAGGCGCTGACCGGCGGGCGTCACGTAGAGCAGACCGATCAGCACGGCGGCGGCGAAGACCAGCAGGAAGGCGGCGGTCTGCGGGGGGTCGAGGTGGGTACCGGAGTACGAGAGGCCGGCGACCAGGACGAGTTCGCCGAGCGCGATGATCATGATTTGCTGGTACCGCTCGGCGAAGTGTTCGCTGGCGAGGCGCAGTTCCGGCCGGGACGTCCGTCCCAGCCGGGGAGTGGGCCAGCCGATTCGTGGGCCGGTGAGGTCGATCGCGAGAGCGAACAGCCAGAGCGGCACCCGCCACTCCGGCCGGAGCCCACCGACCAGCCACGGCACGGCGGAGACGCTGAACCAGCAGAGGATCCGCAGCGCCCTCTTCTGTCGGGGGTGACCACGCAGCGCGAACGCGGTCACCGCGCCCCGGGCGATGTGGACCGCGACGTACGCACCGGCGAAGAGCAGGCCCCGCCCGTCCAACGCCTGCGGAATCGCCACCCCGGCCAGCAGGCTGCCCAGCGAGGCAGCGACCAGCAGCCACCGGACCCACGGGCTGTCCGGGTCGTACCAGTCGGCGAACCAGGTGGTGGTCACCCAGATCCACCACACCCCGGCCAACAGCAGGGCGGTACGCAGCGCCCCGGGCAGGGTGAGGTCGTGCAGCAGATGCTCCGCGAGCTGACTGAGGGCGAGCACGAACGCCAGGTCGAAGAACAGCTCCAGGAACGAGGCGCTCAGCGGTGCGTCATCGCCCCGGAGCACCCGTTCGGGCCTGCTCGCCATCGGCGCTCCTCCCGGTGGCCCGCCCTGCGTCCGTCGTACCACCTCGGGTGGGCCGCCGGAGGCGAAAGCGGGTCAGCGGGGACGACCCGCCGACCCCTCGTGTCGTTGATCCGGCAGCGCCCACAGTCGTCGCTGACCACGGTGGGGGCACCTACTCAACGAGGGGGACGACGATGACCGCTCAGCGGGAGACCGTGCATGTCGACCACGACCTGTTCCGCGCGGTGTACGACTCGCCCGCGGCACTGCCCGGCCGACACCGCTGGACCACCCCGGAGTCGGACGTCCGGCGGCTGGAAAAGCTGCTCGGCATGCCGGCGCGCAGCATCGGCGCCCCGCTCTGGGTCAGCGGCGACGAACCCGACTGCCCGAAGTGCGGCCGACGGATCACCTGGTACGACATCGTCTCGTCGGCGGTCTCCGGCCTGCACGACAAGGCCATGATCGCCACCGTCATCCTCGGTGAGCGCAAGTACGTCAACACCGAGATCCCGGCAGCCATCGCCGGCGTGCGCTGCTCCGACTGCCACACCGCGATCGACGGCCTGCGCAGCTTCAAATGCCACAACTGGGCGTACGCCTTCGAGGCGCTGGAGGCCGTCCGCGAGCGCATGGCCGGCCACCCCGGGCCGACCTGAGCCTTCCGCGCGAACCCGGGCCGGGCCGGCGTGACTCAGCCGGCCGAGCGGCGGGTGGGGCGGCGACCGGGCGGGGAGAGCGGCTCCGGCCCGGGATCGGCCACCTGCGGCATCGGCCGGGTGACCGGCTCGGCCTCGGTGATCCGCAGCGACTCACCGTGGTGCCACAGCTCGACCTCGGCGTCCGGGCCGGCGCCGGGCAGCTCGTAGCGGGCCTCGGTCGGAGTCACAGTGACTCGCAGCCGGTGGCCACGCCAGCGCAGGCTGAACGCCAGCCGGTCGATCTGTCGCGGCAGCCGGGGGTCGAAGGAGAGCACACCCCGGTCGTCGCGCAGCCCGCCGAAGCCCCGCACCAGCGCCAGCCACGCACCGGCCAGCGACGCCAGGTGCAGCCCGTCGGCGGTCTTGTCCCCCAGGTCCGCCAGATCCTGCAGGACCGACTCGGCGAACAGGTCGTACGCCAGATCCAGATGCCCGACCTCGGCGGCCAGCACCGCCTGCGGGGCCGCCGACAGCGACGAGTCCCGGACGGTACGGGCCTCGTAGTAGGCCAGGTTGCGGGCCTTCTCGGCGGCGCTGAACTCGCCGGGGCAGAGCTGCATGGCGAGCACCAGGTCGGCCTGCTTCACCACCTGCTTGCGATACAACTCCAGGTAGGGGAAGTGCAGCAGCAGGGGATAGTCGTCGTCGCCCGTGTTCGCGAAGTCCCACTCGGGCTGCTCGGTGAACCCGGCGGACTGCTGGTGCACCCCGCGCTCCCGGTCGTACGGAACGACAACCGCATCGGCGGCGGACCGCCAGTGCGCGATCTCGTCGCGGTCCACACCAAGTCGGCCGGCCAGGTCGGGGTGGCGCTCGGCGGCGTCCGCCGCACCCCGCAGGTTGCGCCGGGCCATCAGGTTCGTGAAGACGTTGTCGTCGACAAGCGCGGCGTACTCGTCCGGGCCGGTCACCCCGTGCAGGTGGAAGCGCGAGTCGTCCGACCAGTGCCCGAAGCCGTGCCAGAGCCGGGCCGTCTCCACAAGCAACTCCAGCCCCGCCTCGGCGAGGAACCGCTCGTCATCCGTGGCGGCCAGGTAGCGCAGCACCGCGTCGGCGATGTCGGCGTTCACGTGCAGCGCGGCCGTGCCGGCCGGCCAGTAGCCGGAGCACTCCCGGCCGCCGATGGTGCGCCACGGGAACGTCGCGCCGGTCAACCGTAGTTCCGCGGCCCGCTCGCGGGCCTCGGGCAGGTGGGCGTGCCGCCACCTGAGGGCCGAACGGGCCACCGCCGGGGCCAGGTACGTGAGCACCGGCAGGACGTAGGTCTCGGTGTCCCACAGGACGTGCCCGTCGTAGCCGTTGCCGGTCAGCCCCTTCGCCGCGATGGTCCGGTCGGAGTCCGGGCGGCCGGCCTGGATCAGGTGGAACATCGCGAACCGGACCGCCTGCTGAAGCTCCGGGTCACCGTCGAGCTGCACGTCGGCGACCTGCCAGGCCGCGTCCAGGGCGGCCCGCTGGTCGGTGAGCAGCGCGTCGAAGCCGTCCGCCCGGGCCGCGTCCGCCTCGGCGGCGACCAGGGCCGCCAACTCGTCGGCCGAGGTGGCGTCGACCGCCGCCCACTCGTACGCCGCGAACTTCGTCAGCCGCAGCCGCTCCCCCGGGCGCAGCCGATCCGCCACGGTCAGCCGTACCCGGTCCGGGGTGCAGTCACCGGTGCTGGTGACCGTGCTCGGCCCGTCCACCAGGTGACTGACCGCGACCGCGACACGCTGGCCGCTGCGCTCGGTGCGGTGCACAAGCAACCCGTCGAGATCATCCGCCCGGTACGCCTCGGCGGTCAGCGGGTTGTCGGGCACCGAGGCGGCCCGGGGATCGTCCGAGCGCTCCGGCACCGTCTCGTTGGCCAGCAGGTCCGAGCAGACCCGCACCTCGACGGGACCGTCCAGCGGCTCGACCTCGTACTGGACGGCGGCCACCGGGCGGCGCGGCAGGGACACCAACCGGGTGCTGCGGATGCGTACTCCCCGCCCGGCCGGCGAGATCCACTCGGTCTCCCGGCGCAGCACACCGGCGCGCAGGTCGAGCACCTGCTCGTGCCCGCGCAGCGTCCCGGTGCGAATGTCCAGCGGCTCGTCGTCGACCCAGAGCCGGATCAAAGCGGCGTTCGGCGCGCTGATCACGGTGTCGCTGGCCTGCGGAAACGCGTACCCCTCCTCGGGATAGCCCAGCTCGCGCCGCTCGTGGAA
Source organism: Micromonospora sp. DT231 (assembly GCF_049847025.1). Taxonomy (NCBI): domain Bacteria; kingdom Bacillati; phylum Actinomycetota; class Actinomycetes; order Micromonosporales; family Micromonosporaceae; genus Micromonospora; species Micromonospora sp. DT231. The sequence goes on along the minus strand of NZ_JBNCNO010000002.1, from coordinate 476,030 downwards.
GCCACTGACGTAGCTGCCCGGCATCCCGCACGGCGCACCCTCGTCGAGAACGCCACGCCAACCGACCCACCCGTTGCCCACCGCGAAGATCGACTCAGTCTCGCCGAGCCGGTCCAGGTCGGCCTCCGTCCGTCGGATCCGCCAGGTCTCGTCGTACGCCGTTCCACCGGCGGGCGGCGGCTGGTCGGTGGCCGAACTGGTGTGCACGAAGCCTCCCGTGAATGCCGACGTCCTGGACAAGCCAAGCAGATCCGGCTGAACGAACCCTGGACGAAGGTCGGGAGACCCGACCGACCTTCGACTGCTCCGCTACCCGCTGCCGCGTTCCTAGGGTGTCCCGGAGATGAACAAGGTATGAACGTGAGGTGAGGTGATGCATGGCCGCCAACGGCAGCATGGACGTTCCGGAGATCAGTGCTGAGTGGTACCGCGATGTCGTCGACGCCGCCGCCAGCAGCCCAGAGCCGGTGCAGTGGTTCGTCGGGCACGCCACCGAGGGGGTGATCCTGCTGCTCGGCGCGCTGCTGGTGCTGGCCGCGCTGACCCGTCGGTCCGGCGGTCCGCACGACCGGGCCCTCGCCCTGGTCGCGCCCCTGCCGGCGCTGCTCGCGTACGCCGGCAGCGAATGGCTCAAGACCGTGGTGGACGAGGAACGCCCCTGCCGGACCGTCGGGCGGGCGATCATCGCGGGCGCCTGCCCACCCCCGGGCGACTGGTCGTTCCCCAGCAACCACGCCACGATCGCCGGCGCACTGGCGGTGACCACGCTCCTGCTCTCCCGCCGACTCGGCTTGGTCGCGCTGCCGTTGGCCGCGCTGGGCGCCTTCTCCCGGATCTTCGTGGGCGTGCACTACCCGCACGACGTGATCGCGGGCGTGCTGTTCGGCGCGCTGGTCGCCGTGCTGGCAACCCCGCTACTGGCGCGCCCGGCCGCCGAGGCGCTACGCCGTCGGACCGACCGCGCCGAGCGCCCGGTCCCGAAACTGGCGAGCCGCACCCGCCAGTGACCCCCCGCGCCGTCCACGATCACGCTCGATCCTGGTTGTCAACGCCGTTGCGTCAGCGCCGTGGCCGACAGGTCAACACGTGCTGGATACGGGACTCCTGAAGAGTGCAGCTAGATCAGAGTGCGTCTCGCGAGAAGTTCACGCGATCTTGCAGTTTCGGTTGTCGATATAGATGATATGCCCCTTTATGTCGGGACAGAAAGTACAAGATCGCCGAGCGGAGGCAGTCCAGACCCGGCAACCACCTAGTCCTGGTGCCGGGTTTGGGGCCTCATAGGCGTTCTGTTGCACGCCACAACTCCGTGATCGGCAAGGCAGCGCGGTTGACGAGCAATGGTTCCGCCCACAGCAACGGCGTTGTCCTGGATCTCCACGTGGTTGCGTTGGCGCTGCGGCCGGCCAGGTACGACCTCGATCACCAACCGCCCCGTCGGGCAAGGTGCACGAGTCGCCCGTCCTTTGCTCTGCACCCCAATAGGCACCGGTCACAGACCGTAGCCGTCGCACCCACGGGTGCAGAGCAAAGGACCTCCGACCACCCCCGGACACGCAGAGCCTGCCCCGCCAACCGGCACCCCACGCACCCCTGGCCGATCAACCCGGGTCGGGGGACAAGACCACCCCGGCACAACAGCATGATCGGCGAGACAGTGCCCATTGACGAACAACCGCTCGCCCTAACGCAACGACGTTGTCCTGCTTGTAGTGGCCTCCGGTCGCCGCGATACCACTCGATCCAGGATCGAGCACGATCTTGGAGGCGAGCGGTAGGCGGCGGGCGGCGAGCACGCAGCGGCGGGCGGCGGGCGGCGTCAGCCGGTTAGTAAAAGCGCGCCTACCGTGCCGAGCAGCAGGAACGGGCCGAACGGCAGGTGCGTGCTCCAGCGGGCCCGACGCGTGGCCAGCAGGCCCACGCTCACCAGCGCGGACAGCCCGAAAGCGAGCAGTAGCCCGAGCAGCAGCACCGGCCAGCCGTACCAGCCGAGCAGCGCCCCCACACCGAGCGCCAGCTTGGCGTCACCCAGCCCGAACCCGCGGCGGCCCAGCAGCAGGGTGGTGCTGGCGAAGAACAGCGCCAGCCCCGCGCCGCCGACGGCAGCCCGCAGCCACGGCCCCGGCTCGCCGGCAAGGGCGGCGGCGACGCCGAGCAGCAGCCACGTACCGGCCGCCGCCGGCAGGGTGAGCCGATCCGGCAACCGGTGCACGGCCAGGTCGACGAAGACCGCCGGGATCGTCCAGCCGAGCCACCAGGCAAGCGCCGGCAGCGCCCCGCCCGACGGGCCGACGAGTGCCAGCAGCAGCACCGCGCCGAGCCCGGCCAGCTCGACCGTGCCCGGCGGTGGGCCGACAGGTGCGCGGCAGCGTCCGCACCGGGCCGCCGGGCCCAGCGCGGGCCAGGGTCGGGTCAGGCTCACCGGGGCGCCGCAGGCGTCGCAGCCGGTCCGGTCCGGCAGGCCCGGGGGTACGGCGTAACGCAGCGCGGCCATCCGCAGTAGCGGGCCGACCGTGAGGAACGCGAGCACGGTCGGGACCCGGACGCGAGCCACGGCCGCGGCGGGTGCCGTCAGGCCACCGGACGGCGGGGACGCCAGGCCACCGGACGGCGGGGACGCCGGGCCACCGGACGGCGGGGACGCCGGGCCACCGGACGGCGGGGGCACCGGTCTCCGATCGGGTGGGTTTTCCCGACCGGGGACGGCCGCGGGGGGGCCGGTCAGCGCCATGTCCCCGCCATTGCGCACAGGGGTCGCCCCGGGATGGCGAACACGGATCGTGACGGAACGATCGCTGCGGTGTGGCGGATGGCGCGGAAAGCGACCTGCCCACCCGACCACCGCACGGCACCCTCCGCCGGATCGGGGCCGGGCACTCCGTCGGGCGGGGCCTGTCGTCGACAGGTCGACAAACCCGCCGGGATGCCGGGATGAGGCCGCGATGTCCCACTCCCAGGGTCGGTGACGAGACTCCGCCGGGCCGATCCGGCGCGACGCCGCCCGGCCACTGACGATCGCTCGCACCACAATTGCGCCGGACGTAGCGCGGGCACCTGTCACCACCACCCATCATCACGCAGAGTGTTCGGTTGAATTGCCTCTGTTGCATCGGCGAGCGTCAGCCTATGCTCGCCCCTTGGGTGTGACGCAAGCCTCACCTTAACCACCCGAGGACATGGGACCTGCATTTGTAGAAGATCCGTAACGGTGAATGCGGAAGCGCAATGATCGGCTCCGGATGTGCTGATCCGGGCGCGCTTCCGCATGCCCTGCGGCGGTGATCCGTCACCACGCCGGGCGACCACGAGGAGGCTCGACGGTGCGCGGACGGCAGCTCAGACGAGCGGCGATCTGCCTGCTGGCGGTCGTGGCGGCGGCGCCGGTCACCGCCTGCGCCAGCGGGCGGGAGGCCGTCGAAAGGCCGGCGGCGGCCCAGGACGACGGGCAACAGGCAACTCCCGACGGTGAACGACACGCTGCCGAAAAGGCGGCGCTCGACGCGTACGCCGGTTATCTGGCGGCCTCGCGGACGGCGAGTGGACGCAGTGATCCGCGCGCGCCGGAACTGTCCCGATTTCTCGCTGATCCACTTCTGACCCGTGTGCAATTGTCCATTCGCGACGCTAAGGAGCACGGTGCCGTGCGTACCGGGACGTTGAAGTCGGACCCGACCGTGACCGCCGTGAGCCTGGACGCGAACCCGGCCACCGTCGAGATCCAGGACTGCCTGGACCTGACCGGCTACCGGCTGGTCTACGCCAAGGACAAGCGTGTCGTGCCGGGCAGCGGGGGCGGCAGGCACCTCTCCACCGCCACGGCGACCCGGTATCCCGACGGCCGCTGGCTGATCAACTCGGGCGCGTTGCACCGGGAGCAGCCGTGCTGACCCGGGCCGGAGGGGACGTTCTCACCCGTACCCCCCGGGCCTCGACAGCTCGGCGGGCCCTCGCCGGGATCGGGCTCGCGCTCCTCCTGGTGGTCGGCACGACCCTGCCGGCCGCCGCCGCTCGGCGCGCCGGCCCGGGGGCAAACTGCCCGCCCGACCAGCCCGACTGCAGCGTCTGGGACGACGAACCCGGCAACCCGGGCGGCGGCGGCGACAACGGCGGTGGCGGCGACGACGATGACGGCGGCGGTGGCGGTGGCGGTGGCGTCTGCCGGTGGGAAGGGCGGACCGTGCCCTGCTACGACGACCTCAAGGGCTGGTTCAACAGCGCCGACGGCTGCTACTACGAGCTGGCCGAGCCGCAGAACGAGGCACCCGAGGGTCAGCACTGGTACGTACAGACCTGCAACGACGGCACGGACGTCGGCAACATCACCGTGGTGCTGCGGGAGGAGCCGCCCGGCTTCGGCGCGCCTCCGAACCCGGCGGAGTTGGCCCGACGCGCCCTGGCGAAGATCACGCTGGAGCGGGCGCCGCTGGCGGTCGCACCCCGCAAGAAGAACGGCCCCGGCCTGGTCGGCCTGCCGGTGTGGATGTGGTCCGAGCAGAAGACCGCCTACTTCGGCCCGCTTTATTCCGACGAGACCGATCGGGACGTCAGGGTCGACATCACGGCGGAGGTCAGCGAGATCGTCTGGGACATGGGCAACGGCGATCACGTGTCCTGCCCCGACGCCGGCACCCCGTACGTCGCGACGGACAAGGACCTTGCCGGCCGCACCTCCCCGACCTGCGGCTACCACAAGGGCTACCAGAAGGCCGGTAAGTACGACGTCACCGCCACCACGCACTGGAAGGTGACCTGGAACGGCGGTGGGCAGAGCGGAGAGATCCCGGTGACCCGGAACAGCGGCGTCGTACCGATCCAGATCAACGAACTCCAGGTGGTGACCCGATGAGCCTCGCGACGCGCAACGGAACCGGGTCGGTCGACGCACCCGTCAACCCGCCCAAGGTGGTCCGGCAACGTCGGGTCCGCCCCGGGTTGCTCGGCCTCGCCGTACTCCTGATCGCCCTCGGTGGGCTGGGCGCGGCGTTCGCCGTCACCTCGGTCCGGGCCACCGGCAGCTATCTCGCGGTCGCCCGGCCGGTGGAGGTGGGCCGGGAGGTCAGCGCCGCAGACCTGATCACCGTGCAGGTCGCCGGCGGCCACGGGCTGCGTCCGGTGCCCGCCGGCCGGCTCGACGAGGTGGTCGGCAAACGGGCCGCAGTGAAGTTGGTCCCGGGCACCCTGCTCACCCTGGGGCAGGTCACCGCCGATCCGCTGCTCGGCCCCGACCAGCAGCAGATCGCGCTCGGCCTCAAGACCGCCCAGGTGCCGGCCCGGCAACTGCACCCCGGGGACAAGGTGCTGCTGATCAGCACCCCGGACCGCAGCACCAACGGGGACCCGGCCGCCGTCAGCACCAGGTTCCCGGCCACCGTGATCGACATGGTCAGCCCGGCCAACGACGCCAAGGTGCTGTACCTGGCGCTGCCCACCCGGGACGTGCCCGCGGTGGTGGCCCTCACCGCGCAGGCGCGCATCGCCGTCGTGCTGACCGAAGCGGCCTGAGCATGGCGATCATCGCGCTGGTGTCGGCGAAGGGTTCGCCCGGCGTCACGACCTCCGCGCTGGCCTGCACACTGGCCTGGCACCGACGGCTGGTGCTCGCCGAGTGCGATCCGGCCGGCGGCTCGATCCTCGCCGGCTACCTCGGCGGCCAGTTGGACGGCCCCCGCGGCATCGGTGAACTGGCCGTGGGGGAGCTGCGCGACGGCAACCTGGAGACCGCGTTCTGGTCGCAACTGGTCGACCTGGACGCTCCCCGCCGGGAACGACTGCTGCTGCCCGGGCTTGTCGACCCGGCCCAGGGTGGCAGCGTCACCCCGCTCTGGCAGCGGTTCGCCGACTACTTCACAGCCCTCGACCGTGGCACCCCCGGCTACGACGTCCTGGTCGACTGCGGCCGGTTGCACGTGACCGGACCACCGTGGCCGGTGCTGCGGGCGGCCTCGGTGGTGCTGCTGGTGACCCGGGCGCACCTGCCGGACCTCTCCGGCACCCGCGCGGTGGTCACCGCGATCGAACGGGACTTCGCCGAGCACCGGGTGCCGCCCGGCACCCTGCGGCTGCTGCTGGTCGGCGCCGGACACGGGCGAGCCGAGATCAGCCGCGCCCTGAAACTGCCTGTCATCGCACGGCTGCCACACGATCCGCGTACCGCCGGGGTGCTCGCCCTGGGCGGGACCGTGCGGACCGGACGGCCGCTGATGCGCGCGGCCGCCGCGTTGGAGGTGCCGATCGGCGCGCTCCTGGACCGGCGGCAGGCCCGGTTGGCGTGGCCCGTGCAGCAGGGGGTCCCGGATGCGGTTTGAGCCGGTCTCCACGGATCCTCGCCAACAGCCACCGGGCGCGACCTCCACCGAGCCGCCGCTGGCCGGGCCGAACGGCCGGCACCAACAGCCCGTGCCGATGCCGCAGCCGACGCCCGCCGCCACACCGCCGACGGCATCGGCGCCGCGGCCCCGGATGGACTTCCAGGTGGTCCGGGAGCTACGCCGGGAACTCACCGAACGGCTCACCCTGTGGCAGCGCGGCCGGGAGTTCACGGCCGACGAGGAGGACACCGAACGGGCCCGGCTGGCCGTCACGGTGGTCGCCCAGTACGCGGACTTCGTCCGCCGGGCCGGCACCCCGATGGCTGCCGGTGACGAGCGTCTGCTGCTCGACCAGGTGACCGCCGAGCTGGTGGGGCTCGGTCGGCTACAGACGCTGCTCGTCGACGACACCATCGAGGAGGTGCACATCCTCGGCTGCGACCAGGTGCGCATCACCAGGCACGGCGGTGGGGTGGACTGGGCCGAGCCGATCGCCGACAGCGACGCCGAACTGGTGGAGATCCTCCAGGCGGCAGCCCGCCGGGCGGGCGCGACCGAGCGGTCGCTGTCCACCGTGAAGCCAACCCTCGACCTGCAACTGCCCGACGGCAGCCGGCTGGCGGCGGTGTTCCTGGTCAGCCACCGGCCGTACGCGGTGATCCGCAAGCACAACACGCTGGACGTGAGCCTCGACGACATCGCGGGCACCCGGGGTGACCTCGACGAGATGATCGATCCGCTGCTGCGCGACTTCCTGCGCGCGGCGATGCGCGCCGGGTTGAACATCATGGTCGCCGGGTTGGCCGGCGCCGGGAAGACCACGATCATCCGGGCGTTGATGAACGAGATCCCGCCCGACGAGCCGTACGTGCTGCTGGAGGAGAGCCGCGAGTTGTTGCCGGCCCGCCGCCGGGAGCGGCACCGGGCGGTGATGAGCTTCGAGGCCCGGGAGGGGCACGGGGAGCGCGGCTTCGACGGCCGTCCGGCCGGTGAGGTGACGATCGCCGACCTGATCCCCCTGTCGCTGCGGATGGGCGTGTTGCGGATCATCGTGGGCGAGGTGCGGTCCCGGGAGATCGTGCCGATGCTGCAGGCGATGACCACCAGCCGGGGCTCGATGTGCACCATCCACGCCCGTACGGCCGCCGGGGTTGGCGAACGGATCGTCGAGCTGGCGTTGGCGCACGGCCGCGAGATGACAGTCGACCAGGCCCGCCGGATGGCCGGCAACGCCCTGGACCTGATCGTCTACGTCACCATCGAGGACGAGACCGCCATCGGCGGGCGGAAACACCGGTTCGTCTCCCACGTGGAGGAGGTGATCGGGGCCGGTGAGGCCGGTCGGATCACCACCACCACGGTCTTCGGGCCCGGCCCGGACGGTCGGGCGGTCCCCCGGCACCTGCCGGAGCGGGTCCGCGACCAGTTGCTGCGTGTGGGTTACGACGTGCGGTTGCTGACCCGGTGGGTGGAGGCCGGCGCCGGCGCGTGGCGACGCCCCCGGCAGACCCGACTGGCCCGGCGGTGACCTGATGCTGGCCAGCCTTGAGTTGATCGCGGTGGTCTCCGGGGCCGCCTGTGTGGCCGGGTTGCTGTTGGCCGTGGTCGCGCTCGTCGGCACCCGCCGGCCACCCGGGCCTCGTCCGGGAGCCGGGCCGGGTCTCGGTCGACTGTGGCGTGGGCCGGGCGCCACCGTGGCCGAGCAGCGGGCCTACCAGACGCTGCTTGTCGCCGCGCTCGGTGCCGGCGCGTTGGCGTTCCTGCTGACCGGGCTGCCGGTGGTGGGTCTGCTGGTGGCGGTGGCGGTGCCCGGCACCCCGTGGCTGTTCGGGGTGGGCAGGGCCGAGCAGAGGGCGATCGCCCGGATCGAGGCGGTGGGCGAGTGGACCCGCCGACTCAAGGACGTCTCCGGCACCGGGCAGGGCCTTCAGCAGTCGATCATCGGCACGATCGGCAGCGTGCCACCCGGCATCGAGGACGAGGTACGACTGCTCGCCGCCCGCCTACAGGCCGGCTGGCTGGCCCGATCCGCGCTGCTGGCGTTCGCCGACGAGATCGCCGACCCGGTCGGTGACCAGGTGGTCGCGGCGCTGATCCTGCACCTCTCGGACCGGGGCGAACGGCTGGGTGACGTGCTGGGCTCCATCGCCGGCGCGGCATCCGCCGAGGTGGCCACCCGCCGGGAGATCGAGGCCAAGCGGACGCAACCCCGGTTCGCGGTCCGCTTCCTCACCGGAATGACCCTGGCCACCCTGGCGTACGGGCTGCTCAACGCCGAGTACATCGAGCCGTACGGCTCGCCGGTGGGTCAGGTGGTGATGGCCGCCCTCGGCGCGGCCTTCATCGGCCTGCTGGCCTGGGTGCGGTCGATGAGCCAGCCGCAGCGGCCGTCCCGGTTCCTGCCGGCGCCCGACCCGGACGAGGTGATCGCGTGAGCGCGAGGAGTGCAGCGCAGCGGAGCCCCGCAGTCGCGAACGAAAGGCGGCTCCCATGATGCTGAACTGGCAGCTCGCCATGGCGGTCTGTGGTGGTGCCGGCATCGGGTTGGGCGTGTTCCTGGTGGTCCGGGAGTTGGTGCCGGCGACCCCGGCGCTCGGGCCGGCGCTGCGCCGGCTGCACCAGCCGCCGGGCACCGGCCGGGCCGCCACACCCGCCTCTCGGCGACTGGACTCGCTGACCGGGTTGTCCCGCTGGTTGCGACCGCCGCACCGGCAGCTCGCCCTGATCGGCCAGACTCCCGAGCAGTACGCGCTGTCGGTGCTGCTCTCCGCACTGATCGGGCTGGCCACGCCGACCCTGCTCGGGGTGGCGCTGCTGGTGCTCGGCGTCTCGTTCCCGCTCGTCGTACCTGTGCTCGGCAGCCTCGGCCTGGCACTGATCGGCGGGCTGTTGGCACACCGGGCCGTACTGACCAAGGCCGAGGCGGCCCGGGCCGAGTTCCGCGCCGCCGTGTGCACCTACCTCGACCTGGTGGCGTTGCAGCTCTCCGCCGCGCACGGGCCGGTGCAGTCGCTGGAGCGGGCCGCGGCGGTCTGCGACGGCTGGGTGTTCGATCGGCTCCAGGAGTCGCTGCGGATCGCCCAGATGCAGATGCACGCGCCCTGGGACGAGCTGCGCGACCTCGCCGACAAGATCGGCATCCCGGAGCTGGGCGACGTCGGCGCGATCATGCGCTCCTCCGGCAGCGAGGGGGCGCAGGTGCACGAGACCCTGCGCAGTCGGGCCGACTCGTTGCGCGACCAGATCCGCACCGACAACCTCGCCCGCGCCGAGGGAGTGACCAGCCGACTCGACATCCCGGGCGCACTTCTGGTCTTCGTGCTGCTCGGCTTCGTTCTCTACCCGTTCGTCGCCCGTGTTTGAAACCCTCCCCCTGAAGGAGAACGCCATGTCCATCCTCAGCTACCTGCACGTCGTGCTGACGACGCGCCTGGCCGAGCTGCGCCGCGACGGTGAGCGCGGTGACAGCCCGGTGCCCACCGCGGTGATCATCGCCGGCCTGGTCGCCGTCGCCATCGCCGTCACCGCCCTGGCCCTGACCAAGGCCGACAACTGGATGACAGGTATTCCGAACCACCCAGGCACCGCCCCCGGCGCCGGCGAAGGCGCGGGCGGGTAGCCGGGATGCGCCGAGCCCTGTTCCCCGGGTGGCGCCGGGTGGTCACCGCCACCCGGCGCCGCCTCACGGGCGGTGACCGGGAGCGGGGCGCCAATCCGGTGGAGCTGGCCGTGATGATGCCGCTGATCCTGGTGCTGCTCTTCGCCTCGGTCCAGGTCGCGGCCGTCTTCCTCGCCCGCTCGACCGCCCTGCACGCCGCGCAGAGCGGTGTCAACGCACAACGGTCGTACCAGGCGCCCAACGGTGCCGGCGTGGACAGCGCGACCCACTTCCTCCAGGTCGCCGGCGGCTGGCTGGTGGGCTGGGACAGCGCCGGCCCGACCTGCGTGATCATCGACGAGATCGAGGTCACCTGCACGGTGCACGGCAGGTCCCTGTCGGTCGTGCCGGGCGTGGACTTCGCGATACGGCAGACCGCCCACGGAACGGTGGAGCGGGTGACCGAGCCGTGAACCGCACCGCCGAGCGGGGCTCGGTCTCCATCGAGGTGGCGGTGCTCGCCCCCGCGTTCATCGCGCTGATGGTGCTGGCCGGCGTCGTCGGGCGTACCGCGGTGGCGGCGGAGGCGATCGACGCCGCGACACACGACGCCGCCCGCGCCGCGTCGATCTCCCGGGACTCGGTCACGGCCCGGCAAGCCGCGCTGAAGGCCATCCAGGATCAGCTGGACTGGCGTGGGTTGGCCTGCGCCAACGATCTGGAGCCGGAACTCACGGCCAGGGTGGGCGGCAGTCCCACCCCGTTCGACGACGCCTTCACCAGCGGGATCGGTGCGGACGCGACGGTGACGGTGACACTCGTCTGCCTGGTGTCGTTCCGGGACATCTCGCTCGACGTCCTGCCCGGCATGCCGGGCGAGCGGCAGATCGAGGCGACCTTCACCTCACCACTGGACCGTTACCGGGGCCGGGAATGACCGCGGATGTCCGGCGCCCCCGCTCGGGCGAACACGGCCGGGTGAGCATCTTCCTGGCGGTGACGATGATCGGCGTGCTGGCCATCGTGGGTCTCTCCTTCGACGGCGCCGGCCAGCTCCGCACCCTGCAACATGCCGAGAATCTGGCCGCCGAGGCGGCCCGCGCCGGTGGTCAGGCCATCGACCGGGCGGCCGCGATCGATGGCCGGCCGACCCGGATCGACAGGGACGACGCGGTGGTGGCGGTCGCCAACTACCTGACCGCCGCCGGGGGCACCAGCGGCCACACCGTGAGCTTCCCCGAGGTCGCCGGGGAGACCCTGATCCGCGTCACCGTCACGATCACCTACAACCGCTCGATGCTCGGACCCTTCGTCGGCGACAAGTCGGTCACCGTCACCGGCGATGCGACCGCGCGCGCCATCACCGCAGCAGCACCGTAGGAAGGAAGGCAGCCATGCCCGTAACGGCTGGGTCCGTCGTACGGCGGACCGGACGCGTCCTCACCGGCCTCGGCGCACTGGCCGTGCTCTGTGCGCTGCTGGTTGGCGCGCCGATCGCACTGCTGGCCTTCGCCGGCAATCCCCTCCCTGATCACCTTCCCACCGTCGCCGAGATCGGCACCACGCTGACCAGCAGAGACGACGGCCAGCTCTTTCTGCGGGCACTGGCGGTGGCCGGCTGGTTCGGCTGGGCCACGTTCGCCTTCTCCGTCCTCGTGGAGTTGGGGGCGCAGACCCTGCGCCGCCCGGCGCCGAAGCTGCCCGGGATGAGTCGCCAACAGAAGGCCGCCGCCGCGCTCGTCGGCTCGGTCGCGCTGATCCTCGCGGCCAGTCCGGCCGCCGCCAGCGCCGCGGCCGTCTACGGCGCCCCGACGTACGCGAGCACGAACGCACCGGCCGCCGCCACCCTGGCCGCGCCGACCCGGGTGGGCGCGACGCCCGACACGGCGGCCCCGCTGGCGCAGAGCGGGCTGATCGGCAGGGCCGAGACGGGGTTCGCCGCACCCGGTGGCACGAGCGCCAACGACGGGGCCGCGCCTGTGTACCGGGTGGCCCGGGGCGACTACCTCGGCGAGGTCGCCGAGCGTTACCTGGACGAGTTCGGCGACTACCGGCAGCTCGCCAAGCTGAACAAGCTCGACGACCCGGACCGCATTCGCCCTGGTCAGCTGCTCCGACTGCCCACGGAGGCCACCGACCAGGGTGCCCGGCAGCACGCCACCGGACGGCTCGTCGACCGGCCGGCGGCACCGAAGCCACCCGCGCCCCGGCCGGCGCCCGAACGGGCCGCACCGCAGCGGCCGGCCCCACCACCGAGCAGCGGTACGGATTCGGCGGGCCAACCGCCCGCGATGACCGTCGGCGCGGCCCGAGCCGGCACCGAGGACCGGGTGAACCGGCCGCTCGCCGTCTCGGCCGTACTGGCGGTGGCGAGCATCGTCGGCGCGCAGATCGGCGCGGTCCTGGGGCTGCGCCGCCGCCCGGCCACCGCCGGCGCGGCTCCCCGGCTGGCCGCGTCCGCCCGCGGTACCCGGGGCGGTGCGGCCCGGAGCGCCGGCGCGAGCACGAGCCGGGGCGGCAGCGCGGCGCGGACCGGTGGGTCGGCGGGAAGTGGTGTCGCCTGGGCCGCCAGGCGGGCGGCCGCGGCCCTCGAAGCGCCAGCGACGCGTGACAACGGCACGGCACCGACACATCCTCGCGACGGCGGCGCCGCACCGAACGGCAGCGGGATCGCACCTCCCGGCAGCGGGACAGCGCACACTGGCGCGTCGGGCTGGGGTGGCGACGAGGGCTGGGCCGGCCGCAGCCCCGACGGCGGGTTGTTCGACGGCGGGCACGGCCTGGACTCGGTACCGGACGGGCCGTCGGTCGGTCGACACCGACGCGGCTGACCCGCACGTCGAGCACGAGCTGTCGGGAACTGGGCGACGGCGGTCGCGGCGCAGCGGCATCGAGCCGGCGGTTCAAAGCCGGCGGTTCAAAGCCGGCGGGTCAGGGCCGGCGGGTCAGGGCCGGCGGGTCAGGCAGGCGGGTCAGGGCCGGCGGTTCAGGGCCGGCGGTTCAGGGCCGGCGGGTCAGGGCAGGCGGGTCTGGAGCACGCCGTTCTGGATCCGGGTGGGCAGGATCTGCTGGTCGTTGCCGGAGGGCCCCTGCATGACCTCGCCGCCGTTGAGCCGGAACGCGCTGCCGTGCCACGGGCAGACCACGCAGGCGTGGCCGTCGATCTCCTGCACCTCGCCCTCGCCGAGCGGACCGCTCTGGTGCGGACAACGCTCCAACATCACTGTCACCTCGTCACCGTGCCGGTAGAGGATGACCGAGATGTCGTCGTCCACCTCCCGGGTGATCAGGGTGCGCTGCGGCAACGTCGCCATGTCGGCGAGCGAGTGCCAGCCGTCGGTCATCCGATGCAACTCGGAGACGCTCTGGTTGACCTGTGCCCCCTGCTTGTACGCGAGGTGACCCCCGACGTACGCCCCGAGGCTGACGGTCGAGAGCCCGAGGAAGCCGAGCGCGCGGCCGACGCCGTGCCGACCGGACAGCCGTGCGGCCAGCGAGCCGGCGTACAGCGTCAGGCCGACGGTGTTGGCGGCGGCGTGCACGAGGCCCACCCGGCGCTGGTCCCGGGCGAGTGCCGCCCAGTCGTTCAGCCCGGCGACCGCCGCCGGCAGCGCGCTGACGGTGCCCAGGCCGACAAGCACGGTGGCGGGTCGACGTTGCCCGGGCATGAGGTCCAGCACCGCGGCGCTGATCCACGCGCCGACCGGCACCTGCACCATCGCCGGGTGTAGCGGATGCCCGAGGGTCACCCCGTGCAGCAGGTCCCGCAGCCGCCGCGGACGCAGCGTCCCCAGGACGACCTTCTGCAACCGGTCACCCGCGCGGTCCAGCCGGGCGTCCTGCTCAACTTTCGTCAAAAGTGCTCGCACGGGTACCGACTTCCCGGCGATCGCCGTCGCAAACCGGTCGGCGGGAACAAACCTGCCGGACCGCCCACACCGCCGATCTTGCAGTTTCTGTCCCGACAATCCGGGGCACAAGCCGCGAACCGGCAACCGAAAGTGCAAGATCGACGGAGATCGACGGAGATTGTCGGGGGTGGGGCGGGGCGGGCATGCTGGCGGGATGGGTGTGCGGGTGGAGCGGGTCGGGGCGGTCAGCACCGTGGTGCTCGACCGGGGGGACGTTCGCAACGCCGTCGACGGGCCCACGGCTCGGGCCTTGGCGGACGCGTTTCGGGCCTTCGAGGCCGACCCGGACGCCGCGGTGGCCGTGCTCTGGGGGGCCGGTGGCACGTTCTGCGCCGGAGCCGACCTCAAGGCCCTCGGTACGCCGAGCGGCAACCGGGTCGAGCCGGAGGGGGACGGCCCGATGGGCCCGACCCGGATGACGCTCAGCAAGCCGGTGATCGCGGCGATCTCCGGGTACGCGGTGGCGGGTGGGCTCGAGTTGGCGCTCTGGTGCGATCTGCGGGTCGCCGAGTCCGACGCGACGCTCGGGGTGTTCTGCCGCCGCTGGGGGGTGCCGCTGATCGACGGTGGCACCGTGCGGTTGCCCCGGTTGATCGGCGAGAGCCGGGCCATGGATCTGATCCTCACCGGCCGCCCGGTGCCGGCCGAGGAGGCGTACTCGATGGGGTTGGTCAATCGGTTGGTGCCGCCCGGCCAGGCGCGGGCCGCGGCCGAGGAGCTGGCGGCGGCGATCGCCCGGCACCCGCAGACCTGCCTGCGCAACGACCGGGCGGCGGTGCTGGCCGGCGCCGGACGGCCCGAGCCGGAGGCGCTGGCTACCGAGTTGGCGTACGGGATGGATTCGCTGGCCACCGACGCGTTCGCCGGTGCGGCCCGGTTCGTGGCGGGCGAGGGCCGACACGGCACGATGCCGCCGGGAGGGGTGCACCTCCCGGCGGCATCCGGTGCTGGCTAGATCAGTTGCGGTTGATGGTGAAGGTTGTCGTGGGGTTCTGGATGTCCACCGCGTTGTTGCTCAGCCGCAGGTTGGTGAAGGTGACCGACCCGACGGCCGGCCCCTGCCCGGCCTCCGGCATCGGGTTGGCCCAGACGGCGAAGCCGGACTTGGCGTCGTAGGCGTCACCGCTCTTGCGCGCACCGCTGATCGAGACGTTCGTGAAGACCGTGTCGGTGATCGGGTTCTGCGGCTGCCCGCCGACGTAGTTGGTCTGGAACATGATGCCGCTGTAGGTCGGATCGACGATGTCGACGTCGCTGACCCGGATGCCCTGGAACACCTTCGAGGCGGAGAAGACCCAGATCGCCGGGAAGGTCTGCCCACCCCAGAAGTGCCCACCGGCCCGCACGATCGAGATGTTCTCGAACCGGGTCGGCGGGTTGGCGCCGAAGCCGTTCATCGGGTAGCCGAAGTCGAGCGAGCTGATGGTGATGCCCGAGTAGACCAGGGTGTCCGCGATGTAGATGTTGCGGAACGTGTTGCCGTAGCCGCCGTAGACGGCCACACCGGCGGCCCGCCAGGTGAGGGTCGAGGTCAGGTTCTCGTAGACGTTGTCCTTCATGTCGGCGCCGCCCGCGTCGATCGCCGAGAACAGCGCGAAGCTGTCGTCGCCGGTGGCCCGGGCGTCGTTGTTGCTGACCAGGTTGTTGGTGCTGCCGTTTGTCATGTTGATGCCGTCGGCGAACATGTTGCGGATCCGGGAGTTCTTGATCGTCATGTAGTCGGTGTTCGCGCCCCAGTAGAGGCACACCATGTGCTCGTTCCAGATGTTGTCGATCACGATGTTCGACACGTTGGAGAAGTCGAACACCTTGCCCGGACCGTCGATCCGCGAGGTGTAGTTGCCGAAGTAGGCGAAGTTCTTGAAGGACGAGTTCGCCGCCGAGTTCTCGGCCCGGAAGCCGATGTCGGTGTTGTCCTGGCCCGACGGGGCGTTGAACCGGGTGTACCAGGGGCCGGCGCCGGTCACCTGCACCGCCTTGCCGTACACCTGGAACTTCGACGAGGTGGAGTAGTTACCGGCCGGCAGGTACACGCCGACCAGGTTGCCGGTGGTGTCCATCCGCACCCGGTCCAGGGCGTTCTGCACGTCCTGGTGGGTGAAGCCGCCCGGCGTGGTGTAGCGCGTCGGGTCCGGGTTGGCGATCGGCGACACCTGCTCGGTGTTGATGAAGTCGATCGCGTAGTTGGTGGTGTTGGCCGCGTCCTTCTGGAGGCGGATCTTGCTGCCGGCCGGGACCGTCGAGTTGAGCATGACGTTGGCTTCGTCGTAGATGTGCCGCGGCCCGCCCGCGCTCGGCGAGTTGCCGGGGCTGGCCTCGCTGCCGTAGAGCCAGGCGTACCGGGACGTCAGGTCGATGGCCTTGTGGAACGTGCCGTTGACGTAGACGTTCAGCGTGGAGTTGATCCCACCCCCGCCCGGTGCGTCCGGGATGGAGAAGCGGGTGACAAGCGTGTTGGTGCTGGCCCGGGTGGTGAACTCGACGTAGCTGCCGGTCGAGTTGAGGGTCACCGCCCGCCGACCCGACGCCTCGCCGGCCAGGTCGCCGATCTCCCGGTTCGGTCCGACGACGCTGGCGCCGCCGCCGACCGCGCCGTCCTCGGCCTCGTACATGTCGTACGGCATGTTGGCGCCACGACCGACGAAGAGCGGACGGTCGCTCGTGTTGTTGCCCTGCTTGACCGGCAGCTCGTTGCCGTCGGCCGCGAGCACCACCCGCACGGTGTACTTGCCGTTCGCGGCGGTCCAGGTGCCCAGGTTGACCGGGCCGACCGTCGCACCGGCGTTGATCACACCGGAGTACGAGCCGGTCAGGGTACGGACCACGGTGCCGGACTCGTTGAGCACGGTGAGCGTGATGCCGTGCGAGCCGGACGCGGACGCCACACTGCCGGCGTTGCGCACCGACACCGAGAAGGTGACCGTGTTGCCGGCCGACGGGTTGCCCGGCGACCAGGCCACCGACGAGGCGACCAGGTCCGACGTGGCGACCGCGCTGACCACCAGTGGGCTGGGGTTGGAGTAGCTGTTGTTGGTGTCGTCGGACTCGACGACGGCGTTCGACTCGTCGACCTTCGCGCTGAGCGGGTAGCTGCCCGCGTCCCGGGTGCCGATGCTGGCGCTGACAGTTGTCGACGCGCCGGCAGCGAGGCTGCCGACCGACGCGGTGCCGACCCGGGTGGAGCCCAGGTAGAAGGTGACGTTCGTGGCGCCGGAGGCCGTCGAGCCCGCGTTCCGCACGGTCGCGGAGAGCGTGATGGTGCTCGTCTCCACCGGTGCGGACGGGCTGAACGACATGCCGGTCACGGTCAGGTCCGGGTTCGGCGCGGGGGTGCCGAAGACCTGGAACTCGGCCACCTGCCCGGCCGGGGCGCCGGTGTTCGAGGCGATCGAGAGCCGGACGTCTGCCGCCGCGCCGGAGACCGGGATGGTCACCGTGTTGCCGCTGCCCGGGTTGAAGGAGTAGTTCGCCGCGCCCACGAGCGTGGTGAAGGACGACGAGCCCTGGTCCCGGCCGAGCACCGTGATGTTCTGCGTACGGGAACCCCAGGCCGAGTCCGGGTTGAGCTTCACGACGACCTGGCTGAGGCTGGCGTTCGCGCCGAGCTGCACGGTCAACGTGCTCGGGTTGCCGTTGCCCTCCCAGTAGGTGGCCACGTTGTTGTCGTTGGCGTTCGTGGCCACGAACGTGTGCACGAACCCGGAGGCGGTGATCGGCTTGCCGACCGCCAGGTTGCTCCCGGTCGGCGGGTTGCCGGTGCCGGTCCGGGTCACGGTGTTGCTGTTCGCCGACTGGTTGCCGGCCGCGTCCCTGGCCCGCACGTAGTACGAGACCGTGGCGCTGTCCGCCTGGCTGTCGGTGTAGGTGAGCGTCGAGCCGTTGACGCTGCCGCGCAGCGCGCCGCCCGCGTACACGTCGTAACCGGTGACCCCGACGTTGTCCGAGGACGCGGACCAGGTGAGCCGGATCTGCCCGCTGGCGGGCTGGGTGTAGGCCAGGTTGCCGGGAGCGCTGGGAGCCTGGGTGTCGGTGCTGCCGGTGGCCCCGTACACCTCGACCTCGGAGAGCTGCGCGGCCGGCCAGCCGGTGTTGCCGGTGACCTGCACCCGCACGTAGCGGGTGCTGGCGGCGGTGAAGCTGACGGTCGCGGTGTTACCGCTGGCCGGGTTGAAGGTGTAGCCGGCGGACGCCTTCAGGGTGCTGAAGGACGAGCCGTTGGTGGAGCCGAGCACCGACAGCGTCTGGGTGCGGGTCTGCCAGTCCGACGACGGCGGCAGCTTGAGCACCACCCGGTCGACGTTGACGGTGGCGCCCAGGTCGGCCTGGATCCACTGCGGGAACGCGTTGTTGGCGCTCTCCCAGTAGGTCGACGCGTTGCCGTCGTTGGCGTTGCCCGCCACGTAGTTCTGGTTGTAGCTGCTGGCGGTCATGGTGGCCGAGAGCCCGGCGAGCAGCGCCGCGCGGGCGGACCCGGCCGGGGCCGGAGCCGGCGTGGCCGCCGGTGCCGCGGTCGCGGGGGTGAGGGCGGGGACCGCGGCGAGGAGCAGTCCGGCGAGCGCGCCGGCGACCAACCGGCGAGGGGCCGGCAGCCGGCCGCCTCGGGGGACGGGACCGGGCGAGCCGGTACGTGGGGTGCCTCGGGTGGGGCCGTTTCTCGACATGGCTGGCTACACCTCTTTCGGGGGTGGTGTGGGTGCGTTGCCCGGTGACGGGTGCAGGGGTACGCCCGTCGTGCCGCGACAGGTGGGGGACGGTGCGGTGTGGGGGACGGGGTCGGCGGGCCGGGGCCGCGTCGCCCCGGACCGCCCGGATCGGGTGGCCCCCGCCCTGGGCGGACGGGGGCACCCGAGCTAGCTGGAATAGACCTCGAACTCGCTGAGCTGACCGGCTGGCCAGCCGGTGTTACCGGTGACGGTCAGCCGCAGGTACCGCTGGCTGGTCGCCGTGAAGGTCACGGTGACCGTGTTGCCGCTGGACGGGTTGAAGGTGTAGCCGGCGGACGCCTTCAGGGTGCTGAAGGACGAGCCGTTCGTGGAGCCGAGCAGCGCGAGCGTCTGCGTACGCGTCTGCCAGGCCGACGACGGTGGGAGTTTCAGGACGACGCGGGACACCGTCCGGTTGGCGCCCAGGTCCACGGTCAGCGACTGCGGGAAGGCGTTGTTGGCGCTCTCCCAGTAGGTGTTCGCGTTGCCGTCCACCGTGTTGGCGGCGGCGTACACGTCGGAGTGGCTGGTCTCGGTGACCGACCTTCCGGCCGCCAGGTTGCCGCTGGGCGGCGGGGTCGTGGGCGGCGCCGTGGTCGGGGGTGCGGTCGTGGGCGGTGCCGTGGTGGGCGGCGGGGTGGTCTGCGTGCCGCCGTACACCTCGACCTCGGACAGTTGGGCCGCCGGCCAGCCGGTGTTGCCGGTGACTGTCACCCGGAGGTAGCGGCGGTCACCGGAGGGCAGGCCGATCGACACGGAGTTGCCCGAGCCGGGGGCGAACACCCGACCGGCGGACGACGCCAGGGTGGCGTACGAGGATCCGTCGGTGGAGCCGAGGACGGACAGGGTCTGGGTGCGTTGCTCCCAACCGCTGGGCAGTTTGAGCACCACCCGGTCGACGGATCGGGCCGAGCCCAGGTCGACGGTGACCGACTGCGGGAAGGCGTTGTTGACGCTCTCCCAGTAGCTGGCCGCGTTGCCGTCCACCACGTTGGCCGCCGTGTAGCTCTGGTTGGTGCTGGTCGCGGTCGCCGACCGGTTCAGCGCCAGGTTCCCCCCGCTGGTCGGCGGCGGCGTGGTGGGCGGCGGCGTGGTCGGTGCCGCCGTGGTCGGTGCCGGACTGGTCGGCGGCGGCGTGGTGGGTCCGCCGCCCCACTGCGGGTCCGGCCACGGGCCGCAGTACGGGGTCGACGTGTACCAGCCGGAGTTGCCGCTGCCCTGGGTGATCTGGAAGCCACCGCCCACGCAGTTGTGCATCGGGTTGCTCTGCGCGATGTTCGTGGCCCGCACGTTCGTGAAGGACACCTGGCTGGGTGCCTGCACCTGGAGCGCGTACGTGCCGGCGCCGTCGATCCGCACGTTCGTGAGGTTGATGCCGCTGGTCTGGCCCTCGATCCAGTGCAGCGCCGCGTACGAGCTGTCCAGGATGTCGGTGTCGGTGATGTTGATGGTGGCCTGCTGGAACGACTCGTTGAGGGCGGAGAACCAGATCGCCCCGACGCCGAAGTTCCAGTTGTAGTCCGAGTTGCCGTTGCGGATCAACGTGTTCCGGGCGATCGTCCAGGTGCCCCGGACCGCGGTGTCGCCCTGCACGCCCGGATAGCGGTTGGCGACGTGGATGCCGCCGCCGTTGGTCAGCGAGTCGGCCGTCACGTTATCGGTGATCTTGATGTCCCGACCGCCGTAGCTGACCAGGTGGTTCGCCAGCAGGGTCACGCCGATGGTGTTGTGGGTGAAGGAGTTGTTGACGTTCGGCACGCTCTGCGCCCACATCGCCAACGCGTCGTCGCCGGTGTTGCGGACGAACGTGTTCGTCACCGTCGAGTTGGTCACGCCGGTGTGGAAGTTCACCCCGTCCGCGGTCTGGTCCAGGATGCGACTGTTGCGGATCGTGAAGTTGTCCATCGGGCCGTCCATCCACGCCCCGACCTTCGTGTTCTCCAGCCACAGGTTGTCGACCACCGAGTTGGTCATCGCCCCACCCAGGGCGTTCACCTGGTCGTCGTCGATCCGCTCGCGGATGTCGCCGATGATGGCGAAGTCCCGCAACGTGACGTTGCGGCTCGGGCCGTTCGCCTCGTGCGCGCGGACCGGGCCGGTGTAGCCGCCACCGGGGACGTACTTGCCGTAGATGCCCACCGACCTGTTGCGCTCGGTGGGGTGCCGGCCGCCGAGCACCGAATACCAGGGGCCCGCGCCGCGCAGGGTCACCCCGTCGACCACCACGTGGTCCCAGAGGGTGAACGTGCCGGTCGGGATCCAGACCGCCCGGCCCTGGGCCTTACCGGCGTCGACGGCCGCCTGGAACTTCGCGGTCGAGTCGGTCGCGCCGCTCGGGTCGGCGCCGAAGTCGGTCACCACGTCGAGCACACCGGAGGGCTTGCTGATCGCCGGGGCGACCAGCTCGAAGTCGGCCAGGTCGATGGTGAACGAGGGCGACTGGGCGGTCGAGGAGACCTGGAACCGGATCTTCGTGCCGGCCGGCTGGGTGCTGCCGAACATCGCCCGGGTCTCGTCGTAGAAGTGGTGCGGGTTCGTGTCGCCCGGGTTGTTGTTGAACGGGTATCCGCCGTAGTACCAGCCGTACCTCGACGTCACCGGGACCGACTTCAGCAGCGACCCATTGGCCCGCAGGTCGATGGCGGCGTCCCGGCCGGTCCCGGACGGGCTGTCCGGCAGGCTGTACCGGAAGGTGACCGCGTTGGCCGGAGCGGTGAGGGTGAACTCGACGTACTCACCGACGCTGTCGAGGGTGACCGCCTCCCGGCCGGACGCCTCGGACGGCAGCGTGCCGTAGCGCCGGTCCGGGCCGATCTTCGAGCCGTTGTGGGCGGCCTCCTCCGCCTCCTGCTCGACGAACGGGACGGTGGCGCCCCGGCCGGAAATGTCGAAGGGGGACAACCCGGCCGCCGAGGCCGGAGTCGCGGTGCCGGTGACCGCGAGGACTGTCACCGAGGTGGCGGCGAGCAGGGTGGCGGCGATGGCGGCCAACCCTGCCCGGGTCGGGTGTCGGAGGTGGTGCGGGGTGCCGGTGGTGTGGTTGGCCATGAGCTGCGCTCTCCCTTTCGTCAGGCAGGCCAGATCCCCCCGTGTCGGTGCGGTGTGACGCGTTCCCCCCGGTCCTCCTTTCCGCGGGTGAGGTGGTGCCGGCGGCCGGGACGAGCCGCCGGCACCACGGCGAGCAGAGTCAGGTCAGGCCGGGCCGTCCGCCGCGCGCGGCACGTCGGTGGATTCGGCGGTACGCAGCCAGACCGCGGTGTCCGACGGCAGCAACCCGTCGTCGAGTGGTCCGCTGGCCAGCAGCAACTCCCCCTGCACTGGCATCGGCACCGCCTCGGCGGACAGGTTGACCAGGCAGCTGAAGCCACCGCCACGGCTGAAGGCGAGCACGCCGTCCGGGGCGGGCAGCCAGGTCAGCTCACCGTCACCGAGCGCCGGGTCGGCCTTCCGCGCCTGGATCGCCGCCCGGTACAGCTCCAGCATCGAGGCGGAGTCGCCGGTCTGCGCGCGTGCCGTCCGGTCCTTCCAGTCGGCCGGCTGGGGCAGCCAGGGCGCCGCCGCGCCGGCGGGGCTGAACTCGAACGGCGGTTCGTCACCGGCCCAGGGCAGGGGTACGCGGCAGCCGTCCCGGCCCGGGTCGATCCGGCCGGACCGCTCCCACATCGGGTCCTGCCGCAGCGCGTACGGAATGTCCTCGACCTCGTAGAGGCCCAGCTCCTCGCCCTGGTAGACGTAGGCGGCTCCGGGCAGCGACAGCGAGAGCAGCGCGGCGGCGCGGGCCCGACGGGTGCCCAACTCCAGGTCGGTGGGGGTCCCCTCGCGCTTGGCGGCGAAGCTGAACCGGGTGTCCGCCCGACCGTAGCGGGTGACGTGCCGGGTGACGTCGTGGTTCGAGAGCACCCAGGTGGCCGGTGCGCCGACCGGCGCGTGCGCGCTCAGCGTCCCGTCGATGCTCTCGCGCAGCGCCGAGGCGTCCCACGCGCAGCCGAGGAAGTCGAAGTTGAACGCGGCGTGCAACTCGTCCGGGCGCAGGTAGTTGGCGAAGCGCTGCCGGTCCGGCAGCCACACCTCACCGATCAACGCACGGTCGGCGTACTCGTCGGCGACCCGACGCCAGCCCCGGTAGATGTCGTGCACGCCGTCGAGGTCGTGGAACGGGTGCGGGTGGTCCGGTCGGACCTCGGGCAACTCGCCGTCCTTGACCAGGAGCCCGGCCGAGTCGATCCGGATGCCGTCCACGCCCCGGTCGAACCAGAACCGCAGGATGTCCTCGAATTCCGCACGTACCCGGGGGTGGTCCCAGTTGAAGTCCGGCTGCTGCGGGGCGAACAGGTGCAGGTACCAGTCACCGGGGGTGCCGTCCGGGTTCGTGGTGCGGGTCCAGGTCTCGCCGCCGAACTCGCCGACCCAGTCCGTGGGCCGCTGGTCGCCGTTCGGGCCCCGGCCCGGCCGGAACCAGAACAGGTCTCGTTCCGGCGCTCCGGGCCCGCCGGCGAGCGCCGCCTGGAACCAGGGGTGCGCGTCGGAGCAGTGGTTCGGCACCACGTCGACGATGGTCCGGATGCCCAGCGCGTGCGCCTCGGCGATCAGCGCCTCGACCTCGGTCAGGCTGCCGAAGACCGGGTCGATGTCGCGGTAGTCGGACACGTCGTAGCCGGCGTCGGCCATCGGCGAGGGATACCAGGGACTGAACCAGATCGCGTCGACGCCGAGCGCGGACAGGTGGTTCAGCCGGGACCGGATGCCGGCGATGTCACCGATGCCGTCGCCGTTACCGTCGGCGAAGCTGCGGGGATACACCTGGTAGATCACGGCTCCACGCCACCACGGACTTCTGTCAGCTGTGGACACGAGCACCTGCTTTCTGCGTCAGTACGTCGGCGGGTTCGCCGGACCTGGTTATGTGTCGGGCGAACTGTCGTTGTTCGCCGCGCGGGAGGATGCGGTGCCGGCTATCCCTTGATGCTGCCCGTGGTCAGACCGGACATGATGTTGCGTTGGAAGATCAGGAAGACGATAACTGTCGGGATCGCGGCGATGACCGACGCGGCGATCACCACGTTCTCGGGGGTTCCGCCCGCGAAGGAGTAGATGCCGACGCTCACCGTCCGGGTCTCCGGCGAGGGCATGACCAGCTTCGGCCAGAGGAAGTCCTTCCAGACTGCCGTCATGGCCAGAATCGCGACGACGCCGAGGATCGGGCGGGACATCGGCAGGATGATCGACCAGAGCGTACGCAGCGACGTCGCCCCGTCCACCAGGGCGGCGGCCATCAACTCCTCCGGAATCGAGTCGAAGAACCGCTTCAACAGGAAGATGTTGAATGCGTTCGCCACCAGGGGCAACCAGATAGCGAACGGCGAGTCGAGCAGGTTGAGGTGCACGATCGGCAGGTCGATAACTGTTACGTACTGCGGGACGATGAGAACCATCGCCGGGATCATCAGCGTGCCCAGCATCAGCGCGAGAATCACGTTGCCGAAGATCGGCCGGAGCTTGGACAGGGAGTACGCGGCTGCCGCATCGAAGACGAGCTGGAACAGCACCGCGCCGATCGCGTAGTAGAACGTGTTGAACAGCAGCTTGGCGAGTTCCAGGTTGTTCCAGGCGTCGATGTAGTTCTGCGGCTGGGGGTCCTTCGGAAACAGCGTCGGTGGGGTCTGCGCGATCTCCTGGCCGGACTTGAGCGCGCCGGTCACCATCCAGTAGAGCGGCCCGAGGAAGACGAGAGTGAATCCCGCCACGACGACGACCAGCAGCGTCCAGTAGATGATCCTGCCGCGCCCCCGACTGAGCTGGGCATGGGAGATGAGGGTCCGGGTGCCGGATTCCTGTGCCATTCCTCGCCGTCCTAGTCCTGTTTCGCACTCAGCCGCAGGTACACGGCGGAGAAGCCAGCCAGCACCACGAGCATGATCACGCCCAGTGCGGCGGCGCCGTTGAGGTCGTTCTGGAAGAACCCGTGCTGGTAGATGAGGTACGCCACGGTGGTCGCGGAGTCCTCCGCGCCCGCACCGTTGGCGAGGATCAGGGGCTCGATGAAGAGCTGCATCGTGGCGACGATCTGGATCATCGCCAGGAGCGCGAGGATCAGCCGGGTCTGCGGGATCGTCACGTGACGGATCCGCTTCCAGATCCCGGCGCCGTCGAGTTCGGCCGCCTCGTAGAGCTCACCGGGGATGCCCTGCAGGGACGCCAGGTAGATGAGAACGGCGCCGCCCATGTTCATCCAGGTCGACGCGATCACCATCGCCGGCATCGTCATCTCCGGCGACTGCATCCACTGCGAGGTGGGCAGGTGCAGCGCCTTGAGGATCGCGTTGAAGAGCCCCGCCTCGCTGGGGTCGTACGCGTAGAACTTGAAGAGGTAGAGCGCGGAGGCGGGCGGCAGCATCACCGGCAGGTAGACAAGGATCCGCAGGTACCCCTTGGCGTGCCGGAACTCGTTGAGCAGGACCGCCACGAAGAACGGCACCACGTACCCGAGGACGAGCGCGAGCACCGTGAAGTAGAAGGTGTTCTGCCAGGCCGTCCAGAAGCTGGGGTCGTCGATGATGCGGGAGTAGTTGTCCCAGCCCACCCAGGTCGTCTCGCCGCGCCGGGTCCGCTGGAAGCTCATCACGACGCCGCGGACCATCGGGTACCAGGAGAAGACGACGAAGCAGAGCACCGCGCCGATCAGGAACGCGTGCCCGGTGAGGTTGTCCCGTACCTTGCGGCCGAGGCTTGTGCGCTGCGGCCCCGCCGAGTACGGCGACGGCGGGCGGCCCGGTTTCCTGGGGGTCTCCGGGACGGTGGTGATCGCCAAGGCAACTCCTGGTTGAGTCGGTGACGTCGACGACGTGGTGCGGACGGTGTGGGGGCCGGGTCGGCGTCCCGGCCCCCACACGATCGGTCAGCTCTCCGCGGCGAGGAGCTTGTTGACCTTCTCCTCGGCGGTCTTGAGCAGCGCGTCGATGTTCGCGTTCGGGTTGGTCAGCACCCCTGACATCGCGGCATCCAGCACCGCGTAGACCGCCTGCGCGTTGCGCGGCTCACCCTTGATCGGCACCGGGGTGGCCTCGAAGAGCGCGAAGTTCGCCGTGTCGACGTTCGCGTTCGCCTTGCGCAGCTCCAGCTCCTGCTTCTGCGCCGCACTGCCGTTGGCGAAGAGCAGCGGCTGGGGCAGACCCACCGGGTAGTTCTGCGGCTTGGCCCGCACGTAGTCGAACTGACCCTTGCCCGGCGTCAGCTTCTGGTACGCGATCCACTTCATGCCGGCCTTGACCTGCTCGGGGGTCAGGTCCTTCTTGAAGAAGTAGCCCTCTCCGCCGCCGAGCGTCCCCTTCGCCGCACCGTCCTGGCCGGGCAGCGGAGCCATCGCCCAGTCCTGGAACTTGCCCTGGAACTGGCTGACGATCGCCTGGGTGGCGTCCGGTGCGCCGATGAACATGCCGACCTTGCCCGCGCCGGCGTTGGTGAGCAGGTCGCCCCACTGCAGCAACTGACGGGCGCCCATGCTGTTGTCGCCGTACCGCATGTCCTTGATGTTCTGTAGGACCTGCTTGCCCTGGGCGTTGTTGAAGTCGGCCTTCTTGCCGTCCTCGGTCAGCACCCGGCCGCCCTGGGAGTAGAGCAGCGAGGTGAAGTGCCAGCCGCCGGTGTTGCCGGCGCTGTACTCCGAGTAGCCCGCGATGCCGTTGCCGAGTGCGGAGATCTTCTTGGCGGCGGCCCGGACGTCGGCCCAGGTCTTCGGCGGGTTGTTGACGTCGAGCCCGGCCTGCTGGAACAGGGCCTTGTTGTAGACCAGACCCATCGAGTAGTTCTTGACCGGCACGGCGTAGAGCTTGCCGCCGTCGGTGAAGACCTCCTTGATCGCCGGGTCGACGCTGTCCCAGGTGGAGATCGTGTCCTTGTTGGCGTACTGGGTGATGTCCATCGCCTGGCCCGAGTCCAGCACCTGCTGAAGGTCGGTCATGTAGCCGTAGAACACGTCGGTCACGGTGCCGCCGGCGAGGCGGGCGGTGAAGTCCGGCGGGTTGTTGCACTGCTCGCCGACGCTGACGCTCTTGACGACGATGTCCGGGTTCTGCCGCTGGAACTCGACGACGTCGTCGTTCCAGTTCTTCAACAGCTCTTTCTGGGCGCCGACCGGCTGGCAGTCGACCGTGATGGTGACCTTGCCGCCGGCGGTCGTGTCCTTGTCGTCGCTCTTCGTGGAGCACGCCGTGAGACTGAGCCCCAGGCCGGCCACGAGCGCAACCGCCGCAGCCTTTCGGTATTGCGGTACGGACATCTGTCCATCCCTTCGGGAACGGGTGACTCCAATGACCTTCGCTGATCTGCGGTGATACGACCTGACGCCCAGTAGCTGCGTCGGAGCCAGGTGTGAGTGGAGTCACTGTAGCGAGGAGGACTCATTTCGGCAAGGTATCGACCCTGTTCCGAAAGGACACGACGTGATTACGGCAGATGTTGGCAAGCTCGTGAAAGCAGCCGGATATGACGGCTTTTGATCCCTTATGGCGGGCCATTCGGGCAGGTCGATGCTGCTCGCCGTACGCAGCGACGAAAACGGCCGCCGACCGCCTGGAGCGGTCGACGGCCGAAGCGTCGGGTGGAACGGGGGGCGGTGGTCGCTAACGACCGGGGGCGGGGGCGGTCGAGCCGCGGACCACCAGCTCGGGCTCGAACAGCAACTCGTCGTGCAGCACGCCGGCACCCTCGATCTGGGTGACCAGCAGGTCAACGGCAGCCTGCCCCATCGTCTCGATCGGCTGCCGCACAGTGGTCAGCGGCGGGTCGGTGCACGTCATGAACGCGGAGTCGTCGAAGCCCACCACCGACACGTCCGCCGGCACCGAGCGCCCCAACCGCCGGGCCGCCCGGATCGTGCCCAACGCCAGGACGTCGCTTGCGCAGATGATGCCTGTCACGCCCCGCTCGACGAGTTTCGTCGCGGCGACCCGCGCACCCTCCATCGAGAAGCTGGACCGCTCGACACACTCGGCGTCGGCCTCGTCCCAGCCCGCGGCACGGATCATCGCGTCCAACTTGCGTCGGGACGGCACGTGCCCCTCCGGGCCGAGCACCATCCCGATCCGTTCGTGCCCGAGCGAGCGCAGGTGCCCGTACGCCTGCTCGACCGCGACCGCGTCGTCGGTGGAGACACGTGGGAACCCCAGCTCGTCCACGCCCGCGTTGACGAGCACGACGGGAAGGCCCCGGTCGGTCAGTCGACGGTAGTGGTCGTGTCGTGCGTCGGCGAGCGCGTACGAGCCACCAGCGAAGATCACCCCGGAGACCTGATGGTCGAGGAGCATCTCCACGTAGTCCATCTCGGACACCCCGCCGATGGTCCGGGCGCAGAGAGCCGGGGTGTAACCACGCTGGGCGAGCGTCCCGGTGACGACCTCGGCCAGCGCCGGGAAGATCGGGTTCTGCAACTCGGGCAACACCAGCCCGACCAGCCGGGCGCGTTCGCCACGCAGCTTGGTCGGCCGCTCGTAACCGAGCACGTCGAGCGCGGTCAGCACGGCGGTCCGGGTCGTCTCGGAAACCCCGTCACGGCCGTTGAGCACCCGGCTGACGGTGGCCTCGCTGACGCCCGCCTTCTTGGCAACTTCAGTCAACCGCTTGGTCACGGTCGCAATCGTACGTCACCGCACTGAAAGAAATGAACAGCAAAATGCGCAGCGATTGCCGTCCGGCTGCCGCAATCTTCCGTTCGTCGTACGGGGGGCATCGGCCGACGAGGCCCGCAAGCTGGTCGTACGCCAGATGCCACCGAGCGCGCCACGGCTTTGCAGGGTCGGGGCAGGCGACTGATGGTGCTCCACTGTGTGAGTCGGGGTGCCTGCGCCATCCCAGCTCAGGGCTTTGTCAACGCCCGGGATGACCGCGGGCCCGTTACCCCCGGCACCGGGGGTAACGGGCTCATCTGCGAGCTGGTCTACCCGAGACAGATGGCGACGGCCGTCAGGTTCTGAGCCGTCGTTCCCCGGTTGGAGCCTCGTACCGCCCAGCCGTTGCCCGACGCGAACGAGTCAGTGAGGAAGATGTCGAACCCGGATGTCTGTCCGCCTCCTCCGGTGATGATCGTGCCAGCGGGGCAGGTAGCGAAGGAGATGTTGTTCGCTCCCGCCAGCACTGTTACGGAAGTCCCTGTCGTTTGAGACAGTGCAGTCATCCCGGACGGCTTCTTACTCGAGGCGGGACTGGTGTCAGCCGCGTTCGCCCCGCTCAGAGGAACGACCAGCAGAAGACCACTGACCGATATTGCCGCTGCGCTGCTGATGAACAACTTCTTCTTCTGCACGCCTAGTTCTCCCATCGATTGCTGAACACGAGAGACATTCGACCGGACGGTCCGCAGCAGACTACTAACAGTCAGTGATCAGTTGCATCGTCAGATGTAGATCTAAAGATGGGCCAAAGTTCGACGCATGACCCCGGCAGGCAACAAAGACGTGACAGGCCTCGACCTTCCACCCACTCACCGACTTTGGCACCGGGGCCGGATCCGGCGCCAGCATCAGATCCACCCCGCCGCAGCGGAAGCCCGAGAGTCGATGTGCGACCCCGGCGCCCAGGTAAGGCTCCCAACTCCACGACCCGCACGCGCCCGGGTACACCCCCCGCATCAACTGCGCCACTCCGGGCTGACCCATCTGGCTGCCAAGGCTGGCGCCCAAGATTCGCAGCAACATCAGGGATGTTGCTGCCTCACGCAGGCCGGAGGCAGCAACATCCGGGAAGTTGCTCGGATCTTGGGCGAACGGCGCGAGGCGCACGGCGCACGGCGGGCGTCAGGACAGGTCGCGTAGTGCGGACTCGATGGCGCGGTGGAAGGTCGGGTAGGCGTAGATCATGTGCCGGAGCTGACTCAGCGGCACCGCCGCGTGCACCGCCACCACGAGTGCGGAGAGCACCTCGCCGCCGGCCGGGCCGACCGACGTCGCGCCGATCAGCACGCCCTGGTCGGCGTCCGCGACGAGCTTGATGAAACCGTCGTCGCCGACCCGGTGGATCCAACCTCGGGTGGAGCTGCCGAGCTTCGTGAAACCGACCTGCACGTTGATGCCCCGCTCGCGGGCCTGCCGCTCGGTGAGCCCGACCGCGCCCACCTCGGGATCGGTGAAGGTCACCCGGGGAAGCGCACGGTAGTCGGCTCGCGGGACGGTGCCGGCCGAGCCGCTCGACCCGCTTGCGGCCAGTGAGCTGGACGCACCCATCGCGCCACCGACCACGCTTGACGTGCCGCTGGCGTCCGCTCCCGCCGCTGCCTGTCGGGCGCGGGCCAGGATGTCGGCGATCACGATGCCCGCCTGGTACATGGCGATGTGGGTGAAGGCGCCCTCGCCGGTCACGTCGCCGACCGCCCAGACGTCGTCGGTGACGTGCAGACGGTCGTCGACCGGCAGGTAACGCTGGCCGGCGTCCACGCCTATCGTGTCCAACCCGAGTTCTTCCAGGTGGGCCTTGCGCCCGGTGACCACCAGCAGCCGGTCGGCGGTGAACTCGACGCCGCCGCCACCGTGCAGGGTGAACCGGGTCCCGTCGTGCGCGACCCGCTCGGCGCGTACTCCCGTGTGGATCTCCACGCCGTCGGCGCGCAGCGCCGCGGCGGCGACGTCGGACGCTTCCGGCTCCTCGACGGCCAGCACCCGGTCGAGTGCCTCCACGACGGTGACGCGTACCCCGAAGCGGGCGAAGACCTGGGCGAGTTCCAGCCCGATCGCGCCGCCGCCGAGCACCAGCAGGGACTCCGGCAGTCGGTCGGCCTCGATCGCCTGGTGGTTGGTCCAGTACGGGGTGTCGGCCAGGCCGTCGATCGGCGGCACCGACGGACGGGTGCCGGTGCCCACCACGACCCCGTGCCGGGCCTCGAACACCTGGTCGCCGACGCGGACCCGGCGCGGGCCGTCGAACCGGCCGCTGCCGCGCACCAACCGACCGCCCAGGCCCGTGAACCGGTCGGCCGCGACCGTGTCGTCCCAGGTGTCGGTGGCCTCCTCGCGGATCCGCTTCGCCACCGGCGCCCAGTCCGGCTGGACCTGCGCCGTCCCGGCCAGGCCGTCGACCCGACGGGCCTCGGCGAGCGCGTTGGCGGCCCTGATCATCATCTTGCTGGGAATGCAGCCCCAGTACGGGCACTCCCCACCGACCAGGTCCCGCTCGACGCCGACAACACTCAGGCCGGCCTCGGCGAGTCGCTCGGCGACCTCCTCGCCGCCGACCCCGAGTCCCACCACCACAACATCCACCAACTCCGGCTCCGCCACCGCAACAGCATCCCCCAGCGACACCGCCGCAACCACCGGGGCGGACGAAAAGTCGGCGCGCTCACCGGTCCGGGGCGCCTACGGTGACGGGATGCACGCACGCTTCGCTCCGGTCCGGGACTGTTTCCACGACCTGTTCACCTCCGGCCGGGAGACCGGCGCCGGCCTCACCATCTGGTACGACGGACAGCCGGTCGTCGACCTGGTCGGCGGTTTCCGGGCCGGCGCCGGGCCGGACGGCGAACCGTGGCGGCCGGACACACGTGCCAACGTCTACTCGGTCGGCAAGCCGGTGGCCGCGCTCTGTCTGCTGATGCTCGTCGACCGGGAGCGGGTGGACCTCGACGCGCCCGTCGAGCGGTACTGGCCCGAGTTCCGCACCCCCGCCACCGTGCGCCAGGTGTTGTCGCACACCGCCGGGCTGCCGACCTTTCCGGTGCCCCGGCCCGCCACCGCGGTCGCCGACTGGGCGCTGCTCGCCGGCGACCTGGCCGCCGCCGACCCCGAGTGGTCGCCGGGCTCGGTGGCCGGCGAGCACGCCTGGACGTACGGGCACCTGGTGGGTGAGCTGGTCCGTAGGGTCGACGGGCGGTCGGTGGGCCGGTTCCTGGCCGAGGAGATCGCCGGTCCGTGGCGGCTCGACCTCGGTTTCGGGCTGGCCGAGGCGGACCAGCGCCGCTGCGCCGAGATGCGCTACGGCGACCCGGGGTGGCCGGTTCGGAAGCTCGGCGAGCCGGGCTCGCTGCGGGCGCGGGCGATGGGCAACCCGGCCGGTGGACTGGACGTGGCCGTGCTGAACAGCCCGCTGTGGCGGGGCGCCGAGATGCCGGCCGTCAACCTGCACGCGACCGCGTCCGGCCTGGCCCGCCTCTACGCCGGCCTGCTCGCCGGCGGCACCCTGGACGGCGTTCGGCTGTTCGGCGCGGAACTGGTGGCGGAGGCGACCCGGGTCCAGTACGACGGGCCGGACCTGGTGCTGGACCGCCAGGCCCGCTGGACGCTGGGCATGCAGTGGGAGCCGGACGGCAGTTGGGGCATGGGTGGCCTCGGCGGCAGCAGCGCGTGGGCCGACCCGGAGCGCGGCTACACCATCGCGTACGCCACGGCGCAGCTCGCCGAGCACGACCGGGTCGACGAACTGGCCGAGGCGCTGCACTCGGTGCTCTGATCAGCGCAGCCAGACGGGGTCGGTGCCCGGCACCGCGAGCGGCGGCGGATAGTCCAGGCCGCGCCGGAGCTGCTCGGGCAACTTCCAGGGCTGGTGGATGGCCTTGCCCTGCACGGTCGCCAGCTCCGGCACCCACCGGCGCACGTAGTCGCCGGCCGGGTCGTACCGTTCGGCCTGCCGGACCGGGTTGAACCCCCGGTACGGCTTCGTGTCGTTGCCGGTGCCGGCGACCCACTGCCAGTTGCCGGAGTTGTTTGCCACGTCGCCGTCGAGCAGCCAGCGGAAGAACACCTTCACCCCCGCACGCCAGTCCTGCCCGAGGTGCTTGGTCAGGTAGCCGGCGGTGATCAACCGGGCCCGGTTGTGCATCCAGCCCTGCGTACGCATCTGCCGCATCCCGGCGTCGACGATCGGCATCCCGGTCCGTCCCTCGGTCCAGGCGGCCAGCGCGTCGTCGTCGTAGCGCCACTGCTCGGTGGCACCCCGCCGGTACGCCGCGGTGGAGATCTCCGGGAAGGCGGCGGTGACCTGGTAGTAGAAGTCCCGCCAGCAGATCTGCCGGACGAACGGCCCGGACCGGTCCCCGGCGCGGTTGGCCACCGCCAGCGGGGACACGCAGCCGAAGCGCAGGTACGGGCTGAGTCGGGAGGTGTCGTCGCCGGCCATGTCGTCGTGCTGGTCGCCGTAGCGGTCCAGGTCGGGCAGCCAGTCGGTGAGCCGCTGCCGGGCGATCCGCTCGCCGCCGGCCGCCGCGTCCGGCGAGTCCCCGGCCGGCGGCTTCGGCAGGCTGCCCACGCGCACACCGCCGGG
The DNA here is from genome assembly GCF_049847025.1 of Micromonospora sp. DT231. Lineage (NCBI taxonomy): Bacteria > Bacillati > Actinomycetota > Actinomycetes > Micromonosporales > Micromonosporaceae > Micromonospora > Micromonospora sp. DT231. The sequence continues at coordinate 443,269 of NZ_JBNCNO010000002.1, read as the reverse complement.
CAACGTCACCCGGCGCGGCGCGGCCAACTCCTCGCGCCACCGGTTGGCCGCCCAGGCCCGGTGGTACGGGCTGAACACCCGGTAGTGGTCACCGCCGCCACCGGGCCGCAACGCGCCGGGCTCGACCACGGTCAGCCCGGGAAACGATCGCAGGTGCAGCCGGTGGCGCTCACACTCGGCGCGCAGCCGCCGCTCCCGACGGCGGGCGTAGTTGCTGACGTCGGCGGAGAGCGCGACGGCTGTGGCACCGACCTCGCCGGCCAGCCGGATCGTCTCGGCCACCGGGTCACCGTGGCGTACCACCAGGTCGCCGCCGCGCTCGCGCAGCTCGGCGCGAAGGTCGGCGAGGGCCTGGTGCAGGAACCGGGTGCGGTTGGCGGACAGGTCGGCCAACTCCGGGTCGAGCACGTACAGCGGGACCACCCGGTCGAAGGCCGCGCAGGTGGTGGCCAGCGCCGGGTGGTCGTGTACCCGCAGGTCGCGGGTGAGGAGCACGATGGCGGTGCCGGCGGTCACCGGGCCTCCGGGTCGACGGTCGGCCCGGGGATGGTGACCGGCGTACCGGTCGAGGTGAGCAGGGCGCGTGCGGCCACCGCCATCCGTCGCCGCTGCGGCACCACGGCGCGCCGGGCGAAGACGTCGTAGTCCTGCGCGGCGACCTCGTCGAGGATGCCGCCGTAGAGGGCGTACGCGGTGCGCATGCAGGCCTGCGAGGCCGGCGCCAGCATGGTGATGCCCGGCGCGGCGGCCGCGTAGTGCGCCTGGGCGCGGGTCACCTCGTACTCGATCAACTCGCGGGTCCGGGGCGTGCCGCGGCCCCGGGCGCGGGCCTCGACCAGTTCGTCGCGGGTGACCCCGAACTTCGCCAGATCCTCGTCCGGCAGGTAGGTGCGGCCCCGGTCGAGGTCCTCCGCGACGTCCCGGATGAAGTTGGTGAGTTGGAAGGCGAACCCGAGCTGTCGGGCCGGCTCCCGTGCCGCCGCCGGGTCGGAGCTGCCCAGGATCGGCAGCATCATGGTGCCGATGACCGCCGCCGAGCCCTCCATGTAGTCGAGCAGGTGGTCGTAGGTCGGGTACGCGGTGACGGTCAGATCCATCGCCATGCTCTTCAGAAACGACGCAAAGTCGTCCCGGTCGAGATCGAAGACGGCGATCGTGTGCAGCACGGCCGGCAGCAGCGGGTCGACGACCGACGCGCCGCGCAGGCCGGCGACGAACTGGCTGGCCCAGTCGTCGAGGCGGGCGGCCCGCTCGGCCGGCGGCAGGTCCTCGGTGCGGTCGACGATCTCGTCCGCGTAGCGGGTGAACCCGTAGAGGGCGTGCACATGTCGTCGTTTCCATGCGGGCAGCAGTCGGGTGGCGAGATAGTAGGTGCGGCCGTGACGTTTGTGCAGCTCACGGCACCGGTCATAGGCAGCGGTGAGATCAGTTTCCACCGGCCCTCCCTCATTTATCGACGCACCAATCGACGCAACTCGTAGCCTAGGGTACGCTCAGCCGCATGGCCAACGACGCAGTTGCGGGCAATGCGACTCGTATGGCGGCGGCAGCGCAGGCCGACCGGGACGACCCGGTCCGGGCCGTGCTGGCCGCGTACACCCATGAGCTGGTCACCGCGGTCGACGAGACCCTGACGGCCTTCCTCGACGCCGAGGTCGACTCCCTCACCGAGATCGACACCTCGATGGGCTCCTTCGCCGCCTCCGCGCGAGAGGCAGTCCTCCTCGGTGGCAAGCGGATCCGGCCCACGTTCGCCTACTGGGGATGGCGCGGGGCGGTCGGCGGCGCCGAGGCCCTGTCGCCCGTGCTGCCCGCGCTCGCCGCGCTGGAGTTGCTGCACACCTTCGCCCTGGTGCACGACGACGTGATGGACGCCTCCACCACCCGTCGCGGCCGGCCCACCGCACACGTCGCGCTCGCCGACCAGCACGTCCAGGCCGGCCACCGCGGTGATCCCGGGCGGTTCGGCGAGGCCGTGGCCGTGCTCATCGGCGACCTCTGCATGGTCTGGGCCGACCAGTTGCTGGCCCACGCCACGGTGCCGTCGGCCCGACTGTTCGAGGTGCGGCGCTGCTACGACCAGATGCGGGTGGAGACGGTGGCCGGGCAATATCTCGACGTGCTCGGCGAGAACGACCCGGCGAGTTGGTCGGTCGACCGGGCGCTGCGGGTGGCCCGCTACAAGACCGCCAGCTACACGGTCCAGCGCCCACTGCTCTTCGGCGCCTGCCTGGCCGGGGTGCCCGCCGACGACCCGCTGGTCTCCGCGTACACCCGCTATGGCCTGGCCGTCGGCGAGGCGTTCCAGCTCCGCGACGACCTGCTCGGCGTCTACGGCGACCCGGCGGCCACCGGCAAGCCGGCCGGTGACGACCTGCGCACCGGCAAGCCGACCGCGCTGCTCATGCTGGCCCGGGAGCTGGCCACACCGGCCCAGCTCACGGCGTTGGATCGGGCCGCCGACGGACCGGTCGACACCCTCGCCGAGCTGGTCGCCGAGACTGGCGCGGTGACCCGGGTGGAGCAGATGATCGCCGAGCGGGTCGGCGACGCGCTGGCCGCGCTCGACGCCGCACCCGTGGACGAGACGGCGCGGACCGCGCTGACCGGGCTGGCCACCGCCGCTGCCAACCGGCGGGCCTGATGAGCGACTTGGACGAGGAGGTGGTCACGTGCGGACGGTGACAGGACGGACGGACCGGGTGGTGGTCGTCGGGGCCGGCCTGGGCGGGCTCGCCTGCGCGCTGCACCTGGCGGGCAGCGGGCGACAGGTCACCGTGCTGGAGCGTGAGCCGGTGCCCGGCGGGCGGGCCGGCCGGCTCGCCGTGGACGGCTACGAGTTCGACACCGGCCCGACCGTGCTCACCATGCCCGACCTGATCGCCGAGGCGCTCGGCGCGGTCGGCGAGGAGCTGCGCGACTGGCTCGACCTGACCCCCCTCGATCCGGCCTACCGGGCGTACTACCCCGACGGCTCGACCCTGGACGTGCTCACCGACACCACGCGGATGGCCGCCGAGATCTCCCGGGTCTGCGGGCCGCGCGAGGCCGACGGTTACCTGCGCTTCGTCGAGTACGCCCGGGAGCTGTGGCGGCTGGAGCGGACCGACTTCATCGAACGCAACCTGGACGCGCCCACCGACCTGATCACCGGCAACCTCCTCAAGCTGCTCGGCGGCGGGGCCTTCCGACGCCTCCAGACGAAGATCAACCAATTCTTCCGGGACCCGCGTACCCAGCGGATCTTCTCCTTCCAGGCCATGTACGCGGGCCTCGCGCCGCACGACGCGCTCGCCATCTACGCGGTCATCGCGTACCTCGACTCGGTGGCCGGGGTCTACTTCCCGCGCGGCGGCATCCACGCCGTCTCCAAGGCCATGGCGGGCGCCGCCGAGAAGCACGGCGTGCAGATCCGGTACGACACGACGGTGACCCGGGTGGAGACGGTGAACGGCCGTGCCACAGGTGTGCTCACCGCCGACGGCGAGCTGGTGCGGGCGGACGTCGTGGTGCTCAACCCCGACCTCCCGATCGCCTATCGGGACCTGCTCCCCGCCGCGCCACGGCGTCGCCTCACCTACTCGCCGTCCTGCGTCGTATTGCACGTCGGGTCCCGACAGGCCTATGCGAAGATCGCCCATCACAACATCCATTTCGGACGCGCGTGGAAGGGCACCTTCGATGAGGTCATCCGGCGGGGCGAGTTGATGACCGACCCGTCGCTGTTGGTGACCAACCCGAGTCGGACCGACCCCACCGTGGCCCCACCGGACCGCCACACCTACTACGTGCTCGCCCCGGTGCCCAACCTGCACCGGGCCCCGTTCGACTGGCGCGGCGACCTGACCCAGCGCTACGGCGACCAGCTGATCGGCACCCTGGAGGAGCGCGGCTACGTCGGTTTCGGCGCCGGGGTCGAGGTGCTGCGGGCGATCACCCCCGCCGAGTGGGAGGAGCAGGGGATGGCCGCCGGCACCCCGTTCGCCGCCGCGCACACCCTCTTCCAGACCGGCCCGTTCCGCCCGTCGAACCTGCACCGCGACCTGCCGAACGTGGTCTTCGTCGGCTCCGGCACCCAGCCCGGGGTGGGCGTGCCGATGGTGCTCATCTCCGGCAAGCTCGCCGCTGGCCGGATCACTGGGGAAGGCCGATGACAAGCCGCGAGGAGCACCTGGTCGAGCTGGTCGACGAGACCGGCAAGGCCCACGGCGAGTTGACCGTCGCGGCCGCACACCAGCCCCCGGGGCACCTGCACCGGGCCTTCTCGGTGCTGCTGGTGGACCCGGACGGCCAGGTGCTGCTCCAACGCCGGGCCGCCGTCAAGACCCGGTTCCCGCTGCGCTGGGCCAACTCCTGCTGCGGCCACCCCCGGCCGGGCGAGTCGCTCGCCGAGGCGGCCAACCGGCGGCTGCGTGAGGAGTTGGGCGCGGGCCCGGTCGAGTTGACCGAGGTCGGCGTCTACGTCTACTACGCCGAGGATCCGGCCACCGGTCGGGTCGAATTCGAGTACGACCACGTGCTGCGGGGCGATTTCCTGCCGGCGGCCCCACTGCTGCCGGACCCGGACGAGGTCGCCGAGTTGCGGTGGGCCGACCCCGCCGCGCTCGAAGCCGAGCTGGACCTCGACCCGCGGTCGTACGCGCCCTGGCTGGGCGGGGTGGTGAACCGGCTACTGCACCCCTCGGGCGCCGCGTCGGGCGTACCCGGTCCGGCCGTGACCCCGCCCGGATCGTCGGCGGATGACACGGCGGAGCGGTCGGGTGGTCGATGAGGCGCTGAGCGCGGGCGCGGTCGCACGCCGGCTGGGGGTCGCGGTGACGACCCTGCGCACCTGGCATCAGCGCTACGGGCTCGGGCCCAGCGAGCACATCCCCGGTCACCACCGCCGGTACACACCCAACGACCTGGCCCGCCTCGAGATCATGCGACGGCTCACCGCCGAGGGGGTGAGCCCCGCCGAGGCGGCCCGCTGGGCCCGCCAGACACCGGATCCGCTGCCCACCGACACCGTCGCCCCCACCCGGATCCAGCGACCGGGCCGGGACGGCGGCGGCTCCATCCCGGTGGGCCGCGCCGGACCGGCAGCCCGCGGGTTGGCCCGCGCCGCCATGCGGTTGGACGCCGCGGCGATCAGCGAGACCATCGCGCACGCCCTGGCGGCTGGCGGGGTCATCACCACCTGGGAGGGCCTGCTGCGCCCGGTCCTCGCCGGCATCGGCGAACGCCACGCCGCCACCGCGGGCCTCATCGAGGTGGAACACCTGGTGTCCCGCTGCATCTCGGAGGCGCTCGCGGCGGCCAGTCGGGCCACGGTTCCCACCGGGCCGGCCCGCATCCTGCTCTCCTGCGCGGACGAGGAGCAGCACACCCTGCCGCTGGAGGCGTTGGCCGCCGCGCTCGCGGAGGCCGGGGTCAGCTACCGGACGCTCGGCGCCCGGGTGCCGGTCGCCGCCCTCCTGGAGGCGGTCAACCGGACCGGACCGGCCGCCGTGGTGCTCTGGTCGCACACCCGGGCCACCGCCGACCCGGGTCAGCTCAGCGCGCTGCTGGCAGCACCCCGCCGCCCGTTGCTGGTGCTCGCCGCCGGCCCCGGTTGGCGCGCCGACACCCTGCCGGCCGGGGTGGTGCGGCCGATCGACCTGGCCGAGGCCGTCTCGCTCGCCGTCGCGGTCCGTGACTCGCTGGATCAGTCGAGGCGTGACTGACCGCACTGTCGCCCGAGAGACGGCGTGAACTACCGTCGGGGTTTCCGCCTACCCCCGACCCCTCCGGGAGCAAGCAGATGCAAGCCCGCGCCGTTCTGGCGTCCGTTCTCGCCATGGCGCTGGTCTTGTCCGGTTGTGCCCAACCGGACCGCACCATCGCAGCCGCCGGCTCACCGCAGCCGGTGGAATCGATCACACCCAAACCGTCGCCGCACCCCACCGTCGCCAAGCCGCCCAAGGCTCCGCTGCGGCCGCTGCCGGCCAAGCTCCCCGCCGGCCTGCGGCGCAACACCGGCGCGCGCCCGGTGGTCCTGACCTTCGACGACGGGCCGAACCCGGCCTGGACGCCAAAGGTGCTCGACCAACTGCGGGCCTCAAAGGTGACGGCCACCTTCTGCGTCGTCGGTCGCGAGGTGCAGCGTCACCCGGAGCTGGTCCGCCGGATCGTCCGCGAGGGACACCAGCTCTGCAATCACAGTTGGCGGCACGACCTCGACCTGGCACGGCGACCGGTCGCCGAGATCAGGGCCGACCTGGACCGCACCAACAGGGCCATCCAGGCGGCGGCACCCGGGGCGAAGGTGTCCTTCTACCGGCAGCCGGGCGGCCGGTGGACGTCGGAGGTGCTCGGGGTGGCGAAGGATCTCGGCATGCGCCCCCTGCACTGGTCGGTCGACCCACAGGACTGGGACAAGCCGAGCGCGGCCACGATCGGCAAGCGGGTCCACGCCGCGGCGCGCCCCGGAGCCATCGTGCTGCTGCACGACGGGGGCGGCGACCGGGCTGCGACGCTCGCCGCCTGCCCCGGTCTGATCGCGGACCTGAAGCAGCGCTTCGGCGTCGCCCAGCTCCACTAGACCATCGTTGACCTGCGGTTATGACCCGATCCAAGCCCCTGCCGATACCGATTTTGTTGACCGACCAGGCATCACGTATGCTTTCCAAGCCTCCGGCGGGGCCGGATGGGAGCAAGTCCGCTTGAAGTTGCAAATGTGCAATGATGGCGGGGCCGCCCTCATCGTCTAGCGGCCCAGGACGCCGCCCTTTCAAGGCGGTAGCACGGGTTCGAATCCCGTTGGGGGCACGACCGGCGCAAGCCGGAGCAACACAAGCTAGGTCCTGTGGAGCAGTTGGAGTGCTCGCCGCCCTGTCAAGGCGGAGGTCGCGGGTTCAAGTCCCGTCAGGACCGCAGCGCTAGACGCCGCGCCTCGCGCGGCGTTCTGCGTATCGGAGCATGTCTCCCTGCCGCCGGTTCGTCCGGTTGTTGGGTAACATGGGCCGAGCGACACGGCCAGGTAGCTCAGTTGGTACGAGCGTCCGACTGAAAATCGGAAGGTCGGCGGTTCGACCCCGCCCCTGGCCACATAGCCTTTCGCCGGGCTACAGAGGTCCCCACCAGCGGAAACGCAGGTGGGGATCTTGCTGTTCTGGCGCCTTTCTCGCCGGCCCGCCGAAATGTGATCCACTCGACTTCCCGGATATCGCGGTCTCCGAGTGCGCGGGATGCCACGAGATTGCCAAACCCGAGTCGATCACGAGTTGATGTCGGGTCCGGATGCCCGGCCGTTCAGTCGTCGCGTCCCTGCTGGCGATGCTGGGCCATGCCGCTCTGGATCGCCTCCCACACGCTGCGCCCGGCCTGTCGCAGCGTCTCCCCCGCCTGCTCGGCGAGCTGAGCCGCGCTCTGCGCCGCGGCCTGCGCCCCACCCAGGGGGCCACTACCGCCGTCACCAGCACCGGACGGGCTCGGCCCGGTGGCGGACGGCTGACCGGGTCGGTTGCGGGCTGGCCCGGTCGACGACCGCGCCGGGCCCTCGGCGCCCCGACCCGACCCCGACGACGACTCCGCCCGGCCCTCGGCGCCCCGACCCGACCCCGACGGTCGCTGCCCATCGCCCGGGCCTGCGAGTCGCTGCCCATCCGGGTGGTGCCGCTCCCCGTGTCGCCGGCCTGTCGGGTGGTGGCCCTGCGTACCGTCGGACTCCCGTCGTGGCTGGTCGCCTGGCCCACTGCCACCGGCTCGGAACCCGGGTCCCCCGGCGCTGGGTCCCGGGCCACCAGCGTGCGGCTCAGGGCCTCCCGCAGGTGGCCCCGAACCCGGCCGACCCGCTCCCGGCCGACCAATACCCGGCCGACCCGCTCCTGGCCGACCCATCCCCGGTCGATCGGCACCCCCTTGGTCGCCACCCGACCGATCGCCACCCAACCGATCGCCGCCGGACCGATCGCCACCCAACCGATCGCCACCCGACCGATCGGCTTCCGCTCGGACCGGGCCGACGACGGTGCCGGTGGAGCCCACCTGCTGGTCCGACCCGCCGGGTCCGCCGCCGGAGCGGCGCGCCGACGCCTCGACCGCCCCGGCCCCCTGGGCCGACTGCTCCGCGCCGCGGTTCACGTCGTCGAGGGTGGTGACAGCCGTCCGCGCGAGCGCCTCGATGATCTGGGGGTTGTGGTCGAGGGTGTCGAGCGCTCGCCCGAGGATCCTTGTCAACTGCTCCAACCGCACGCGTAACTGCGCCTCGGCGTGCACCCCGTTGATGTCCAGCTCGCCACCGCTCAGGTGCACCCGTACGCCGGCGTCTACCTGGATCAGGTTGGCCACCCGGGCCCGCAGCGACAGGTCGGCGTCCAGGCCGTCGACCGCCAGCCGGATCGAGTCGACGGAGACCTTCGGAATGTCGAGCAGGACGTCCGGGTCCACCCGGCCCGGCTCCCGCTGCTGCGCGCTCTCGCTCATGCTCTCCCGCCCGCCTGCACACCGGCCCGGTCGTCCGTGCCGTTCGGCGCGGTTACCCGCTTTCCGGCCGGGCATCCCGTCCGTGGCGGATCGACAACGGCCTGTCCGGAAAGCAGGCAGGGCACGAAGCTGCACACGCGGGCATCAGACGGTATGGTCCGGTCCTATGGGACAGGAAGAGACTGATCCGGCCGACATCCGGCAGGACGTCGACCGGTTCTCCTTACGGTGCAGCCTCCACGTCCCGGTCTCCGCCGAGCGCGCGTTCGCGGTCTTCACCGACGAGCTGACCGACTGGTGGGTCACCGAATACACCTGGTCCGGCCCGGATGCCCTCGCCGAGTTGGGCATGGAGTCGCGGGCCGGCGGGATGCTCTACGAGATCGGCCCGTACGGCTTCCGCGCCGACTGGGGTCGGGTGCTCACCTGGGACCCGCCGCGCCGGTTGGTCTTCGTCTGGCAGATCGGCCCCGACCGGGCGCCGGTGCCGGATCCGGCGCGCGCGAGCGAGGTCGAGGTGCTGTTCCAGGCCGAGGGGCCGGAGCGCACCCGGGTCGAGCTGGAGCATCGACACTTCGACAGGCACGGCGAGGCAGCCGAGGGATATCGCGAGGCCCTCACCGCCGGCTGGCACGAGTTGCTCACCCGCTACGTCGCGACGGTGTCACGCCACCAGCCCACCACCCCCGCCTGACCGTCGCCCCAAGGGTCGTCAGAGCCCGAGCCCCCGACCACCGAGCCACCGGCGGTCAGCAGCGGCCTGGGCACCGGCCCTGAGGGTCACGCGGACGTCAGTGGCCGAGTTGCCGTGCCGGTCTGGTGGTGCCGCCGAGGTCCCGACCACCCAGGTCCGCGTGGCGGCCGGCCTCCGCACCCGACCCGAAGCCGGTGCCGCCCAACCTGCGTGGCGGTGCGGTGCGCAGCCGTGGGTACTGCTCGGCGAGCCGCCGCTGCACCCGGTCGGACCGGTCGGCAAGCACCAGCGCCACCGACGGGGCCCCCGACTCGCTGGCCGCCGCCGTCTCCGCCGCCCAGAGCCGGCCCCCGATCACCTCCGCGAAACCGGCCAGCCACGACCGGCGGAAGGCGGCGGGATGGTCGTCGGCCGGTACCGCGGTTGCGGCCAGGCCGTGCGCCGCCTGCACGAGCAGTGAGGTGAAGAGCAGGTCCACCCGTTCCAGATCGCTGGCGAAGCCGAACAGGTGCAGCGCGAAGCCGTTGTCCTGCCGGCGGCGGACGCAGCGGCAGCGCAGTGGTTCGGCGACCGCGGCGAGCAGGCCGACCTTGTCGCGGGCGTACGGGGCGACGACGTCCAGGACCCGATCGCCGACCGGGTCGGTGGTCGGATCACGGGCGGCGAGCAGCGCCCGGTCCACGCCGTAGCGGGCGATCAACTCGGTCGCCTTGGCGGTGAACGCCTCCGCCTCGGCGGGCGTGCAGGCCGGGTCCTCGGCCTGGGCGAGCAGCTTACGCACCTTGCTCAGCATGGCCTCGGACATGACTACAGAGCTATCACACGGGTCGGACACCACCGGGGCCGCGCCGCGATCGATCAATCACCATCATCGTCACGATCAATGATCGGTCCTGTACGGACAGTCAACCTCCCACCCAACTCGGGCTGGACCACGGTGGCGACGAACGTCCGGGACGGCGTGAACTTCCAGGTCCGCTTCGAGAACCTGCGGTACGAGTACGAGCCGCTGATCGCGTACCACGCGTTCTGAGTCACGCCGCGCGGGCGCGGCGTCCGTCCCGCCGGACGTCGCGACCCGACGGGTGTCACTCGGCGCGGCTGCGCAGGGTGGCGATCGTCGAGCCGGCGAGGGTGAGCAGGCAGTCCGGGAGCAGCCCGTCGGCCGCCGCTGCGCCGAACAGCGCCTCTCCGGTCGGTTCGTCCCGATTGGCGTACGCGCTGACGAAGCGGGCCACCCAGCGGGTGTCGTAGTCGGCCTGATCGATGCCCGGGAAGTCGAGCGCCGCCCCGCTGGCGGCTGGCGCGTCGCCGACCATCGTCGCGGCCAGGCACCAGGCCACCCCGTACGCGCCGCTGAGGCCAGCTCGGTCGACGACCGCGTCGAATGCTCCCACCACCGCGTCCCCATCTCCGGTCAGCGCCGAGCGGAGCACGGCGGTCGCGTCGTCGAACGTCTGCTGTGGTAGGTCCGTCACGCAGCGCACAGTAGGACGGGCGGTCAAGCGACCCCGGCGCTCGTCACTGTCCGTGTTCAATGCGAGCTACCTGCGCTTTACGCCACCTCCACGGTCCCGCCGATGGCCTCGGCACGCTAATGTGCGCAGCGGACCTTCGCCGGAGGAAGGACGACCATGTTCGTATCACGCCGCTCGCGGGTAGCCTCACTGGCTGCCTGCGCGACGATCCTGCTCGCCACAAGCGCTTGCGGGGATGACAAGGCCAAGGAGTCAAGCGCCCAACAGGTGCGCCTCTATGGCACGGACGGCAACATGCTCAACTCCTACCCCGCGGAGTTGAAGGATCGCGCAAGTCTCGTCGACGGGATGAAGGGCACCACGCCACTCGTACCGCTGCCCGACGATTTCAAGAGCCGACTGAAGGCCGTCAATCCGGCGCTGACGGACTACGTGTACTCCGCCGAGACGTACGACGCGGTGGTTGTCGCCGTGCTCGCCGCCCAACTGGCCGGCAGCACCGACCCGGCGGCGATCGCGAAGCAGATCGTCGCCGTGACCAACGACGGTCAGCGCTGCGAGGACCCGGCCAGTTGCCTGGCGCTGGCCCGCAACGGGCAGGACGTCGAGTACCGCGGCGTCTCGCTGACCCGAGCGGGCTTCACCGACAAGGGCGAGCCGGCCACCGCGAGTTACGCCACGCTGACCTTCGACGGGCAGCAGATCAACGACGGCAAGACCGAGTTCGTCGGCGCGGGCATCGAGTCGGCGGCGAGCACCAAGACGCCGCCGAAGCCGAAGAAGCAGCGGCCGACCGTGGACCCGGACCAGCCGCCGCTGATCCTGGGCGGCCTGTTGCCGAAGACCGGTGACCTGTCGATCGCCTACCCGCCGATGGCGGCCGGCGCCGCGCTGGCGATCCGGGAGATCAACGCCGCCGGTGGCGCGCTGGGCAAGCCGGTGACGTGGGTGGAGGGCGACGACGGCACCAACCCGGCGGTGGCCAAGGCGACGGTGGCCAGGCACGTGGCCGGGGGCGTCAGCGTGATCATCGGCGCGGGCGGTTCGGGCATCTCCCGGGCGGTGCTGCCGGACGTGGTGCAGGCCGGGAAGATCCTCTTCTCCCCGTCCAACACCGACAGCAGCCTGACCGACGTGGACGACGGGGGCCTCTACTTCCGCACCGCGCCGCCGGACAGCCTCCAGGGCCGGGCGCTTGCCGATGTCATCCTCCGCGACGGATCGCAGAAGATCGTCATCGTCGCCCGCAAGGACTCCTACGGTGAGGGCCTGCAGGGCACCGTCCGTGACGAGTTGGAGAAGGCCGGCATCACGAGCGACCGCCTCAAGCTGCTCAACTACGAGCCGCCCGCCGACGCCAAGGCTCCCCCGGTGGACTTCACCGCTGGCGCCAAGGAGATCAAGGACTTCGGCGCGGACGCCGTACTGATCATCGGCTTCGTCGAGTCGGCCTCGGTGATCCGTTCGCTGGCCGACAGCGGGGTGCAGATCCGGCAGTAACACCACAGGCGAGAAACGGCCGCACCGGCGCGAGCGTCGGTGCGGCCGTTTCGTTTCCGGGAGTCAGCGCGGCCGGCGGCGCTCCAGGAACTCGGTCATCCGCCGGTGCTTCTCCTCGTCCTCGAAGAGCACCGCCTGGCTGACCAGGTCGAGATGTGGGTGCGCGGCGGCCGGCGCGTCCACTGCCAGCTTGGTCAGCCGCAGCGCCAGCGGGGAACCCAGGGCGATCTCGTCGAGCACCGCGTGCGCCACCGTGAGCAGCTCGTCGGGCTCGTCCACCACCCGGTTCACCAGACCGATGCGCAGCGCCTCTGCGGCGTCCACGCGGCGGCCGGTGAAGAGCAGTTCCTTGGCCCGGCCCTCACCGATCAACGCGGGCAGCCGGTGCGTCGCGCCCGCGCCGGCCAGGATCCCCAACCGCACCTCCGGCTGACCGAAGACCGCCCGCGCCGTGCACACCCGCAGATCACAGGAGTACGCCAGTTCCGCGCCACCGCCCAGCGCCGGGCCGTCGACGGCGGCCACCGTGGGCATCGGCAACGCCCGGATCCGCGCGAAGGCGGCGGAATTGATCGCGGCCAGGGCGTCCGTGCGGCCCCGCTCCCGAAGCTGGGCGATGTCGGCGCCACCGGCGAAGATGCCGGCCGTGCCACCGGTGAGCAGCAGCAGCCGGGGGTGCGCCTCCAACTCGGCGCAGACCTGGTGCAGCTCGGCGATCAGGTCGGCGTCGATGGCGTTGCGCTTCTCCGGCCGGTCCAGGGTCACCACCAGCCGGTCCGGCCGCTCCTCGATCCGCAGCCCGCTCACTGCGCCCGCCTTCCGTTCGCGACTGCGGGGCTCGCGAGCTCACTGCTCGCGCTCACTGCTTGACCCCGTCGTTCCACACGTAGAAGCCGTGCCCCGACTTCTTGCCCAGCCGCCCCTCGTCCACCATCCGCACGAGCAGCGGCGGCGGCGCGAAGCGGTCCCCGTAGGCGGCCTGGAGGGTACGGGCGATGTCCAGCCGCACGTCGAGGCCGACCAGGTCGGTGAGTTCCAGCGGGCCGATCGGGTGCCGGTAGCCGAGCACCATCGCCTTGTCGATGTCGGCGGGGCTGGCCACCCCGTCGGCGACCATCCGGATCGCCTCCAGCCCGAGGGTGACCCCGAGTCGGGAGGTGGCGAAGCCGGGCAGGTCGCGTACGACGACGGGGTCCTTGCCCAGCCGGCCGGCGAGCGCGACGGCCGCGGTGGTGGTCTCCTCGGCGGTGGCCGGGCCGACCACGACCTCCAGGAGGGCCATCGCCCAGACCGGGTTGAAGAAGTGCAGGCCGAGGAAACGCTCGGGCGCGTCCAGCCCGGCCGCCAGCTCGCCGATGGCGATGCTCGAGGTGTTGCTGGCCAGCAGCGCCGGGCGCAGCGCCGCGGCGTCGCGCAGCACCGCCCGCTTCAGGTCGAGCCGCTCCGGCACCGCCTCCACGATCACCTCGGGGGCCGGGGCGACCTCGGCGAGCGTCGGGCGCAACGTGACCCGCTGCCGGTGCGCGGCGGCCTCGTCGGCGCTGAGCTTCCCGCGTTGCACGGCCCGTTCCCACAGCTCGGCGAGCCGGTTCAGCGCGGCCCTGCCCCGCTCCGGGTCCACCTCGACGAGTTCGACCGTGTGCCCGGCCCCGGCCGCCACGTACGCGATGCCGAGCCCCATAGTGCCGGCGCCGACGACCACGAAACGTTCGCTCATCACGCCTCCCTGTCCCGCCGGCCGGCGCGCGGGGTCCCCGCCACACCGAGTCGGCTGTTTCGCCCGCTCCGCTCCCTCATGCTGCGACCCTAGACAGCCGGAAGATCCGGCCCATGCTTGGGGGAGCGCGGGATCGGGTAATGACGGCCCGACAATCGAGGGAAGGACCAGTCGACATGAGCCAGGCACCGGAGAGCGTCACCGACTCCGCGATCGTGGAGACCCGGGGCGACGAGCGGGTCGAGCTGCTGCGCGCGGACACCAACAACGACGGCAAGACCGATGTGTGGGTGGTGGACACCGACGGCGACGGCAAGGCCGACCTGTTCCAGTTCGACACCGACGGTGACGGCAAGGTGGACATCACCATGGTCGACATCGACGAGGACGGCCAGCCGGACGAGGTGGTCGACGGCGACGGCGGTCTCCCGCCCGAGCAGCTCCCCCCGACCGTCCAGGTCTGAGCGGTACGACGACCCCTGCGCTCGCTGGCGCAGGGGTCGTCGCTCACTCGGCGAGGCGCAGGGTGGCCAGGTAGTAGGGGGCGTCCCGGTCGTCCACATCGGTGAGCTGCCAGCCGGTGCCGTGCACGAGCGCGGCGAACTCGTCGGCCGAGCACACCAGGTAGTCGAACCATTCGGTGCTCAGCTCGCGGTAGCGCAGCCGGAGCCGGAGCTGACCCCCGAGCCGGCCCCGACGGCGGTTGCGCTCGTGGTAGCTGGTGTGCAGCGGGTCGCGGGTGCCGTACGGGTCGGTGCCGTGCGCGATGATCTGCGCTCCCGGTCGGGCCAGCGCGGCGAGCGCGGCCAGGAACCCGGGGGCACGTTGCGGGCCCTCGAACAGCCCGAGGTTGTTGCCGAGCAGCAGAAACGTGTCGTACCGCCGACCGTCGGCGACGTGGGTGTCGACGGTGCCGTGCACCAGCCGCCGGACGCCACGACGCCGGCTGACCGCGAGCGCGCCCGCGGAGGTGTCCAGCCCGGTGACCGGTACGCCGCGCTCCTGCAACAGCAGCGCGATCCGGCCGGCGCCGGTGCCGATGTCCAGTGTCTCGCCGCGCGCCCGGTCCACGGCCCGGTGGTCGTACGGCTGCCACTCCTGCGGCCCGTCCAGGTAGTGCGCGGCCGGAGCGCCATTGATCAGACCGTCGTCCCGCTCGATGATCTCGATGACCGGCCGGGGTAGTCGGCCGCCGACGAGCGGTCGAGGGCCCACCCCGGTGGCCACGGCAAGCGTGTCCCGCAGCAGTTCGCCGATCACGTCACCGATTTGAGGCTCACCCGTCACGACGTTCACGCTATCCGGCCACTGGGTGGCCCGCAGCGGTCGTATCCTGGCGGGCGTGACCGTGTTGGACCGGCTGTCCGCCGAGAAGTATCTGCTGCTCACGACCTTCCGCAAGGACGGTCGAGCGGTGCCGACCCCGGTCTGGGCGGTCCGTGACGGTGAGGCGTTGGCGGTCTGGACCCGAGCCGACTCGGGCAAGGTCAAACGGATCCGCAACAACGGCGAGGTGACCCTGGCGCCGTGCGACGTGCGGGGCCGGCCGCATGGCGCGGAGGTGCCGGCGCACGCGACGATCTGCGGCAGCGGAGACACCGGTCGCATTCGCGACCTGCTCAAGCACAAATACCGGGTGATCGGCCGGTTGAGCCTGCTCGGCAGCCGGCTGCGCCGCGGCGAGGGCGGCACTGTCGGCATCCGGGTGACGCCGGTCGAGAGCCGGCGCTGACGCTGGCCGAGGGCCGGCGCTGAGGTCGGTCGGACCTCGCCCCCGGTCATGGAAAGGGGCGGCGGATCGAGATCCACCGCCCCTGACCGGAAAAACTTATGCCGCTCAGTCGCCCTGCCGCTGCTGCGGGATCTGACCCTGCAACAGCGCCCTGACCTCCGACTCGCGGTATCGACGGTGACCACCCAGGGTGCGGATGGCGCTGAGCTTGCCCGCCTTGGCCCACCGGGTCACCGTCTTCGGGTCGACACGGAACATCGACGCCACCTCGGCCGGCGTGAGTAGCGGCTCTGGTTCGTGCGTTCGCGATGCCATCGGTCACTCCTCCACATGTATAGACATCGGCCGGGGTCCCGCCGGCCGACGCGTCTCCCATGGTCCGGCTAGTCCCCGATGTCCGACATGGGCCGAACGGATGAAGGTCCCTAGACGGACGGATGAACCATGCCCGATTTTTACGACTTTTACACGGCAGAATCTACCTTATTCGGACTCATGATCACGGTTCGTGATGCGTCAACTACGAGCACACCTCACCTTGGGAGCGCTCCTACGACCATTTGTCCTAGTTGCACCGCTCCAGCAGCTGCACCGCGCGCCACCGGGCCACCAACGTGTCGTACGCGGCGGACGCCTCCTCGGCCTCACCCCGCGAGAGCCCCGCCAGGCCGGCGGCGACCAGCTCGGGCGAGTCGTCCGCCGCGAGAGTCTCGTCGGAGAGCAGGTCGACAAGGCCGCCGTAGTCCAGTTCGACAACCGACCGAGGATGGAACTCCTCCAGCCAGCGAGCCGCCTCCTCCACCGCCTCGGTGATCGGCGCCTCGCCCACCGACTTGCGCAGCACGGACAGCGCCCGGGACGACCGCCGGCGGGCCTTGGAGATCTCCGTGCGGTAGCGCAACCACCGCCGGCCCGGCTGGGTCACCAGGTCCCGCTCGGCCGGCTCGAAGAGCACGAACCAGCGCAGTGGCACGCCCCACGTGGCGATCTGCTCGTGCACCCGGGGCACCCCGTGCTCCAACACCCGGGCCCCGCTGCGCCAGTCGTCGATCACCGCCCTCGCCTGCCCGGCGAGCACCGGCGGCACGAAGGCGTCGGCCAGCACCGAGGGCACCCCGTCTCGGGCGCTGAGCGCCGCCTCAGCGACCCGGATCCGCAGGTTCCACGGGCAGACCAGCAGGCTGTCGTCCGTCTCCAGGACGTACGCCTCCTCCGGCAGGTCCGGCAGCCGGGTCCAGCCGGCACCCAGCGCCTCGATCACCGCCGTCCGCTGCCGGCCGGGACCCTCGACCGGGGCCACCGCCCGCCCCTCCGAGACATAACGGCGCCAGTAGCTCTGCCGGTCTCGGTCGAAGGCGGTCAACGGTTCGTACACGCGCAGGTAAGAAGCGAAGAGCGACGGCACGGCGCGATCCTCCCACGAACCGCACCCGTACGCGGTCAGCGGCCGGACCACGCGCGCCGCAACGTGGGACGGCGGCGGCGCGTCGAGCACTCGTACGGCGGCCGATACTAGGCTCGATCACACCGGCAGCATCCCGCCGGCGTCCAGCAGGTCCGCGTCCCACAAGGGCGCACACCACTCCAGGAGCCAACAATGGGTGTATTCGCGAGCACCGACGACCCGATATCGACAGGTCACGAACAGGTCGTGTTCTGCCAGGACAAGCAGAGCGGCCTGAAGGCGATCATCGGGATCTACTCCACCGCGCTGGGGCCGGCGCTCGGCGGCACCCGCTTCTACCCGTACGACAGCGAGGAGGACGCCCTCGCCGACGTGCTCGACCTGTCGCGCGGGATGGCGTACAAGAACGCGCTCGCCGGGCTGGACCTGGGCGGTGGCAAGGCCGTCATCTGGGGTGACCCGGAGCAGATCAAGAGCGAGGCGCTGCTGCGCGCGTACGGTCGCTTCGTGGAGTCGCTCGGCGGCCGCTACTACACCGCCTGCGACGTGGGCACGTACGTGGCGGACATGGACGTCGTGGCCCGGGAGACCCGCTACGTGACCGGGCGCAGCGTGGAGCACGGCGGAGCCGGCGACTCGTCGATCCTCACCGCCTGGGGCGTCTTCCAGGGCATGCGGGCGGCCGCCGAGCACGTCTGGGGCACGCCGAGCCTGCGGGGCCGACGGGTCGGGGTGGCCGGGCTGGGCAAGGTCGGCAAGTACCTCACCGGGCACCTGCTCGACGACGGCGCCGAGGTGGTCGCCACCGACGTCAACCCGAAGGCGCTGGCGTGGGTGCGCACCAACCACCCGCAGGTCACCCTCCTGGACGACGTCAGCGCGCTGGCCGCCGCGGACATCGACGTGTACGCCCCCTGCGCGCTGGGTGGCGCCCTGAACGACGAGACCGTGCCGGCGCTGCGCGCCAAGGTGGTGGCCGGCGCGGCGAACAACCAGCTCGCCCACCCGGGCATCGAGAAGCTGCTCGCCGACCGGTGCATCCTCTACACGCCCGACTACGTCGTCAACGCGGGCGGCGTCATCCAGGTGGCCGACGAGATCGAGGGCTTCAACTTCGACCGGGCGAAGCTGCGGGCGACCCGGATCTACGACACCACGCGCGAGATCCTGCGCCTGGCTGACGCCGAGGGCGTGCCGCCGGCGGTGGCCGCCGACCGGCTGGCGGAGCGACGGATGGCCGACATCGGCCGGCTGCGCTGGATCCACCTGCGCTGAGCGTTCCCGGAGGCGGGTCGACGGGATCCGCCTCCGGGCCTCCGTGGCCGGCTCGGCTGGGTAAGCTGAAGTCGGGTCAACTTTGATGCGGTTTGTCCGGTGTCACGGGTGCTAACCGTTCCGCTCCTTACCCGGTACACTGGGTGACGGCCGGATCGACGCGACGCGCAGAGCCGGCTGACGGTAACCCGAGGTGCCGAACGATGGCATCCCCATGTACCGTAAGAGCCACGAGAGATGCCTGACGTCATCGGGGCCCGCCTTCGGGCTGCCCCGCATTCTGTGCGAGGGGGTCGAGCCATGGGGCGCGGCCGTGCTAAGGCCAAGCAGACGAAGGTGGCGCGGGAGTTGAAGTACCACTCCCCGAACACCGACCTCACCGCCTTGCAGCGCGAACTGGCGGGTGCTGGTAAGTCTGAGCACCACTTCGACGACGACTCGAAAGAGTCCGTCGACGACGATGATGAGGATCACGCGGAGGACGACCCGGATCCCTGGGTCCGTCCGACCCGCTGACCTCTCGACGCAACTGAGCACGCGGTAAGTCCGCGTGCTCACGCACGTTCCGTGCAGGTGTAGTAGCCGACGATCAGGGGCCTGACCCCGACCGGAGTCAATCCGGTCGCTCGACAGGCCCCCGGTCGTGGCTCGACTCAGCGTGGGCGATTGTTCCAGTTGTAGAACGTCGGGATGTTCTCGAAATGGTTCCAGGCGCAGACCGCGCTGGCGCCGTCGCTTCCCGAAACCTCGGAGCGCAACCTCCGCGCGTCTTCGGCCTCCTGCAGCAGCGCGACGAGCGCGGGACCCGCCTCCCGCACCCGTTCGGTGACGCCGTCGTCCGCTTCGCGCTCAGGGCGCCGGTGACCTGTGGTCTCGGGCATGCTCCAACACTCCCTCCAATAGGCGGATCTTGCTGTTGCGGCAGTGCTCGGTCTCGGTACCGTCAAAACGCCCCAGCTCGAAGTAACGGTTGGCGGCATGGCCGCCACCGCAGAAGCCGAAGTACGGGCAGGAGACCCGACACGCCTCCACCCCGGCCAGAAACTCCCCGACCCACGGCGTCGCCGCCGCGC
This sequence comes from Micromonospora sp. DT231, assembly GCF_049847025.1. NCBI lineage: Bacteria > Bacillati > Actinomycetota > Actinomycetes > Micromonosporales > Micromonosporaceae > Micromonospora > Micromonospora sp. DT231. Next base: position 423,950 of record NZ_JBNCNO010000002.1, on the reverse strand, counting down.
CGGCGAGAATCTCCGCCAGCGGGGCCCGCAGCACGTTGCCGCTGCTGAAGTCGCCGTACCGAGGGTCGCTGAAGCCGGCCAGCTCCGGGGACAGCACGATCACCGAGCCGTCGTGGCCGATCGTCGGGATGGGGTCGAGTTGGCGGGGCAGCACCCCGTCCGCCGAGTCGTCGAGCACGGCCGCGGCGTAGCGCAGCGACCACTCGATCTCGCGCAGGTGGATCCGGGGCTCCCGACGCCAGGCCGCGACCAACTCGGCCCAGAAGCCGGTCACCGCCGCCGGGTCGTGGCTGTTGTCGCGGGTGTTGACCCCCTCGGTCTCCTCGATGTTGACGCCCAACACGTCGCACCCCAGGTCGAGGAAGTAGTCGTACAGCTCGGTGGCGAGCCCCGGCTCCGGCCGGGACACCACGGCCAGCGCGGAGAACGGCAGGCCGTGCCGACGCAACGAGGCGACACCCCGCAGGATCCGGTCGTACGCCGGCTGGCCGCCCCGGTTGACCCGGTCACCGTTGCGCGCCCGGGGCCCGTCGACGCTCACGCTCACCCGCATCTCGTGCCGGGTGAAGAAGTCACACCAGTCGTCGTCGATCAGGGTGGCGTTCGTCTGCACGTGATGCTCGACCTCGGGCCCGAACGGGGCCATCAGGTCGGCCAGGTGCTCCCGGCCGGCCGCCAGCGGCTCCCCGCCGTGCCAGACGACCGAGAACCGGCCTGCGGCCGCCCAGGGGTTGACCGCCGCCGCGACCGCCGCGGCCACCGCCACCGGCATCCGCTGGTCGGTGGCCCGAAACGGCAGGTAGCAGTATGTGCAGTCGAGGTTGCAGAGGGTGGTCGGCTGCATGACGACGTACGACGGGACGGCCGCCAGACCGCGCATCCCGCTGAACGTCTGTCCCCGAGCAGCCATCGCCCTCCTCCGCCTAGCCTGAGCCCTTCAGGCTAGGCGGCATTGGCCACTCGGGTGAAGCCCTGATCAGGTGCCCGTACGATCACCAGCGCGTGATCAACCGCGGGTGTGCTGACCGACCATCTGCACGTTGCCGGTGCCCTCGATGATCTCGCCGGCCTGCCACGCCTCGACTCCACGGCCGGTCAGGGTGGCCAGCGCGCGGTCAGCGTCCTCGGCCGAGACGATCGCGAACATGCCGACGCCCATGTTGAAGGTCGACTCCATGTCCTGGTCGTCGATGCGACCCTTCGACTGGATCAGGTCGAAGATCGGCTGCGGCTTCCAGGTGGACCGGTTGACCACGGCGTCGACGTGCTCCGGCAGCACCCGGACCAGGTTGCCGGGGATGCCACCGCCGGTGATGTGGGACAGCGCCCGCACCTCCGCCTCGGCGATCAGCTTGAGGCAGTCCTTGGCGTAGATCTTGGTCGGCGTGAGCAGCTCTTCGCCCAGGGTCCGCTGCCGGCCGAAGTCGTCGATCACGATGTCCAGTCGCATCCGGGCGGCGCCGAGCAGCACGTGCCGGACCAGCGAGTAGCCGTTGGAGTGCAGGCCGGACGAGCGCATGGCGATCACCACGTCGCCCACCTCGACCCGCTCCGGGCTGAGGATGTCGGCTTCCTCGACCACGCCGACGCCGGTCGCGGAGATGTCGTACTCGTCGGGGCGTAGGACGCCGGGGTGCTCGGCGGTCTCCCCGCCCAGCAGCGCGCAGCCGGCGTAGCGGCAGCCGTCGGCGATGCCCGCGCCGATCTCGGCGACCTTGTCCGGCACGACCTCGCCGGTGGCGATGTAGTCGAGCAGGAAGAGCGGCTCGGCACCGCAGGCCACCAGGTCGTCCACGACCATGGCGACCAGGTCGATGCCGACCGTGTCGTGAATGTCCATCTGCTGAGCGATCACCAGCTTGGTGCCCACCCCGTCGGTGGAGGACGCCAGGATCGGGCTCTTGTACTTCTTCGTGTCCAGGCGGAACAGGCCGGCGAACCCACCGAGGTCACCCATCACCTCAGGGCGACGGGTCTGACGCACCTTCGACTTGAGCAGCTCCACCGCGCGGTCGCCCGCGTCGATGGAGACTCCGGCGTCGGCGTACGAAACCGAACGCTTGCGGGCCTGCCGGCTGGTGCCGGCAGTCCAGGGCTGTCGGTCGCCGCCGGCGCCGGTCGGGCTGCTTCCTGCGCCGTTGCGCTCGGACACGTGCGTCACGGTTCTCCCCTTTGGTTCTCGGTGCCGCGCCGACGGTGGCCGGGCCGCGCCGGTTGGTGCTACGGGCGGTTTGCGGTAACGCCACCCGGAGTGGCGACGGACGTGCCGTTTGTGTGCGGGGCTTCCGGCGTCGAGTTCGCGACCCGTCGACCCACCCCTTCGAGCACGTGCTTGCCGATCAGGTTGCCGGCCGGCAACTCGATCGGGTACTCCCCATCGAAACATGCCCGACACAGCCGGGTCTTCGGCTGCTCGGTTGCGGCGATCAGGCCAGGAAGGGAAACGTAACCCAGCGTGTCGGCGCCGATGGAGCGCCGGATGCCGTCGTTGTCCAACCCGTTGGCCAGCAGCTCCGCCCGGGTGGCGAAGTCGATGCCGTAGAAACACGGCCAACTCACGGGCGGGGAGGAGATCCGGACGTGCACCTCAAGCGCCCCCGCCTCACGCAGCATCCGGACGATGGCGCGCTGGGTGTTGCCCCGGACGATCGAGTCGTCCACGACCACCAACCGCTTGCCCCGGACGTTCTCCCGCAGCGGGTTGAGCTTGAGGCGGATGCCGAGCTGACGCAGGGTCTGCGACGGCTGGATGAACGTGCGACCCACGTACGGGTTCTTCATGAGGCCGGCACCGTAGGTGATGCCGGACGCCTCCGCGTAGCCGATCGCGGCCGGGGTGCCGGACTCCGGCACCGGGATCACCAGGTCGGCCTCGACCGGGTGTTCCTTGGCCAACTGCCGACCGATCTGCACGCGCGCCGCGTGGACGTTGCGCCCGGCGATCGTGGCGTCCGGGCGGGCGATGTAGACGTACTCGAAGAGGCAGCCCTTCGGCTCGGGCGCGGCGAACCGGGTCGAGCGCAGCCCGTTCTCGTCGATCGCGATCAGCTCGCCCGGCTCGACCTCACGGACCACGCTCGCGCCGACGATGTCCAGTGCGGCCGTCTCGCTGGCCACCACCCACCCGCGCTCCAGGCGGCCGAGCACCAGCGGGCGGACGCCGTGCGGATCGCGGGCCGCGTAGAGGGTCGACTCGTCCATGAAAACGAAACTGAACGCGCCGCGCAGTTGCGGCAGCACCTCCAGTGCGGCCGCCTCGACCGACAGATCCGGTCGGCCGGCGAGCAGCATCGTCACCAGTGAGGTGTCGTTCGTCGAACCGTCCGCGACGAGGCCGCGCTCGGCGACCTCCTTCTCCAGCTCGGCGGTGTTGACCAGGTTGCCGTTGTGGGCCAACGCGATGGTCGTGCCGGAGGTGGTGGACCGGATCGTCGGCTGGGCGTTCTCCCAGTTGGACGCGCCGGTCGTGGAGTAACGGGCGTGCCCGATGGCCAGGTGGCCGCGCAGGCTCGCCAGGGTGGGCTCGTCGAAGACCTGGGCCACCAGGCCGAGGTCCTTGTAGACCACCACGCCCGAGCCATCGCTCACCGCGATGCCCGCCGCCTCCTGGCCGCGGTGCTGCAGGGCGTAGAGGCCGAAGTAGGTCAGGTTCGCGACCTCTTCGCCAGGCGCCCAGACGCCGAAGACACCACAGGCGTCTTGGGGGCCAGGTCGTTGGGGGTCAAGGTCGTGGCTCAGCCGGCCGTCGCCTCGGGGCACCTACCGCTCCCTCATGCTGGTCTGGACCGGCTGGGCGGGATCACGGGTGGATCCACACTCGTCTGCCGGGACCACTCTCATCGCCTGACAGTGTACGCGAATCGCCATCGACACAGATAGTCACGTCTTCCATGCTGAGCGTCACGGGGAGTGGGACATCGGACGATCAGAGGGGCAGATAGGCCGAGAGGTCCGCCCGGACACCACTCATCTGGACGCGACCCTCGGCGACCGCCTCCGCCCACCCGATCCGCCCGGTGGCCAGCTCCAACCAGGTGTCGGCGGCCATCTCGACCACGTTTGACGGGTTTCCCCTGGTGTGTCGAGGTCCGGGTACGCACTGGATCGCCCCGTATGGTGGTACGCGCACCTCCACCGATCGGCCGGGGGCGCGCTCCGCGAGGATGGCCAACAGCGACCGGACCGCCTCTCGGAACACCGGCCGTTCGGGTGTACGCCCCTCGTCGAGCGCCGACAACGCGGCCGCAACGGCAGCGGACTTAATGTGCGGAGAGGACACGAAGGGACGATACGACCCACGGGCCGAGCACCTGACGTTGGCCCTGGGTCGCGCCGATCCAGTCGGACAAGGCATAGTTGCCGACGGCGTATTCGAACCGTGATGATCCCCGGCCCGGCGCCCCGCCGGTCAGAGGGAAGTCAGCCCGGAAGGCGGTGGACGTGTCAACACACCGACGTGCCTGGAACCAGCGGGCCGGTGTGGTCGTAGCGCTGGTTGCCGGCGCTCTGCTCGCCGTCCCCGCCACACCAGCAATGGCCGCCAAGATCAGCACAGCCGACAACTCGGTCACGATCGACGCGGGCAAGAGCAGCACCGTCAACGTGGTCGTCCGACCGGACCAGGACGAGAAGTCCGCGGACATCGACGTCACCGACCTGCCCGACGGCGTCACCTGCGGGGGTTGCGGACCGATCAACTTCGGCGACTCGACCGAGCCGAAGTCGGTGACGTTGACCCTGACGGCCGGGGCCGGCGCGCCCGCGGCCAACGGAAGCTCGGCGAAGATCACGGTCTCGGGAGACGGTAACTCCCGCACGCTGCGGGTCACCGTCAAGGCGGCCGCCGCGCCACCACCGCCGCAGACGCAGACCGTGCAGTCGGTCTCCGGCAAAGTGGTCAGCCAGGCCGACAGCAAGGCGGTGCCGAACGCGGTGGTCATCCTGCTGGACAGCACCGGCAAGCGCTTCGACACCACGAGCGACGGCAGCGGCAACTTCCGTATCACCGGCAGCTCGGGCAACCCGATCACACCGGGTCGGCTCGACCTGGGTGCCACGTTCGACAACGTGCAGGCCCGCAAGACCCTGAACGCCGCTGCCGGGCAGGCCATCACCGGACAACGGATCAGCCTCGCGCTCAAGGTCGAGGTGTCGCCAAGCGTCACGCCGTCCACCACCGCCGAGGCCACTCCCAGCGAGGACCCGGCCGATGAGGGCGCGGCCGACCAGCCCACCGACGGCGCCAGCGCGGGCCCTCCGGCGAACGCCTCGAAGACCGACGAAGGCGGCAACGGCGCGGGCTCGTACCTGATCATCCTTCTCGGTGGTCTGCTGGTGGCCGCCGGTGTGGGCACGATCGTCCTGCTCTGGATGAAGCGCAAGGAGAACGGCGGCGACGACGACGCCCCGGCCGCGGCCGGTGGCGGCGCTGTGGTGCCGCCGTCGCGGGGCGGTTTCCGGGGCCCCGACGACCAGACCCGGATGGCCGGTGGCCGGCCCGTCGGCGGGGCGGACCCGACGATGGTCGGCGGTGCCGCGCTGAGCGAGGCGCCGACGATGATGCACCGCCCGGTGGTCGACGACGTCCCACCGGACCCGTACGGCGCGCCGGCACAGGCCTACGGCGGCGCGGGGCAGCAGGGTTGGGGCGGTGCCGGCTACGGCGACGAGCCCGCACCTGGCGGCTACGGGGCCGGCGGCTACGGCAACGCTCCCGCCTCCGGTGGCGGTTACGGCAACGCCCCCGCGTCGGGTGGCGGCTACGGCAACGCTCCCGCGTCCGGTGGCGGCTACGGCACCCCGGCAGGCGCCGAGGGCGGCTACGGCGCCGGTGACGGCTACGGTGCGGCGCCCGGCTCCGGTGCTGGTTACGGCGGCGCTCCCGCCCCGGCTGGCGGCTACGGCAACGCGCCCGCGTCCGGTGGCGGTTACGGCAACGCGCCGGCCTCCGGCGGTGGCTACGGCAGCCGCGACTACCCCGCCCAGGGTGGGGGGACCGCCGCCTACCCGCCGGCTCCCGCTGGTGGAGCCGCCTACGGCGAGCGGTACGACGAGCCGACCGGCCGGTACACCGGCGACAGCACCCAGTACCCGGCACCGGCCGACCCGTACGCCACAGGCGTCTACCAGCCGGAGCAGGGCCAGGGGTACGGCCAGCCCGACCAGGCCCCGTACGGCGGCCGGGCCGCCGAGCCGACCTCCGGGTACGGCGGCCAGCAGGCCGGTGGCTACGAGCAGGGCGGCTACGGCCAGCCGGCCGGCGGATACGAGCAGGGCGGCGCCTACGGCCAGGAGCCTCCACCGCAGCAGCGCGGCGGCTACGACGACCGGGGATACGAGCAGGGCGGCGGCTACGGCCAACCCGCTGGCGGATACGAGCAGGGCGGCGCCTATGGCCAGGAGCCTGCACCGCAGCAGCGCGGCGGCTACGACGACCGGGGATACGAGCAGGGCGGCGGCTACGGCCAACCCGCTGGCGGTCGTCCCCGCCCGGAGACCCCGCCGGCGACCGACCGGGGCGGCCGACGTCTCGACTGGCTGGACGACTGACCGACCACAGCGCACGGAAACGGCCACCCGCACCTCCGGGTGGCCGTTTCGCATTCAGGATCCACCCGTAGTCAATGAAGTCGCGGTGTCCCGCATGCCCGGACACCCCGACTTCAGGCAAGCCGGGTCGATCACCGAAGGCGCGGCCCAGCGCGCGGCCCGGCACGGCCCCGCGCGGCCCAGCGCGCGGCCCGGCACAGCCCCGCGCGGCCCAGCGCGCGGCCCGGCGCGGGTTGAGCGTCGCTCAGGCGGCGGAGAAGACACCCTGGTTGAGCACCGGCACGACGTCCGACACGCCGACCCGGACGGCGATGTTCACGTCCTCGGCAAAGCCGCTCTCGGTCAGCTCCCGCCCGGAAACGCTCCCCCGCACCGCGGCGGGCACGTCCGGAGTGCTCGCCAGCGCGGCAAGCGCCATGGCGGCCTCCACGGACAGCCCGCCCGGGACGCCGGAGAGGGCGTCGAGCACCGAGGCGGCACCGAGTTGGTCCTCCACCGACGGGCGCAGCGACCCGTCCGGCCATCGTTCCCCGGAGGCGATCACGCCGATCGGAGCGTCCACCGTGCCGTACCCCTGGCGGCGCAGCCAACCCCCGACGGCCCGTGCGTTACGCAGGCACGCCGCCACCACCGGCAGGCCGGTGGCACTCGCGGCGGCGCTGATGGCGGAGCCGTTGGGCGAGGGTAGGACCAGATCCGCGACCACCGGTGCGGTGCTCAGTGCGGCGGGCGAGAGCGACCACGGATGGTCCGCGCTCACCCGCCGTCGGCCCACCGCGGCGACCGCGCCGACGCGCACGGCGTACTCGGCGGCCTGCTCACCCCACGGGAACGGGTGCACCCGCATGCCCCGGGCGACCGCCACCTCCACGGCGGTGGTGAACGACAACACGTCCACCACCACCAGCGCCGCGCAGACCCGGCCGAGCTCGGCCGCCCCGGTCAGCCCCCAGTCGAACCGGGCACCGGAACCGGGTTGGCCGTAGACGGCGGCCGCCAACGCCTCAGCGCTCGTCAGGCGACGGTTCGGTGACACCGGTGTCAGACTCGGACGACCGCCCGGGCTGTGCCGGACCGATCGGCTCGACAGCGCCAGTCTGCGGGGAAGGCCCCGAAGTAGCGATCGGCTCGGAGAGCACCTCAGCCGGGTCGATCCGCTCGGCCTTGGCGACCGGCAGGGGGACGGCCTCGACCGCGCCCGCCACGCCGGCGGCCGGCGCGGGCACCTCGACGGCCGCCGAACCCCCGAAGAGGCGCGGCAACGTCTCGGTGTGCGCCCTGCGCAGCTCGTCCAGGTCGATCCGGAACTGACCGTGTACCTCGAGTGCGCCACCGGACGGGTCGGTGACACCGATCAACTCGAACGGCACCCCCCGCTCGGCGCAGAGCGCCGCGAACGCCTTGTCGTGGCCGCGCGGCACCGACACCAACGCCCGCGTGGCGGACTCGCTGAACAGGTAGACGAACGGCATCGAGCCCTCGGCGAACTGCTCCGGCACCGCGACCCGGGCACCGACGCCGCGCCGCAGGCAGGACTCGACCAGGCTCTGGGCGAGACCGCCGTCGGAGAGGTCGTGCGCGGAGGCCAGGTGACCCACCCGGGCCGCCTCGGCCAACAGGTCGGCCAGGGCCTTCTCGCGGAGCAGGTCGACCTGCGGCGGGATGCCACCGAGGTGCTCGTGCGTCACCCAGGCCCACTCCGAGCCGGACAGCTCCACGTTCGTCTCGCCGAGCAGGTAGAGCTGGTCGTGGTCGCCACCGGCACGCGGGACGAAGCCCATCGGCACCCGGTCGGCGACGTTGTCCAGCACACCAAGCACACCGACCACGGGGGTCGGGTGGATGGCCGCCGCACCGGTCTGGTTGTAGAAGCTGACGTTGCCGCCGGTCACCGGAATGCCCAGCTCCAGGCAACCGTCCGCCAGGCCGCGCACGGCCTCGGCGAACTGCCACATCACGCCCGGGTCCTCCGGGGAGCCGAAGTTGAGGCAGTTGGTCACGGCGATCGGCTTCGCGCCGGTCACCGCCACGTTCCGGTACGCCTCGGCCAGGGCCAGCTTGGTGCCGTTGTACGGGTCCAGTCGGGCGTACCGGCCGTTGCCGTCCAACGACAGCGCCACACCGAGACCGGTCCGCTCGTCGATCCGGATCACGCCGCCGTCCTCCGGCTGGGCGAGCACCGTGTTGCCCAGCACATAGCGGTCGTACTGCTCGGTGACCCAGGTCTTGTCGGCCAGGTTCGGCGACGCGATCATGCGCAGCACGGTCTCCCGCAGCGCCTCCGGGTCGGCCGGGCGGGGCAGCGTCTCGGCCCGGTCGGCCTGGAGCAGGATCAGGTCGGCCGGCTCGCGCATCGGCCGGGCGTAGACCGGGCCGTCGTCGACGAGCGAACCCGGCGGCACGTCGACGACCAGGTGGTCCTGCCAGGTGATCGTCAGTCGACCGGGGCGGCCGTCCGGCTCCGGTGCGGTGACCTCACCGATCGCGGTGGCGAGGACGCCCCACTTCTCGCAGGTCTTGAGCACCGCGTCGAGCTTCTCCGGCTCGACGACCAGCAGCATCCGCTCCTGGGACTCGCTGGCCAGGATCTCGTGCGGGTCCATCGACGGCTCGCGCAGCGGCACCCGCTCCAGCCAGACCCGCATGCCGGTGCCGGCAGCGGCGGCGGTCTCGGTGAGCGCGCAGGTCAGACCGGCGCCACCGAGGTCCTGGATGCCGACGACAAGTTGGCCGTCGTACAGCTCGAGGCACGCCTCGATCAGCAGCTTCTCGGTGAACGGGTCACCGACCTGCACGGCGGGCCGGCGGGCCTCGCTGCCCTCGTCGAAGGTGGCGCTGGCCAGCACCGAGACGCCGCCGATGCCGTCGCGGCCGGTCTTGGCGCCCATCAGGACGACAACGTTGCCCGGGCCGGCGGCGGCCTTGTTCTGCAGCCGGCTGACCGGCAGCACACCCAGGCAGAGCGCGTTGAGCAGCGGATTGCCCTGGTAGGAGGGGTCGAAGACCAGCTCGCCGCCGATGTTGGGCAGGCCCAGGCAGTTGCCGTAGCCGCCGACGCCGGCGACCACGCCGGTGAGCACCCGGGCGGTGTCCGGGTGGTCCGCGGCACCGAAGCGCAGCGGGTCCATCACCGCGACCGGGCGGGCGCCCATGGCCAGGATGTCCCGGACGATGCCGCCGACACCTGTCGCGGCGCCCTGGTACGGCTCCACGAAGCTCGGGTGGTTGTGCGACTCGACCTTGAAGGTGACCGCCAGCTCGTCGGAGACCTGCACGACGCCGGCGTTCTCGCCGATGCCGGCGAGCATCCGGTCGCTGTGCGGGGCCTTCTCACCGAACTGGCGCAGGTGCACCTTGCTCGACTTGTAGGAGCAGTGCTCGCTCCACATGATCGAGTACATCGCCAGCTCGGACTGCGTGGGCCGGCGGCCGAGGATCTGCCGGATCCGGTCGTACTCGTCGTCACGCAGGCCAAGCTCGGTGTACGGCTGGAGCTCGCCCGGGGTGCCACCGGCACGCGGCACGGTGTCGACGCCCTCGGTCCACACGGCGGTGGCCAGCGGGGCCGGAGCGGCCGGCTGCGCCGGGCTCGGCTCGGCCGGCTGCGCCGGGGCGGAGTACGCCTCGGGCGTGTCGCGTACCGGGTCCGGATGGGTGGTCATGACCTCTCCTCGCTGCGCTCGTGCCCGCCAGAGATGCGGTTGAGCAGACCGATGATCGTGTCGCCGGTCATGCCGGCGCCCCCACCAGGTGCTTGAGGACCGACGTGAAGAAGCCGAGGCCGTCCAACGAAGGACCGGTGAGCGCCTCCACCGCATGCTCGGGGTGCGGCATGATGCCGACCACGTTGCCCGCGGCGTTGGTGATCGCGGCGATGTCCCGCTGCGACCCGTTGGGGTTGCCGCCGATGTACCGGGCGACCACCCGGCCCTCGGCTTCGAGCTGGTCCAGCGTCGCGGTGTCCGCGACGTAGCAGCCCTCGCCGTTCTTGACCGGGATGAGCACCTCCTGGCCGGGCTGGAACGCGTTTGTCCACGCGGTGCCGGCCGACTCGATGCGCAGGACCTGGTCCCGGTTGCGGAAGTGCAGGTGCTGGTTGCGGGTGAGCGCACCGGGCAGCAGGTGCGCCTCGCACAGGATCTGGAAGCCGTTGCAGATGCCGAGCACCGGCAGGCCGCCCTGGGCGGCGTCCACGATCGTCTCCATCACCGGGGCGAACCGGGCGATGGCACCGCAGCGCAGGTAGTCACCGTAGGAGAAGCCGCCGGGCAGCACGACCGCGTCCACCCCGTGCAGGTCCGGGTCACCGTGCCAGAGCCGGACCGGCTCGGCGCCGGCGATCCGGACGGCCCGGGCCGCGTCCCCGTCGTCGAGCGAGCCAGGGAAGGTGACGACACCGACCCGGGCGGTCACGAGCGGGCGTCCGCGGTCTCGTCGGCCTCGACCAGGCGAATGGTGAAGTCCTCGATGACCGGGTTGGCGAGCAACTTGTCGGCGATCTCCCGAGCGCGGTCCAGGTCCGGTTCACCTGTGAACTCGATCTCGATCCGCCTGCCGATCCGAACCGAGGCGACGTCACCGACGCCGAGCCGGGGCAGCGCGTTTGCGACGGCCTGGCCCTGCGGATCAAGGATCTCGGGCTTGAGCATGACGTCGACGACGACGCGAGGCACTGGGCACTCCTGACTGTGTACGCAGTTGGGTGCCGACCCACAACGGGCGAGCGCAGCCAGCGTACCTGGCAGATATCGCCACGGGCGCACCGGCCGGGTGCAGTTCAGGCAGTGATCGACATTACCGGCACCCAGGGTGGCCCGGGGAGCGCGACAGGCGGCCTCAGCAGGACATATACGGCGCTTGCGGTAGCCGAATCGTTACATTGATCAATCCCGATCACAATCTTGATAACGATGACCTCGGGCCCTATCGTACATCGATGCAAGTCGATTCGAGCGGTGGCGGGAACCCCGGCTGCCGCCCTCCCGCACCCGGCGACCCCGGGTCCGCCCGCCCAAGGAGCCCACCCGATGCGCATCCGCCGCCACCGTGCGGGTGACAAGCAACAGCGTCACCGACGCGTACGGCGGGCAGGCCATCCGCAGCACCGAGATCAGCGGCAACGTCTGGCGGGGCGACTCGGGCGGTCCCCAGTTCTACAACGGCCAGCAGGTCGGCGTCGCCTCCACCGCCGACGGCTACCGCATCCAGAACTACGGCAGCGTTGCGTACAACCGGGCCTGGATCACCTCGGTGGCCGGTGTCTGACGGTTAACACCCCGGGCGGCGCGGATGGTCGGCCCCGGGTCGGCCGTCCGCGCCGCGCTGTTTTGCAGCATCCGATCAGGTGAACAATGCACCCGATCGGGTCAGGCCACTCCTGACAGCATCGGAACCGTGCTGGTCGTGACGACAGAGCAACTGCCCGGCTACGAGATCCGCCAGATCCTCGGTGAGGTCGTGTCCTCGATGGCCCGGACCCGCAACCCGTACCGCGAGGGGGTCAAGAACCTGCGCGGCGGCGCGTACGACCCGATGGCCCCGGACAACCTGACCCGCTGGCGTACCGACTCGGTGTCGCGGCTCGGCGAGGAGGCCCTGCGGCTCGGCGCGAACGCGGTGATCGGCATGCGCTTCGACAGCCGCGACTGCGGCGAGATGTGGATGGAGATCTGCGCGTACGGAACGGCGGTGGTCGCCGTACCCAAGATGCCCGAGGTCATGCCGGCCGACCAGCCGGCGGTCGCGGCGGAGACCGCGGAGGTCGCGGGCTTCACGGAATCGCCGGGCGGAATCGCCGAACCGGCGAGCGCCCCCAACCTCCGCACATCCGCCGAAACCGCAACCGGCGACTAACCCACCCACCCCTGCCCACCCTCCCAGCCCCGCCCTCCCCACCCTCCCAGCCCCGTTGATCATGAGGTTATTGCCCACCACCTCGGCGTGTCGTGGCAATAACTCCATGATCAACGGCAGGCAGGGGGAGGGAGGGGTGGGGGTGGGGCAGGGGTTAGAGGATTGGGGGTGGGGAGTAGCTTGCGGCGTTTGGGTGGGTTTGGACTACCTTCGTGATTCGGCGGGTGATCGCTTCTACCTGTGCGGCGGCGGCGCCGACGAAGGCCGAGCGGTCGGCGACGAGCGCGTCGATGTCGGTGCGGGACAGGCCCAGCCGGCCGTCGGCCGCCAACCTGTCGAACAGGTCGTTCTCCGGCGAGCCCTGCTCGCGCATCGCGAGGGCCACCGCGACCGCGTGCTCCTTGATCACCTCGTGGGCGACCTCCCGGCCGACGCCGCGCCGGACCGCCGCCACCAGGATCTTCGTGGTGGCCAGGAACGGCAGGAACCGCTCCAACTCCCGGTTGATCACCGCCGGGTACGCGCCGAACTCGTCGAGCACGGTGAGGAACGTCTGGAACAGCCCGTCGGCGGCGAAGAACGCATCCGGCAGGGCCACCCGGCGGACCACCGAGCAGGACACGTCCCCCTCGTTCCACTGGTCACCGGCCAACTCGCCGACCATCGACAGGTAACCCCGGATGATCACCGCGAAGCCGTTCACCCGCTCGGACGAGCGGGTGTTCATCTTGTGCGGCATCGCGCTGGAGCCGACCTGACCGGGCTTGAAGCCCTCGGTGGCCAACTCCTGGCCGACCATCAGCCGGATCGTGGTGGCCAGCGACGACGGCGCCGCGGCGGTCTGCGCCAGCGCGGCCAGCACGTCGAAGTCCAGCGAACGCGGGTAGACCTGCCCGACGCTGTCCAGCACCCGGGAGAAGCCGAGGTGCTCGGCGACCCGCCGCTCCAACTCGGCCACCTTGTCGGCGTCGCCGTCGAAGAGGTCCAACTGGTCGGCCGCCGTGCCCACCGGGCCCTTGATCCCGCGCAGCGGGTAGCGGGCGATCAACTCTTCCAGCCGCTCGTATGCGATGAGCAGTTCCTCCGCCGCCGACGCGAAGCGCTTGCCCAGCGTGGTGGCCTGCGCCGCCACGTTGTGCGAGCGGCCGGTCAGGACCACCTCGGAATGCTCGTGGGCCAGCCACGCCAGCCGGGCGAGGGTGGCCACCACCCGGTCCCGGATCAGCTCCAGCGAGGCGCGCACCTGAAGCTGCTCGACGTTCTCGGTGAGGTCCCGCGAGGTCATCCCCTTGTGCACGTGCTCGTGCCCGGCGAGCGCGCTGAACTCCTCGATCCGGGCCTTCACGTCGTGCCGGGTGACCCGCTCCCGCTCCGCGATCGAGGCGAGGTCGACCTGGTCGAGCACCCGCTCGTACGCCTCGACCACACCGTCCGGCACGGCCACGCCCAGGTCGCGTTGGGCGCGGAGCACGGCGAGCCAGAGCCGCCGCTCCATCCGGACCTTCTCCTCCGGAGACCAGAGGGCTACCAGTTCGGGCGAGGCGTACCGGTTGGCCAGCACGTTGGGGATCGTCGTCACGTACCTCATTGTCCCGCACCCGCTGGTCGACGCCGGGACCGGGCCGGGCTGCCGAGGCGGTCAGGGGCGGCTGACCTCGTAGACGGTGACCGAGCCGGCGACCAGCCGAACCTGAGCCAGCCGGGCCAGTTCCGGCGACACCGCGCCCGCCCTGGTGTCGGCGAACAACCACCGGACCCGGTGCCGTGTGCGGAGGCGGTCCAGGTCGGCGACGGTCGGCGCGGTGAACACGCCGTCGTTGAGCGCGAGCAACTCCGGATCGGGGAAGCTCTGTCGGGCGTACCCCAGGTTGTCGACGCCGTGCGCGGCCACGACCGCGTCGGTGTAACCCCAGCTCTCCACCACCGTCCGGTGGCCGCCCAGAGCGGTCACCCAGAACGCCCGGGCATCGCAGTGCGGGGTGGTCCGCACCGGCCGACAGTGCACGTTTGTCGCGACCACGTCGTCGTCGGCGGCGTGCTCGTCCAGCCACAACGCCGCGCGCATCTCGTCGACGGTCAGCGCGTACGGCTGCGGCCCGGTCGCCGGCACCGGCTCGGTCAGCACCGAGCGGACGACCCCGCCCACGGCGACGGCACCGCTGGCACCGAGCATCGCGGCGGTGACCCCGGCCACCGCGATCGTCGCCGCCCGCCGACGACCCCCCGGCGACCGGACGCGCCGCCGCCACAGGGCTGCCACCCCGACGGCGAGCGCGGCGGCCACCGCCACGAACAGCACGTACCGGAGGGCCGAGGCGCCCAGCACCCGCAGCCATCCCTCGATCGTCGAGGTGTAGGGGGTGCCGGGACGGGCGATCCGCGGCCACGCGAAGCCCGGCACCGTGCCGGCCGTGGCCAGCGCCGCCAGCGCACCGGCCACGGCGGTTACCGCCAGCGCCGGCCAGGGTGCCCGGGCCGCGGCGAGCGACCAGGCGGTCAACACGGCGCCGACCGGGATGACACCCATCCAGAAGTAGATCTGGCTGATCGACGGGTGCTGGAAGACCCAGGTGGTGCCGGCTCCGGCGAGCACCGTGCCGGCGAGCAGCCAGACGGCCGCGTCGGCCCGGTGCTCCCGCTCGGCCAGCAGGGTCATACCCACCCATCGCGGCGCCTGGCCCAGCACCCACCAGGCGACCACGGAGAACGCCAGCAGCCAGCCGAGGGCGCCGCCGTCGTTGATGCCGGGCGGCAGCGGCGCATCCGGCCAGATTCCGTCGCCACCACCGAGCGTTTCGGAGTAGGGGCCGATGAAGTGCAGCAACGCCAACGCCTGCACCCGCAGCGTGGATGCCCCGCCGCCGGCGAACAACCGGAAACCGAGCGTCATCGCCGCCACGAGACAGGCCAGCGCCACCAACGCGGGTCGCGGCACCCGCCGCTCCCGCCACCAGAACACGACAGCGGTGAGACCCAGGCCGGCGATCAGCGGGGGCAACGCGCTGGACTTCGCCCCCGCACAGACCAGGCCGAGCACCGGGACCAGCGCCCAGGCCAGGCCGAGGGACCGCCCTCGCGCCACGTCGACACAGAGGCCGACGAGCAACAGCAACGGCACCAGCACGTACGTCTGCGACGGGCTGGCGTAGGCCAAGGGCATCTCACCGGACGCGCCCACGGCCGAGCCGAGCGTGACTGTCGTCCCGACGAAGCCCGCGACGGCGACCACCGGCCCGGCCCACACGGCACCACTCAGGTCGCGGGCGAGCCCGGCCGCGAGCACCACCGCCGTGCCGACCACCGGCACCAGCCAGAGTCGCAGCAGCACCGTCGCCGGCGGGATGTCGGTGACCATGCTGGCGCTGGCGATGTGCGCGTCGGAAAGGTAGTGGTAACGCAGCCCCTCACCCGCGACGTGCGGCAACTCGAACGGCATCGCCCGGGTCAGCTCCTGCACCAGCCCCAGGTGGTAGAGCAGGTCCTGGTAGTAACCGCCGGACACCGGAGGCAGCGGCACCATCCGCCACTGGATGTAGCCCCAGGCCACCACCACCAACAGCGCCACGCCCATCGCCCAGTGCCACACGACCGGCAGCGGACGGCGCTCGCCGAGCCGCCAGTGCCGGCGTAGCCGGGGGACGGCGGCGAAGGCGACAAGTACCGGCAGCGGCCACCAGCGCAGCAGGGACTGCTGGCCGGTCGCCGCGGCCAACGCCCAGGCGACGATCTCGAGCAGCAGGCCGGTGGCCGCGCCGTAGGCGAGATCCTCCGGAAGGTTGCCCCGGCCGCCGCGCAGTGCGCGGTGCACAAGGGTTCCGGGGAGCACCAGGGCGAACACCCAGTACGCGGAGAACCGGGCAAGGTCGGGGGCCGGCACGTCGCCGCGTGCCCAGACCACGAGCAGGGCGGCGATGGCGAGCGCCCACGGGAGCGTGGTGAGGACCGGTAGGAGGGCGTTCCGACGTGCCGCCGGGGCCGAGGTGTCGATCCGCTCGGCCAGCAGGGTGTCAGCCACGGGCGTTGACCACCGGTCCGAAGTCGGCCCGGCTCTCCGCCACCGTCTCGGCGGCCGGCACCTCGTCCCGTGAGTCGAACCCGACGTGGAAGGCCGGCCGGTTCTGCACGGTGGCGTAGATCCGCCCGACGTACTCGCCCAGCAGGCCGAGGCAGACCAACTGCACCCCGCTGAGCAGCAGCACCGCGACGAACATCGAGGTCCAGCCGGGGATCGTGGCACCGGAGACGTGGACGACGACGCCGAACACGATGAGCGCGAGGCAGAGCAGGAAGCTGGACATTCCCAGCCAGGTGGCCAGCCGCAGTGGCGCGGCGGAGAAGTTCGCCGCGCTCTCCCAGGCCAGGGCCACCATCCGGCGCAGCGGATACTTCGTCTCACCGGCGGCGCGCGCCGCGCGGTCGTAGCGCACCTCGGCGCTGGGGAAGCCGAGCGACGGCACCAGCAGCCGGTAGACCGGGGCGCGTTCGGGCAGTCGGCGCAGCACCTCGACGACGTCGCGGCTGAGCAACCGGAAGTCACCGGCCTGGGCGGGCAGGTCGGCGCCGACGAGCCGGCGCATCAACCAGTAGTAGCCGCGGGCGGTGTTGCGCTTGAAGACCGTGTCGGTGCTGCGGTCGGCGCGGACGCCGTAGACCACGTCCACACCGTTCTCGCGGGCCACCCTGAGCATCTCGGCGATGGTCTCCGGTGGATCCTGAAGGTCGGCGTCGAGGCTGATCACCCACCGGCCGACGGCACGGTGGAGGCCGGCGGTCAGCGCCGCCTGGTGGCCGCTGTTGCGCCGCAGCCGGAGCACCCGCAGCTGCGGCCAGTGCCGAGCGTGGTCGAAGAGCACCGACACGGTGTCGTCCCGGCTGCCGTCGTCGACGGCGACCACCTCGTAGTCGACGCCGAGTGCGTCCAGCACCGGCCGCAGCCGGGCGACCAGGGCAGGGATGACAGCGGTCTCGTTGAACATGGGGATGACCACCGAAAGGATGGTCGTCCGTGGCAAGACGGACTCCATGGTGTTACGGCCCCGTTCCGCACGCAGGAGCGATCGATGACGCGCCCAGGGCGCGGTAAGGATCACCATCACGTGGTAAACCCTCCACCAGCGGGCCGGCTCCTGAACGAGCCGTTAACGCCTGCTGGCGGACATTCCCATAAGGGGCGATCCGCGCGGTCAGCGCTCCAGGATCGCGGTCACGCCCTGGCCGCCGGCCGCGCAGATCGAGATCAGCCCGCGTCCGCTGCCCTTCTCGGCGAGCAGCTTGGCCAGGGTCGCCACGATCCGCCCGCCGGTGGCGGCGAACGGGTGCCCGGCGGCCAGCGACGAACCGTTGACGTTGAGCCGGTCGGTGTCGATCGCGCCCAGCGGCGCGTCCAGGCCGAGGCGGTCCTTGCAGAACTCCGGCGACTCCCAGGCGGCGAGGGTGGCCAGCACCTGCGAGGCGAACGCCTCGTGGATCTCGTAGTAGTCGAAGTCCCGCAACGTCAGCCCGGCGCGGGCCAGCATCCGGGGCACCGCGTAGGCGGGGGCCATCAGCAGCCCCTCGTCGCCGTGCACGAAGTCGACGGCGGCCGTCTCCGACCAGCTGAACCAGGCCAGCACCGGCAGGTTGCGCGCGGCGGCCCACTCCTCGCTGGCCAGCAGCACCGTGGACGCGCCGTCGGTGAGCGGAGACGAGTTGCCGGCGGTCATGGTGGCCTGCTCGGCGTCCGGGCCGCGGGTGCCGAAGGCCGGCTTGAGTCGGCCGAGCTTCTCCAGGCTGGTGTCGGGGCGGAGGTTCGCATCGCGGGTCAAACCCAGGTACGGCGTCATCAGGTCGTCGAAGAAGTTCCGTTCGTACGCGGCGGCGAGCCGCTGGTGTGAGCGCAGCGCCAGCTCGTCCTGGGAGCGTCTGTCGATCTGCCAGCGCAGCGCGGTGCGGGCGGCGTGGTCACCCATGGACAGCCCGGTACGCGGTTCGGCGTTGCGCGGGATCTCCGGCTTGAACGGTTGCGAGGGGCGCAGCTTCGCCGCGACCTTGAGCCGTTCGCCGAGCGTGCGGGCCGAGTTGAGTTTGAGCAGCGTGCGGCGCATCTCCTCGTTGACGGCGAGCGGCGCGTCGGACGTGGTGTCGACGCCGCCGGCGATGCCCACGTCGAGTTGGCCGAGGGCGATCTTGTTGGCGACCAGGATCGCCGCCTCCAGGCCGGTGCCGCAGGCCTGCTGGATGTCGTACGCCGGGGTGTGCGGGTCGAGCCGGGAGCCGAGCACCGTCTCGCGGGCGAGGTTGAAGTCACGGGAGTGTTTGAGCACCGCCCCGATCACCACCTCGCCGACCCGCTGACCGGCCAGTCCGTAGCGGGCGATCAGGCCGTCCAGCGCGGCGCCGAGCAGGTCCGAGTTGGACGCGTCCGCGTAGCGGGAGTTGGAACGGGCGAAGGGGATGCGATTGCCCCCGATGACCGCGACCCGCCGAATGCTCTGCACGATCCGTCTCCTCCGAGATGTGTCACTCGAACCTACTCGCCAGTAGGCTACGCCCATGACCGACAGGTACGCGAGCTTCGTCCAATCGGCCGCCGGCCGCGCGCTGGTCAAGCGCCTCGGGCTGCCCGACCCGCCCCGACTGCGCCGGCACCACCCCGGCGACCCGCTGCTGCCCGGGCCGGCCCTGCTCGGCGCGGCCAAGGGCGGCCGGCTCGCCGAGTCGCTCGCCACGATCCTGACCACCGCCGGGGTCGAGCTGCACGACACCACCACCACCGCCGCGCCGCAGGACCGGTTCGGCGCCCTGGTGTACGACGCCACCGGGATCACCGACTCGACCGACCTGCGCCAGCTCTACGACTTCTTCCACCCACGGGCTCGGGCGGTGCTGCCCAGCGGCCGGGTGATCGTGCTCGGCACCCCGCCGCAGGAGTGCGCGACGCCCCGCGAGGCGACCGCGCAGCGTGCCCTGGACGGGCTGGTCCGCAGCATCGGCAAGGAGTTCGGCCGCGGCACCACCGCGCAACTCGTCTCCGTCACCCGCGCCGACGGGGACCCCCACACACTCACCAGCCTCGAATCGACACTCCGCTTCCTGCTGTCCGGCCGGTCCGCGTACGTGTCGGGCCAGGTCATCCGGGTCGGCGTCGGCGCGGCGAGCGCACCTGCCGACTGGGACCGCCCGCTGGACGGCCAGGTCGCGCTTGCCACAGGCGCAGCCCGGGGCATCGGCGCGGCGCTCGCGAGGGTGCTCGCCCGCGACGGCGCGCAGGTGGTGGCGCTGGACATCCCCGCCGCCGGGGACGCCCTCGCCGCGGTGGCGAACGACATCGGCGGTACGGCCGTGCAGCTCGACCTGACCGCGCCGGACGCGCCGACCCGGCTCGCCGACCACCTGGCGAGCCGGCACGGCCGGGTCGACGTGGTGGTGCACAACGCCGGTATCACCCGGGACCGGACACTCGGCCGGATGGACGCCGACAGGTGGGACCAGGTCATCGACGTCAACCTGTCCAGCCAGGAGCGGATCAACGACGTGCTGCTGGAGCGCGGGCTGATCCCGGCCGGCGGGCGGATCGTCGCGGTCTCGTCGATCGCCGGGATCGCCGGCAACCGGGGGCAGACCAACTACGCGACGAGCAAGGCCGGCGTGATCGGGTTGGTCGACTCGCTCGCCCCGGCCCTGCGCGAGCGGGGGATCAGCGTCAACGCGGTGGCCCCGGGCTTCATCGAGACCCGACTGACCGCGCGTATCCCGCTCGTGGTCCGCGAGGCGGGCCGACGGATGAACAGCCTGGCCCAGGGCGGCCTGCCGGTGGACGTGGCCGAGACGATCGGTTGGTTGGCCTGGCCGGCAAGCGGTGCGGTCAGCGGCAACGTGGTCCGGGTCTGCGGCCAGAGCCTGCTGGGGGCGTGATGGGCGCGCGGAGAGAGCCGGACGACGACCTTTCCCTGCACGAGCTGATCGACGGCCCGACGGAGACACTGTCGGCGGAGACGCGGGCCAGGGCGTTCCAGCCGGAGTCCGGTGGCCGTACCCGGATCGAGTTGGCGCGAATGCCGGCGTCCGGGGCGCTGCACCGGCGGGCGGTGCTCGGCGCGCTACCGGGTCTGGGCGGCGGGCGGCGTGGCTCCGGCCTGCCGGCGGCCGAGTTGGCCGTGGGCGGGGTACGGGTGGACCGGGCGCACCTGGCCGCGTACGACCGGGTCTGCGGTTTTCGGCTCAGCGACCTGCTGCCCGCGACGTTTCCGCACGTCCTGGGCTTCCCGCTGGCCCTGCGGCTGATGACCGAGCCGGCGTTTCCCATCCCGGTGACGGGCTTGGTCCACATCGGCAACCGGATCACCGTGCACCGCCCGATCGGCGCCGACGAGACCCTCGACTTCACGACGTACGCGGAGAACCTGCGCCCGCACGACCGGGGCCGGCAGGTGGACGTGGTGCTTGTCGGCTCGGTCGACGGCGAGACGGTCTGGCGCGGCGTCTCGACGTACCTGGGTCGGGAGCGCAAGCCTGGCGGGGGCGAGCGGGGTGAACGCCACACCGCACCCACCGCCACGGCTCGCTGGCGTGTCGAACCCCGCGTCGGTACGACGTACGCGCGGGTCTCCGGGGATCACAACCCGATCCACACCTCGCTGCTCGGTGCGCGGCTGTTCGGCTTCCGTCGGCCGATCGCGCACGGCATGTGGAGCAAGGCCCGCTGCCTGGCCGCCATGGAGAACCGGTTGCCGGACGCCTACACCGTCGAGGTGGCCTTCAAGGCGCCCGTGTCGCTGCCGAGCACCGTGGACTTCACCCTGCTGCCGGACGGCGGGTTCGCCCTGCACGACTCGCGCGGGCGTCCGCACCTGGCGGGTTTCCTGCGCTGACGAGTTTCCGGCTTGGCAGGAGCGTCCTCGTGCGTTAGGTTGTTCTCAGAGAGAGATATTCTCAAGCTGAGAGAGACACGATGAACGAGCAGGAGTTCCTGGAGGCGTACGACCCACGGGCCTACCCGTCGGTCGCGGTGACCGTCGACGTGGTGGCGCTGACCATCCGCGACGGCACACTGCACCTGCTGCTGATCCAGCGCGGGCAGCCGCCCTTCGCGGGGCACTGGGCGCTGCCCGGCGGCTTCGTCCAACCCGACGAGGACCTGATCGCCGGCGCCCGACGGGAGCTGGCCGAAGAGACCGGGCTCGGCGGCGACCGGCTGCGCCGCGTACACCTGGAGCAGTTGGGCAGCTATGGCGCCCCCGAGCGCGACCCGCGGATGCGCGTCGTCTCGATCGCCCACCTCGCGTTCGCCCCCGACCTGCCCGACCCGGCCGCCGGCACCGACGCCGACGCGGCGATCTGGCTGCCGGTCACCGCGCTGACCAGCCGGCAGCTCGCCTTCGACCACGGCCGGATCATCGACGACGGGCTGGAGCGGGCCCGGTCCAAGCTGGAATACACCCCACTCTCCACGCGCTTCCTCGACGCCGAGTTCACGATCAGCGAGCTGCGCACCGTCTACGAGACGGTCTGGGGTCACCCACTGCACGCCGGCAACTTCCACCGCAAGGTGCTCTCCGTGCCCGGCTTCGTGGAGAGCACCGGCACCAGCACCGAACGCGGCGGCACCCGCGGCGGCCCCCGTGCCCGGCTCTACCGGGCCGGCGACGCCCGACTGCTGCACCCGGCGCTGCTGCGCCCCGCCCGCGAGGAGACGGTGCGATGAAAACCGCGGCGGCCATCGGTCTGGTCACGGCGGCCCACAGCGACGCCGACCTGTTCGGCACGGACCAGCCGGCCCGGCGATACCGCGAGCTGGTCGCGGCCTTGCACCCCGACCGCCTGCCGGCCGACCCGGCGGTACGCGCCGAAGCCCTCGACGCGTACATCCACGTCACCACCAGGTGGCGGGCCCGGCAGGTCACCGTCCTCGGTGACTACCGACTCGGCACCCCCGCCCACTCGGGTGACCTCGCCGACCTCTACGACGTCGGCCACGATCGGCTGCTCAAGCTCCCCCGCCGGCCCACCGACAACGACCTGATGGCCCGCGAGGCACACGCGCTGCGCACCATCGCCGAGCGCGGCGACCCCCGCTACCTGCCGTACGTGCCCCGGCTCGTCGACGAGTTCCCGCACCGGGACGCGGCGACAGGCGCCGAGCGGCGGATCAACGTGCTCGCCACCGCACCCGGGCTGCACGACCTCGACGAGGTGCGGCGCGCGTACCCCGACGGGCTGGACGCCCGGGACGCGGCCTGGATCTGGCGGCGGCTGCTCGTGGTGCTCGGCCTGGCCCACCGGGCCGGCGTGGTGCACGGCGCGGTCCTGCCCCGACACGTGCTGATCGAGCCGGACGCCCACGGCGTGGTGCTGATCGACTGGTGCTTCTCCGCACCCGTCGGGGGCACGATCCCGGCGCTCGTGCCCGGCCACGGCTGGGACCCGGAGGAGGTCCTCCAGAAGCGGCCCTGCGGTCCGGGCACCGACATCGCGATGGCCAGCCACTGCATGAGCTGGCTGATGGGGCCGCGCGCGCCCCGCGAGCTGCACACCTTCGCGCAGGGCTGCCGGCAACGGTCCCTGGACGCCCGGCCCGCCGACGCCTGGCTCCTGCTCCGCGAACTCGACCAGGTGCTGGACCGGCTCTACGGGCCACGCACCTTCCGTCCCTTCACCCTCACCCCCTAAGGAGCTGTCATGGGCAGTGGAATCTGGTCCACCGACGTGTACGACGCCGCCGACCGCTACCGGCGCTCCACCGGCCGCAGCGCGTTCTCCTACAGCGACAGCGGGGCGCGCACCGTGCACGCCGCGCTCGACCCCCGCGACGCGATGCGCGAGAGCCGCGACTCCGACGAGCACCCGCGCTCGACCCCCGTCGCGGTGCTCTTCGACGTGACCGGCTCGATGCGCAACGTGCCGCGCGTCCTGCAGACCAAACTGCCGCAACTGCTCGGCCTGCTGCAACGGCAGGGGTACGCCAGCGACCCGCAGATCATGTTCGGTGCGATCGGCGACGCCACCTGCGATCGGGTGCCGCTGCAGGTCGGCCAGTTCGAGTCGGACAACCGGATGGACGACGACCTCGGCCGGATCGTCCTGGAGGGCGGTGGCGGCGGGCAGATGAGCGAGTCGTACGAGCTGGCCATGTACTTCATGGCCCGGCACACCGCCACCGACAACTGGGAGAAGCGCGGCCGGCGCGGCTACCTGTTCATCATCGGCGACGAGCTGGCGTACCAGCAGGTGAAGGCCCGGGAGGTGGCCCGCCTGATCGGCGACGACCTGGCCGAGGACGTGCCGCTGCGGCAGGTCGTCGACGAGGTGACCCGCCGCTGGGACACCTACTACCTGCTCCCCGCCGGCAGCCACTACGCCGGCAACGCCAAGGTGCTCGACTTCTGGCGGGACCTGCTCGGGCAGAACGCCGTCGTGCTCGACGACCTCGACGCGGTCTGCGAGACCATCGCGCTCACCATCGGCCTCGGCGAACAGGCCATCGACCTGGACGAGGGCCTGCGCCACCTGGACCACGCCGGCTCCAGCGCCACCGGCACGGTGTCGAAGGCCCTGGCCCGCCTCGGTCGCGGCCGGCGAGCCGAGGTGGCGACGCTGCCCACCTTCACCGACACCACAGGTGGGGTGACCCGGCTGTGAGGCACGTGGCGGTGGTCGACCTCGGCTACGGGGACGCCGGCAAGGGCACGGTGGTGGACTGGCTCTGCGCCACCCGAGACGTGCACACGGTGGTCCGCTTCAACGGGGGCGCGCAGGCGGCGCACAACGTCGTGCTGCGCGACGGGCGGCACCACACGTTCGCGCAGTTCGGGGCCGGCACGTTCCGCCCCGGGGTCCGTACGCACCTGTCGCGACACGTGGTGGTGGACCCGCTGGCGCTGGCCGCCGAGGCCGACCATCTCGCCACCGTCGGGGTGACCGACGCGCTCGACCGGCTGACCGTCGACTCCGACGCGCTGCTGGCCACCCCGTACCACCGGGCCGCCAACCGGGCCCGGGAGATCGCCCGGGGAGCCGACCGGCACGGCTCCTGCGGGCTGGGGGTGGGCGAGGCCGTCGCGTACGGTCTCGCCCACCCGGACGACGCGCCCCGGGTCGGCGACTGCCACCGCCCGGCGCTGCTGCGCCGCCGGCTGACCGCCCTGCGGGACCGGCTGACCGCCGAACTGGGCCCACTTGACGCCCCACCTGTCGAGGACTGCCTGCCCGCGTTCACCGGGTTCGCCGGGCGGGTCGCGATCGTCGACGGGAGCTGGCTGGCCGGGGCATTGCGCGCCGGGACCTGCGTCTTCGAGGGCGCGCAGGGGGTGCTGCTCGACGAGTGGCACGGTTTCCACCCGTACACCACGTGGAGCACCACCACCTTCGCCAACGTGGACGGCCTGCTCGCCGAGGCGGGCCGGTCCGGCGACGTGACCCGGGTCGGGGTGCTCCGCGTGGTCACCACCCGACACGGCGCTGGCCCGTTGGTGACCGAGGACCCGGGCCTGCCGTTCACCGACGCGCACAACGCCACGAACCCGTGGCAGGGCCGGTTCCGGTTCGGCCACTTCGACGCGGTCGCCCACAGGTACGCCCTCGCGGCGGCCGGCGGGGTCGACGGCCTGGCGTTGACGCACCTCGACCACGCGTACCCCGGCCTGCGGATCTGCCGCCGCTACGACACGACCGACCGCCTCACCCCCGGCCCACCCGGTGACCTGGACCGGCAGGCCGCGCTCACCGCCAGCCTGCTGCGCTCCCGCCCGCTCTACGACGACCCACCGCCCAACTGGGCCGAGGCGATAAGCACGGAGCTGGGCACCCCCGTGGTCCTGACCTCGCACGGCCCCACCGCCGACGACAAGCTGACACACGGCCCACTGCTCACCCCACCAACCCTGGTCCACGCGGCCTAACCCCACCCCCACCCCCACCCCCACCCCCAACCCCGCCCCAACCCCGTCGATCTTGCACTTTCGGTTGTCGCTTCGCGGCTTTTGCAGGGGTTGGTTCCGACAGAAAGTGCAAGATCGGCGCGGGGAAGGGTGGAGGTCATACCGCCGCTTCGGCACCGGGACGGGTCGTGCCCGGCGAGCATGGGGGCATGGACTCCGCGCTCGACCTGCTCCGACAGCTCGTCACCTCACCATGGGTGTACCTGCTGATCTTCGGGCTGACCGCGGTCGACGCGTTCTTTCCCGCCGTACCCGGCGAGGCGGCCGTCATCACCGCCGCCGTGCTCTCCACCGGCGGAAATCCCAACCTGGCGGGGGTGATCGCCGCCGCCGCGGTGGGCGCCTGCGCCGGCGACCACATCTCGTACGCCATCGGGCGCGGCGGCGGCGCGAACCGGCTCGCCGGGTTTCCCGACGGCAGCCGACGGCGGGCCAGCTCCGAGTGGGCCCGACGCGCGCTGGACCGGCGCGGAGGGCTGATCCTGACCACCTCCCGCTACCTGCCGGGGGGCCGGACGGCGGTCACCCTCACCATGGGCGCGGTCCGGTATCCCCGCCGGTCGTTCCTGCTCTACGACGCGATCGCGACGGTCACCTGGGCCCTGTACTGCGGGCTGCTCGGCTACTTCGGTGGGCTGGCCTTCGAGCGCCACCCCATCAAGGGCGTCCTCGCCGGGCTCGGCCTCTCGGTGCTCGTCACGCTGGGCATCGAGGGCATCCGCTGGATACGCCAACGGGCGCGCCGCCACGCCTCCTCCCGGCGCTGACCTGCCTCCGGCCAGCTCACAGCAGGTCCGCGTCGTACACCAGGATGGCCAACTGCACCCGGTTGCCGGCCTGAAGCTTGGCCAGCGCGCGACTGACGTGCGCCTTCACGGTGGCCTCGCTCATCGTCAACCGCCTGGCGATCTCCGCGTTGCCGTGCCCGCTGGCCACCTCCCGGACGACCTCCCACTCCCGCGTGGTGAGCGACGCCAGCCGCTCCCGAGCAGCCTCCCGGCGGGCCGGACCACGCTCGGCGAACGAGCTGATCAGGCGCCGGGTGACAGTCGGGGCGAGCATCGCGTTCCCGGCGGCCACCGTGCGGACGGCGGCGGCCAACTCCCGGGGCGGGGTGTCCTTGAGCAGGAAGCCGACCGCCCCGGCCCGCAGCGCCCGGTGCACGTACTCGTCCAGGTCGAAGGTGGTCAACATGATCACCTTGGGTCCGGCGGCGACCACGTCGGGCGCGACGGTCAGCCCGTCGACGCCCGGCATCCGCACGTCGAGCAGCACCACGTCGGGACGCAACCGCTGGGCCTGCTCCAACGCGCCGACGCCGTCCGCCGCCTCACCCACCACCGTGATGTCCTCGGCCGCCTCCAGGATCAGCCGCAACCCGACGCGGAGCAGTTGTTCGTCGTCGACAACCACCACCCGGATCACGCCACACCCGCCACCGGGATCAGGGCGCGGACCAGGAAGCCGCCGTCCACGGGCGTCGCCTCCAGCCGCCCGCCGAGCAACTCCACCCGCTCGCGCAGCCCGAGCAACCCCTGTCCGGCACCGGGCAGGGACCGGCCACCCTCGGACGGGCCGTTACGGACCCGCACCTCCAGCCCGTCGGGCAGGTAGCGCAGACACACTGTCGTCTCGGCGTCGGCGGCGTGCTTACGCACGTTTGTCAGCGCCTCCCGGACCACCCGGTACGCCGTACGCCCCACCGTCGCCGGCAACGCCGACGGAACTCCCTCGTCCCGCCGGTGCACCAGCAGCCCGGCGACACGGGACTCCCCGATCAGCTCGTCCAGCGCGTCGAGCCCCCGCTCCGGCAGCACTGCCGGACCGGCCTGCCGCAGCACACCGAGCACCTCGCGCAGGTCGGTGAGCGCCTCCCGTCCGATCGTCCGGATCAGCGCGGCCGCCTCGACCGTCGCCGGGTCGACAGCGGTCACCTCCAGCGCCCCGGCGTGCACCACCATCAGCGAGACCCGGTGCGCGACCACGTCGTGCATCTCGCGGGCGATCCGGGTCCGCTCCTCCGCGCGGACCCGGTCGGCGCGGGCCTCCTGCTCGCGTTCCAGCCGCTCGGCCCGGTCCCGCAGGGCGGCGAGCGTGTCCCGGCGTGCCCGCACCCAGAGACCGAACACCAACGGAAGCCCGACCAGACCTGCGGCAAGCAGCACGACGTTGCCGGTGGTGGCGGTGGTGATCCGGCGTACGCCACCCACCGCCAACCCGACGAGCATCCCGCCGGCCAGCACCACCGCCGCACCGACGAGGTAGCCGACGAGCCGGCGACCCCGCAACCGCAACCCCGCCTGGTACGAGGCGACCACTCCGGCGGCCGCGGCGGCGAGCACCAACCAGCCGACCGCCGCGGCCAGGAACAACGGCCAGCGACGGGTCCGGGCCATGCTGGCGGCCCAGCCCGAGCCCACCGCGATCAGCAGCGCGACCGCGCCCGGCAGCGGCGAGCGGACCCCCAGGTCACCTGTCGCGCTGCCCCACACCGCCGTGACGACCAGGACGGCGAGCAGCAGCGGGGCGAACCGCTCGACGACCCGCCGGAGGGCGACGGCACAGGGGGCCACGTGGTGAGCGTAGGACTCCGCCGCCGGCTCGGATCGCCCCACGCCGTCGAATGCGGGTGCGGTGGGGGATGACCCCGATCCGGCGTCCGGGCCGATCCAGACCTAAGTAGTGGCGTCCCGCTGACCACTGGCCGATGGCGGGAGCCACCGCTCGCACCAGCATCGGGGGCATGGATCTGCTCGATCTGCTGCACGAGACGATGTCCTCGCCCTGGGTGTACCTGGCGATCTTCGCGATCGCGGTGCTCGACGGCTTCTTCCCGGTGGTGCCGAGCGAGACGGCGGTGATCACCGCCGGGGTGTTCGCGGCCTCCGGTGCGCCGTACCTCCCCGCGGTGATCGTGGTGGCCGCGTCCGGTGCCCTGATCGGGGACCACATCTCGTACGCCATCGGCCGGGGCGGTGGCACCCGGCTACTCGACCGGCTACCACCCGAGGGTCGGCGCAGGGCCGCCATCGAGTGGGCCCGTCGAGGGATCGCCACCCGGGGCGGCCTCATCCTCACCGTGGCCCGCTATGTGCCGGGCGGTCGGACGGCGGTCACCCTCACCATGGGCGCGGTCCGGTATCCCCGCCGGTCGTTCCTGCTCTACGACGCGATCGCCGCCGGCTCGTGGGGGCTCTACTCCGGGCTGGTGGGCTACCTCGGCGGGATGGCCTTCGAGCAGGACCCGCTGCGGGGGCTCCTGCTCGGTCTGGGCCTCGCCCTGGGGGTGACGACGATCGTCGAGGTGGTCCGCTGGCTCGGCCGGCGTCGCCGATCCGGGCGGTCGGCGTCGACGACCGAGCCGGCGAGCCGGGTGCCGGTGCCGTGACCTCGGGCGGCCGGGTTGGTGCGCTGACCCTGGACGGCCGGGTTGGTGCGCTGACCCTGGACGGCCGGGTTGGTGCGCTGACCTCGATCGGCCGGGCGGTGCGCTGACCTCGGGGCGGTCAGTCGGCGGCCGGACGCCAGACGGCGCCGTGCAGGAGTTGGCCGGCGCCCAGCCAGGCCACGTTCATCATCCGGGTGGCGGTCTTCTCCGGATCGGCCTCCGGGTGGTCCGCGAGCCAGTCGGCAAGCGACTCGGTCGCGCCGACCAGGGCGTACGCGACGACCTCCAGGTCGACAGCGGTGATCTCCCGGCCCTCGGCGCGCAGGGCGTGGTCGAGCATCCCGGCGACGACCTCGACCAACCGGGCCCGCATGGTGGCCAGTTCACCGGCGAACGGCTGCTCACCCCGCGCCTGCCGGTAGAGCACCGCCCAGCCGTCGCGGTACGCGCCCACGAAGCCGAAGAACGCCTTCAACCCGCGCCAGAGTCGAACGTCTGCCGGCAGGTCGGGGGCGGCGGCACCGGCGATGGCCTGCATCATCCGGGTGCCCTCCCGGTGCAGACACGCCACGAAGAGTTCCTCCTTGGTGCCGAGGTACGCGTACACCATGGGCTTGGAGATGCCGGCATCCTCGGCGATCTCGTCCATGCTGGCGGCGTGGTAGCCGCGCCGGGAGAAGACCTTGACGGCCGCGTCAAGCATCTGCTGCTCACGAACGGCACGTGGCAGGCGCTTGAAGGCGGGCGGCGTGGACACCTTGCGAGCATACCTACTCGTGCGTAGGGTTACGCACGAGTAGCCATATCTTCCGGAAGGCGCACCTGATGACTGACTTCGACCCGGCCAACTTCGCCAACGTCGGCCCCAAGGAGTTTGCCCAGCTGGTCAAGTCCACCCCGGACGACAAGATCGCCCAGGTGATGTCCGGTGACCTGCGTGGCAAGGTCCTGGGCGAGGTGTTCGGCCGGATGCCGTCGCTGTTCCGCGCGGACCGGGCCGGCTCCACGAACGCGGTCATCCACTGGATCATCACCGGTCGGTCGGATGGCGGCAGCGACACCTACGAGGTGGCCATCGCCGACGGCAAGTGCGTGGTGAACGAGACCCCGCAGCACGACCCGAAGCTGAGCCTGACCATGGGCCCGGTCGAGTTCCTGAAGATCGTCTCCGGTGGCGCCAACCCGGTGATGATGTTCATGACCGGCAAGCTGAAGGCGAAGGGCGACCTCGGCCTCGCCGCCAACATCGCCAACCTGTTCGACATCCCCAAGGCCTGACATGGCCGAGTTCTCGCTCGACCTGAACGAGGAACAGCGGGATCTACGCGACTGGGTGCACGGCTTCGCGGCCGAGGTCGTGCGCCCGGCCGCCGCCGAGTGGGACGAGCGCGAGGAAACCCCGTGGCCGGTGATCAAGGAAGCCGCCAAGGTCGGCCTCTACGGCTTCGAGTTCCTCGCCACCTGCTGGGCCGACCCGACCGGGCTCTCGCTGCCGATCGCCAGCGAGGAACTCTTCTGGGGTGACGCCGGCATCGGCCTCTCCATCTTCGGCACCTCGCTCGCCGTCGCCGCCATCTACGGCGCGGGCACCCCGGACCAACTGGTCGAGTGGGTGCCGCAGTGCTTCGGCGACGTCGACTCGCCCGCCGTCGCCGCGTTCTGCTCGAGCGAGCCGGAGGCGGGCTCCGACGTCGGCGCCATGCGCACCCGGGCCGTCTACGACGAGGCCACCGACGAGTGGGTGCTCAACGGGCAGAAGGCGTACGCCACGAACGGCGGGATCGCCGGAGTGCACGTGGTCACCGCCTCGGTCGACCCCACGCTCGGCTCCCGGGGGCAGGCGGCGTTCGTCGTACCCCCCGGCACCCCCGGCCTGGCCGCGACCCGCAAGCTGCGCAAACTCGGCCTCCGCGCGTCCCACACCGCCGACGTCTTCCTCGACGGGGTACGCGTGCCCGGCCGCTGCCTGCTCGGCGGACGGGACGCCCTGCTGACACGCCTGGACCGGGCCCGCAGCGGTCAGCGGGCCACCGGGCAGGCCGCGATGCGCACCTTCGAGCTGACCCGACCCACCGTCGGCGCGCAGGCGCTCGGCGTGGCGCGGGCCGCCTACGAGTACGCCCTGGACTACGCGAAGGACCGGGTCCAGTTCGGACGGCCGATCATCGAGAACCAGGCGGTGGCGTTCGCGCTCGCCGACATGCGAATGGAGATCGACGCGGCGCGACTGCTGGTCTGGCGCGCGTCGTGGATGGGCCGCAACAACCGCCCGTTCACCGCGGGCGAGGGATCGATGTCCAAGCTCAAGGCCGGCGAGGTGGCGGTGTCGGTCACCGAGAAGGCGGTGCAACTGCTCGGCGGTGCGGGTTTCCTGCGGGACCACCCGGTCGAGCGCTGGTACCGCGACGCCAAGATCTACACCATCTTCGAGGGCACCTCCGAGATCCAGCGACTCGTCATCTCCCGCGCGATCTCCGGGATGCAGATCCGCTGACCGGCCCGCAGCTCGCCCGGCCCGCCTCGGCGGAGCCGGGCGAGGAGGCCGCGGCACCCGCATACCGTGCTGCCACCGGATTCCACGATCTGTGCCGTGTTCATCACCCCGCGCGGGCGTGAGCTGGGCCTTCCGCCGCACCCAGTGCATGATCAAGGAAGACGCCCTGCTGGACGGGGAGATCCGCTGCCCCGTCCGCGCACCACCCCGAGGAGGTCTGCGGCATGGACCTGCCGTTCATCATCGCCACGCTGACCCGTCGTGGACTGCTCACCCCCGGCAGCCCCGTCCGGGTCGCCGCGCAGCTCAACGCGTTGCGGACGTGGGGATGGAGCCTGGGCGGCGAGTTGCGCCAGGCAGCCGCCCGGGACCCCGGCCGGCCGGCGGTCATCGACGAGAACGGCGTCGAGCTGACGTACCAGGAGCTGCTCGACCGGGCCGAACGGATGGCCCGCTCGATGCGGGCGGGGCTCGGCGTCCAGGCCGGCGACCGGATCGGCGTGCTCTGCCGCAACCACCACGGGCTGATCGAGACGATCGTCGCGGCCACCCTGCTCGGCGTCGACGCCGTGCTTGTCAACACCGGGCTCTCCGCCGCCCAGTTGGGCACCGTGGCCGAGGAGCAGCGGCTGCGGCTGCTGGTGCACGACGACGAGTTCGCCGACCGGGTCCTCGGCCTCCCCGCCGAGCTGCCACGCCTCGACGAACGGGCCCGCGACGAGTTGGTCGCCGGGGCGATACCGGGTGACCTGCAGCCGCCGGAGCGGGACGGTCGGATCATCGTGCTGACCTCCGGCACCACCGGCACCCCCAAGGGTGCCCGCCGACCCACGCCGAGTGGCTTCGGCCCGCTGGTGTCCATCATCGACCGCATCCCACTGCACGCCCGGGACCGGGTGATGATCGCGGCACCGATCTTCCACACCTGGGGGCTCGCCGCCCTGCAGGTCTGCCTGGCACTGCGGGCCACAATCGTGCTGCACCGGCGCTTCGACCCGGTCGCCACGCTGGCCGCTCTCACCGCCCACAGGTGTGACGCGCTGTTCGCCGTACCGGTGATGGTGCAGCGGCTCCTGGAGGTCCCCGCGCCCGACCCGCGCCCTCCGCTCAAGGTCGTCGCGGTCAGCGGTTCCGCCCTGCCCGGCGGGCTCGCCCCGAGGTTCATGGACGTCTACGGCGACGTCTTGTACAACCTCTACGGCTCCACCGAGGTCTCCTGGGCCTCCCTCGCGGCTCCCCAGGACCTGCGCCAGGCGCCCACCACGGCCGGCCGGCCACCCCACGGCACCCGACTGGAACTGCTCGACGACAACGGGCAACCGGTGCCGCCCGGCCAGGTCGGGCGGATCTTCGTCGGCAACGAGATGCTCTTCGAGGGATACACCTCCGGCGCCAGCCGGGAAACCCACGACGGCCTGCTCGACACCGGTGACCTCGGCCGACTCAACCCCGACGGCCTGCTCTTCGTCGACGGCCGGGCCGACGACATGATCGTCTCCGGTGGCGAGAACGTCTTCCCGTCCGAGGTGGAGGACCTGCTCGCCCAACTGCCCCAGGTCCGCGAGGCGGCGGTGATCGGCGTACCCGACGCCGAGTACGGCCAGCGGCTGTCCGCGTTCCTCGCCCTGCACCCGGGCGAAACGCTCGACCCCGAGGCGGTACGCGAGTACGTCCGGCACTACCTGGCGCGATTCTCCGTCCCCCGGGACGTGATCCTCGTGAAATACCTGCCGCGTAACGCCACCGGCAAGGTGCTCAGCCGAGAGCTACGCCGCTACTACGGCTGACCGCCCCGGACCCGTCGGCGAAAACCGGCGAGTGCCGGGGCGGTGACCGCCCCCGTCAGTCGACGATCAGCGAGGGCCGCCAGTCGCGCTTGGCCCCGGCGAGGTCGAGGTGCGGGAACAGGCCCTTCGTGCCCTGCTCATCGAGCGCGCCGCGGCGTGCGTCCATCCGGACCACCATCCCCCGCACGTCGAGCACCTCCAGCCTCTCCGACCAGTCCGGATCGGCGGCAGCGTAGAAGGACGCCTGATGGCCGTCGATGGTGGTGTTCGGCGGCTCGTACAGCACCTTCCCGTCCAACTCGGCGCGGATCTTGTCGGTCATCACCACGTACGGGGAGAAGCTGACGTCCAGCGTCTTCGCCCCCGCCTTACTGTGAGCCGCGGTGGAGGTCTCGGCGCTGTACGTGATGCCGGCGTACCACCGCCAGCCGTCCGGGGTCAGTGGCCCGTCCACGCTGGCATAGATCGGCCGCAGATGCTGCGGCAACCCCGTGACCTGGGCCGGCATCCGCAGCCGCTCGGTCGTACTGAACCTGAGCGTCTGCGCCACGTGCAGGGCGGTCTCGCGGACGTCCTGCCCCGCCGCCCAGGGCGTGACATCGACCTGGGCCCAGCCGTCGGGGGCGTACTGCCAGCGGAGGGAGAGCCGGTCGGTGTCGCCGTCGACGTCGTACACGGTGAAGGTCGCCGCCTCGCCCCGCACATCGGGTGCGGGCGCAGTGTCCACCACGGGTGCCCGTTGGTCGATGCCCATGACCTGCGGCGCCTTCGGCGTCACCCCCTTCGGGTAGAGGTGGACCGAAACCCCCGCCCAGCTCTGCTTGTCACCGTCATCTCCGCCCAGAATGACACGCGTGTCACCCTGCGACAGACCCGCCGAGTAACTCAGCCTGGCCAGGCCCGACGGCAACCAACCGAACCGAACGTACTGAATGGTCGGATCGATCGTCTCCAACGCGGCCGGGATCCGGGACGTGTCGGGCGACGACGCCTCTCCGGTGGCCGGCTCCAGCGGGGCCGGGGTGTCGAGCGGGCCCAGTGACGGCGACCCATCCGTCGGCGCAACCAGGCCCGGCACCGTGACAGCGCCGACAACCACCGCGACCACCGCCAGTGCGGCGCCCGCACCGCGCGCGTACCAGCGCTGCCGCCGCCCGGCGGTAATCGCCCGCTCGACGTTCACCACGGCGGACGGCGGCTCGGCCGCCTCGAACTCGGCGCGCATCAACCGCGCCAGATCCATCTCATCGATCATTGCCAACTCCCGTGGGCCAACACGTTGGACGGCATGCCACTCGCCGTGCCGGTCCGCATGGCGGTCGGCACGTCATTTCGGACGGGGGCGAGCAGTCCTCGCAGCGTCGCAAGCCCCTTGGCGGTCTGGCTCTTGACGGTGCCCGGCGCGCAGCCCAGCGCCTGAGCCGTCTCCTCCACCGTCAGGTCCTGAAAGAACCGCAGCACCAGGACGGCCCGCTGCCGCGGCGCGACCTGGCGCAACGCCGCCACCAGATCGAGCCGCTCGGTGGCATCCGGGGCGGTCGGTGCGGGCCGCTCCGGCAGCAGGTCGGTGAGCAACACCCGAGCCCAGCCACGTCGCCGCTCGTCGATCAACCGCCGCATCAACATCGTCCGGACCAGCGCATTCAGGTTGTCGGCGCGCCGTGCCCGGGACCAGTTGCGGTACAGCTCGGTGAGCACCCGCTGCACGATGTCGTCGCCCTGATGCCAGTCACCGCACATCAGGTACGCCGTCCGGCGCCACTGCGGCAGACCGACCCGAACACACTCGGTGTAGTCGGCGTCGGCCGAAGACCGCTCGACCGGTATCCGGCTCAGTGGCATCCTCGGACCTGTCCTCCCACCGGCAACCAACAGCACGGTGATCGTCCGCAAACCCGCATCTCCACTCCTCCCGTCGCTGTGCCTCCGACACCGCTAAGTCGTGGCCGGAGCAACGCCGGGTTGCCCCTAGGGGCGACAACCTCACCAGACTGGCTCAGCTACCCCTTCGGTCGACATGCTCGACCAGGTCGATGATCGATCGATACGGCACGTGGATTGTCGGCGGGCCGTGGTGGTGGCAGATCGCACGGGGACGGCTACGACGCCCAGCTTGTCGTTCAGCGGCGCCTTCAGCGAACACGCTGTCCGCGCACGCCGATCCGCTCCGCGGGCGCGGAGGCATCGCGCTACGGCCCGGAACCGGGGGTCGAACTCTCCATCAGCCCGACCGCACCGCGGGCGTTCGCGGTCGAGGCACCCACCTCGACCCACACCCGCGGGCGTTCGCGGTCGAGGTACCCACCCACCGACGCGGGGAGTCAGCTCGGGATCGTGATCCGGCCGTCGATCGCGGCGGCGGCGATGTCGGTGCGGTGCTGCGAGCCGGCCAACTCCACCCCGTCCACAAGCACGTACGCGGCATCCCGCGCGGCGGCCAGATCGGACCCGGTGGCCGTACCGCAGAGGACCCGGCCCCCGGCGGAGAGCAACGCGCCGTCGCTGGCCCGGCGGGCGGTGCCCGCGTGGATGATGCCCGGTCGGTCCGCGCCGGTGATGACGTCGCCGGTGCGCGGCGCGGCCGGATAGCCCGGCGCGGCCAGCACCAC
Organism: Micromonospora sp. DT231; assembly: GCF_049847025.1. Lineage (NCBI taxonomy): Bacteria > Bacillati > Actinomycetota > Actinomycetes > Micromonosporales > Micromonosporaceae > Micromonospora > Micromonospora sp. DT231. The sequence continues at coordinate 388,356 of NZ_JBNCNO010000002.1, read as the reverse complement.
GGTGACCGCGCTGCCGTCCCGCCACCGCAGCGGCGGATGCTCGGCCAGCGTGCCGGTGGCCGCCGCGTGCAGCAGCCCGCCCAGCGGGGTCTCCAGGAGCGCGAGCACCGCCTGCGTCTCCGGGTCACCGAAGCGCGCGTTGAACTCGATCACCCGAGGGCCGGCGGCGGTGATCGCAAGCCCGACGTAGAGCAGGCCGGCGAACGGGGTGCCCCGGCGCCGCATCTCCGCGAGCGTCGGGTGGACCACGTCGCGCATGACGTCGTCGACCAGGCCGGCGGGAGTCCAGGCCAGCGGCGCGTACGCGCCCATGCCACCGGTGTTCGGCCCGGTGTCGCCGTCGCCGAGCCGCTTGAAGTCCTGCGCCGGCAACAGCGGCAGGGCCGCCTCGCCGTCGGTGACCACGAAGAGGCTGACCTCCGGGCCGTCGAGGAACTCCTCGATGACGACTCGTCCACACTCGGCGGCGTGCGCGAGGGCGGCCGACCTGTCGGCGGTCACCACCACGCCCTTGCCGGCGGCGAGACCGTCGTCCTTCACCACGTACGGGGCACCGAACTCGTCGAGCGCCCGAGCGGTGCTCTCCTCGTCCGTGCAGACGTACGCCCGGGCGGTCGGCACGCCGGCGGCGGTCATCACGTCCTTGGCGAACGCCTTGGAACCCTCCAGCTGAGCTGCCGCACCGGAGGGGCCGAACACGGCGATCCCCTTGGCACGTAGCGCGTCGGCGACCCCGGCGACCAGCGGCGCCTCCGGACCGATCACCACCAGGTCGGCGGCTGTCTCCACAGCCAGCGCCGTGACCGCGGCCGGATCCGTCGGAGTCACGGTCCGCAGCTCAGCCACCGAACCGATCCCCGGGTTGCCCGGCGCGGCAGTCAGCGCCGAAACAGCCGGATCACGCACCAGCCCGAGCGCGAGCGCATGCTCCCGCCCGCCACCACCCACCAAAAGAACCCGCACGACCCCGCATCCTACTGCCCACCGCGCCAGCCCAGTTGATCATGAGGTTGGCGAGCCTTTGAGTGATCCACTAGCCCGTCAACCTCATGATCGACGGGAATGAGCGACTGCGATTGCCTGGCGGACCGTGTGGGGGATGTAGTCAGGGTGGAGAGTGTCCTGCCAGGTGAAGCGGAGGATGGTCCAGCCGGCATTGACCAGGCGGTTCTGGCGGCGGCGGTCGGCGAAGACGGCCTCGGGTGAGCCGTGCGCATCTCTGCCGTCCGCTTCGGCGATCACCTTTGGGCCCCTCCAGCCCAGGTCGCCGATGCCGAGCAGATACCCGTCGTCGTCGCGCACTTCCAGTTGGAGGGTGTCTGGGGGAACCCGCCCGTCGACACATCGCAGCCGCGAGCGGGTTTCCAATGGCGACTGTGCCCGACCATCAGCCTCGGCAAGGTAGACACGTGCTGCGACCGCGCCTCGCCGACCACGGATCAACGCTGGGATGATTGCCAGGCATTCGGTCGTGAGTAGCCCCCGATTGAGCGCGGAGTCGAGCACCGAGACCGCCGTGTAGCGACGTTCCCGCAAGATAACCTCGGCGACGGTCAGCCGTGGCTCCGTAGCCGCGACCCCGTTCACCTGCATCACCGCGCTTGGAGCGCGTTCGAGTTGATGCAGCACGACCGCAGGATTCGACACTCGCGCCAGCTTGGCCGCCCGACCCGGCAGCCCCACATGAATCTCGTCCCGGCGCGGCAGTCCGGCGATGCCGTGCAACTCGGCCGCAGTGTCGAACACCGCGTGAGCGTGCCGGCCCAGCGAGAGCAACGCGGCACGAATTAGACACCGGCGAGCAGGTGGTGCACCGCACCGACCACGCGTCAGATAGACCGCTCGAGCGAGTGGCCACCACCGGCCCACGGCCACCAGGTGATCTATTTCGTGCCGACTGAATCCGGCTTTCTGTGCCTGCACCCGACTGATCAAGCCATCCTGAGCGGCCGCCATCGAGTGGACAAGGTCTGCGCGATCCACAGGAACCACGCTGACCGCCCATCCAACCAGCCACCACCCCTGTGGATAACCCTGTGGAAAACAGCGCCCATCCGTCGCGCGTGATCATGAGGTTGACGGGACCTTTGTCGATCGAATAACCCGTCAACCTCATGATCACCGGGGCGGCGGGCTAGAGGAGGGGGTGGAGGACTACGTTTTCTTCTCGGCCTGGGCCTACGCCTACGACGCTTACCTTGGTGTTGCAGAGTTCTTCCACCCGGGCGATGTAGCGGCGGGCGTTCTCCGGTAGGTCTTCGGCGGTCCTCGCCTTGGTGATGTCCTCCCACCAGCCGTCGAGTTCCTCGTAGACGGGCGTGGCGTGGTGGAAGTCGGTCTGGCTCATCGGCATGTCGTCGACCCGGACGCCGTTGATCTCGTAGCCGACGCAGAGCGGCACCTTGGGCAGGCCGGTGAGCACGTCCAGCTTGGTGATGACCAGGTCGGTGACGCCGTTGAGGCGGCAGGCGTACCGGGCGACGACCGCGTCGAACCACCCGCACCGACGCTCCCGACCGGTGGTCGTGCCGTACTCCGCACCGATCTTGCGCAGGTGATCGCCGTTGGCGTCGAACAGCTCGGTCGGGAACGGTCCCGCGCCGACCCGGGTGGTGTACGCCTTGCTCACCGCGATCACCTTGTTGATCGCGGTCGGCGGGATGCCGGCGCCGACGCAGGCACCACCGGCGGTCGGGTTGGACGAGGTCACGAAGGGGTACGTGCCGTGGTCCATGTCGAGCATGGTGGCCTGCGCGCCCTCCAGCAGCACCGTGTCGCCCCGGTCCAGGGCGTCCCAGAGCATCGCCCGGGTCTCCGCGATGTACGGCTTGAGCCGCTCGGCGTACGCCAGGTACTCCTCGACGGTCGCCTCGAGATCGATCGCCTTGCGGTTGTAGACCTTGAACAGGATCTGGTTCTTCTCGCGCAGCGCGAGTTCCAGCTTCTTGCGCAGGATGCCGGGGTCGAGCAGGTCCTGTAGCCGGATGCCGATCCGGGCGACCTTGTCGCCGTACGCCGGGCCGATGCCCCGGCCGGTCGTGCCGATCCGCGACGAGCCGAGATAACGCTCGATCACCCGGTCCAGTGCCCGGTGGTGCGGCATGATCAGGTGCGCGTCACCGGAGATCCGAAGCCGGGACACGTCGACGCCGCGCTCGGCCAGGCCGTCGATCTCGGCGAGCAGCACCTTCGGATCGACCACCACACCGTTGCCGATGACGATCATCGCGTTCGGCGAGAGCGCTCCGGACGGCATCAGGTGCAGCGCGTACTTCTGGCCGTCAGGGGTGATCACCGTGTGGCCGGCGTTGTTGCCACCGGAGTAGCGCACGACGTAGTCGACCCGCTCACCCAGCAGGTCGGTAACCTTGCCCTTGCCCTCGTCGCCCCACTGAGCGCCGATGAGCACGATCGCTGGCATCTTTTCCGCCTCCAGAAGGCTCGGGTGCCAGGTGGCGACCGGTTGGCGAGCCCGGGGTGTCAGGTTAACAAGTAATGACGGCGTGGCCGGCAGGGGTCGCGTCGAGAGGCAGGAGGCTCCTTCCGTGTACGACGTGGTGCTGCTCACCCTCGGTTCGGAGCGGGACGCTCCCGGGGGCTGTGGCAGCGGCGGGGCCTGCTGCGGCGGCGCGACCGAGTCCGCAACCGACCCGACGAAGCAGACCGACAGTGGCCCGGCTTCCCCGGCCCAGACCGACGGCGACAACCAAGCCGGCGGCGACATCGAGACCGGCGGCGGCACCCGGGCCGGCGGCGATACCGAGGGGTGCGCCACCGAGCGGCCCCGGGTGCCGGTGCTGGCCTGCTCGGACGCGCTGATCGCCAGGGGCGCCCGGGTGGAGATGGTCACCGCCCGCTCCGACGCGGAGATCGACGCGGTGCTGGCCCGGCTCGACGGTCCGGCCCGTCCGGACGGCCTCACCTGGCCCGACCTGGACGGCAAGACCCGGCTGGTCGTCGCCACGGCGAGCGACGGGCAGTTGCGCGCCGTGCTGCGCCGGCTGGTCCGGCGGTACGCTCCCGCGCCGAGCAAGCGACCTGCGGATCTGCCCGGCAACCGGACCCTGCCCGACCTGCCGCCGGTGGCCGTACTCCCGCTCGATCCGGCCCGTGGCGGCACCCACCGGGACCTGGCGGCGCAGCTCGGGCTGCCGCGTGACCCGGCGGCGGTGGCCGCCGCGGTGGTGGACGGCACGGCACGGCGACTGGACCTGCTGCGCAACGACGGTGGCTCGGTGACCCTGGACGGCGCGCTGCTGGGCGCCGCCGACGACGCCGGCCGGCCGCTGCACTGGCGGGCCCGGGTGGAGGTGGACGACACCGTCCTCAGCAACGGTGACGAACCGCTGCTGGCCTGCGTGGTCGGCAACGCCGGCGGGTACGCGACGCTCGACGACGTGCTGCTGCTGGCCGCGCCGGACCCGGCCGACGGCCAGATCGAGGTCGCGGTGGCCGTGCCGGTGGTCGTCCGCTCGGCGCTGGGCCGCAAGCGGGTCCGTCTCGAGGTGCGGCGGGCCCGCGGGCGGGCCGTTTCGGTGCTACCCCGGGAGGGGAAGGTCCCCTACCTCGACGATGGTGTCGAGGCTGAGCTGACCCGAAAGCGTTCCTGGTGGATCGAGCCGGGCGCCTGGGCGGTCTGGTCGATCTGATCCTGGCCCGTGCCGAGCGGCGGCCCGACTGCGGCGACGGCCCCGTCCGGGTGGATGGGCCTATCCTCGCAGGAGGACTGGGAGGGGCCGTAATGGACGAGAACGCCGACCGAGCGCAGGTGCACGGCCAGCAGCCGGTGCCAGAGCGGGACATCGAACCACTCTGGCCACCCGATCCGGCCGACCACGGCACGGGTGACCCGGTGCCGCCGTGGGCGGCGGTCGCCCAACAGCGGGGTGCTCCGTCGTCGGTCGCGCCGGGGCCGGTGACGCCGCCGGTGGCCGCGCCGCCGATCAGCCGGTCGCCGGTTCCCGGGCAACCAGGGGCCCCGGCCCAGCCGCCGCCCTCGCCCTCCGACTACCCGTCGCTCTCCGGTGCCGTCCCGGCGCCCGGCGGCTGGGGCGTCGGCGGCTCGTCCGCCGCCGGGTCCGGCTGGGCACCAGCTCAGCCCAGTTGGCCGCCGCCGACTGACCCGGGGGTACCGGCCGCCACGTCGACACCGCCGACCCCGAGCATGCCGCTGCCCCCCGGCACGCCGCTCACTCCCGGGGCACCCGGCACTCCGGCCATGCCAGCGGCACTCGGCCCGACGGCCACGTCCGGGGCACCCGGCACTCCGGCCACGCCAGGGGCTCACGGCCCGACGGCCACGTCCGGGGTGCCCGGCACTCCGGCCACGCCAGGGGCGCTCGGCACCACGGGCAGGCCAGGGGCGCTCGGCACCACGGGCAGGCCAGGGGCGCTCGGCACCACGGGCAGGCCAGGGGCGCCCGGCACCTCCGCGACCAGCACTGCGGGGAGCAACGGCGGCCCGGCCGGCAGTGGCACCGCCCAGGCACGTGCTGTGACATCACAGACCGGCACCGCGTCGCCGGAGCGCCAGCCGGAGACGACGAGCCCCGCCGCCGGGACGACGAGCGGCGCGGCCGGAGCGCCCAGCAGCGCGGCCGGAGCGCCCAGCAGCGCGGCCGGAGCGCCCAGCAGCGCGGCCGGGGCGACGCAGGGACCGGCTGAGGACTGGGGTCCGACCGCCGTCGCCTCGCCGATCCCTCCGGGGGGCGTGGACCTGGACCTGCCGTTCACCCTGGATCACCCCACCGCAGCCTCGACGCCCGCCGACCACCCCACGGGACCGCGCACACTCGCCGGCCACCCCACGGGCGCGAGCACACCCACCGACCACCCCACGGGCGCGAGCACCCCCACCGACCACCCGAACGGCGCAACCCCGACCTCCGCAGACCCGGCAGCGGCCGGGCACGCGGCGGCAGGGCCCGTGCCCCAGGTCGACGGGACCGGACTGGACGGGTCTGCCGGCGGGGTGGGACGGCCGACCGAGTCGCCCTGGGCCTACCCGCCGCAGCGTCCCGCGTCAGCGTCCGCGCCGGCCCACGACGAGGCCGCCGCCGCGATGCCGCCGCCTCCCGTGCCGCCCGGACCGCAGCCGCCGCACTCCGGTCCCGATCCGGCGTACCCGGGCCCGTCGGTCACCCCGGTGATCCCCGGCCAGGCCGGCCCCGGGGAGATTCCGCCGCCGCCGGACCTGACGTACTTCAGCAACCTGGCGCAGCAGGCTGCCCAGCAGGCCGGGCCGGCGACTCCACCGCCCGGGCCGTTTCCGCCGTCTCCGGGTTGGTACCCACCGCCGTGGCAGCAGGGCGCGCCGGGCGTCCAGGCTGGGCAGCCCTATCCGGAGGCCGATGGAGTGACCCGGGTGCCCGCCGCCGGGTACCCGGAGGCGGCCGCGTACGCGGATGCGAGTTGGACGCCGGAGGAGACAGCGGTACCAACCGCCGAGGACTTCACCCGGCGCCGGCAGGTCCGGCCCGCCGACCCGGTGGCGACGATGGGTGTCCGCGCGGTGGTCAACAAGATGGGGTTGCTCCGGCTGTCTCCGGGTCGGCACGAGCAGGAGCTCAAGCGCGACATCGAGATGGTGCGCCGCAACTTCGGCGGGCTGCGACAGGTGACGGTGGTCAACCCGAAGGGCGGCGCCGGTAAGACGGTGGCCATCCTGCTGCTCGCCATGACGTTCGGTCAGAAGCGCGGCGGCTACGTGCTGGCGTGGGACAACAACGAGACCCAGGGCACCCTGGGGATGCGCGCCCAGCAGGACTTCCACTCCCGCACCGTGCGGGACATGCTGCGGGATCTCGGGCAGTTCCAGGGCGCGCACGGGCGCGTCGGTGACCTGTCGCAGTACGTCCGCTCGCAGGGCGAGGGAATGTTCGACGTGCTGGCCTCGGACGAGTCGGCCACCGGTGGCGAGATGCTTACCGCTGCCGCGTTCGCCGAGATCCGCGAGGTGGTCAGCCGGTTCTATAAGTTGATCTTCGTGGACACCGGCAACAACGTACGGGCGCAGAACTGGCAGGCCTCGATGGACGCCACCGACCAGTTGGTGGTCACGATGTCGGCCCGTAACGACTCGGCGGAGACGGCCGCCCGGATGCTCGACCACCTGGAGCAGAGCGGCCGGCAGCGGCTGGTCCGCCAGGCCGTGACCGTGGTGTCGATGCCGCCGTCGCGCAAGGAGATCGACCTGCCGGCCATCCAGGAGCACTTCGCGGCCCGTACCCGGGCGGTGCTGCTGGCCCCGTACGAGCGGCTCATCGACACCGGCGAGCCGATCCGGTACGGCGGGCTCTCCTCGGCCACCCGCGACGCCTGGTTGAAGATCGCCGCCGCGGTCGCCGAAGGGTTGTAGATGGCCGACGGCCGGCCCGATGTCGGGCCGGCCGTCGGATCGGGGTCAGTTGCTCGCGAGCGCGTCCGCCGCCTCCGGGTCGCAGTCACGCAGGAACTGGGCGCAGCGGGCCGCCTCGTCGGCCTCGCCGATCTCGTCCGCCGCGCGGGACAGCACGTAGAGGCAGCGGAGGAAGCCCCGGTTGGGCTCGTGTGACCACGGCACCGGGCCGTGCCCCTTCCACCCGCTGCGACGCAGCTGGTCGAGGCCCCGGTGGTAGCCGGTGCGCGCGTAGGCGTACGCCGTCACCACCTGGTCCTGGGCGAACGACCGGGCCGCGAGCTCCGCCCAGGCCGCACTGTAGGTGGGGAAGCCGGCCGCGACGCTTGCGTACGCCTCCTCGGTGCCGGCCTCCTCGGCGGCAGCCAGGGCGGCGTCGGCCTCGTCGTTCGCGGGCAGGCGGGTGGCCGGTGGCTCTGGCAAAAGGTTCTGCATCGCCCCATTCAACCCGCTGGACAGGGCGACGCGCGAGCGGGTCGGCCTGCGCGTTCGGCTGAACGGCTGAGGAGTTCATCACGCCTGCGGCCTATGCCGCTGCCGAGTGTTTTCCACTACAACTAATGGTCCGGAGCCTCCCCAGGAACCGGTTATGCAGGAGCCCGGTGGCCACGGTCACCGGGCTCCTGTCGGTTTCACCCCAGGCCCGAGGTTTGGGGGCCCGCGGCGGACGGGCAGGATGGCCTGGTGCCGACCCCACCTCCCGCGGACGTCATCGAGCCGCACCTGCACGCCGACGAGATCCAGACCCGCGACGAGTTCGATCGGCAGTTGGCCACCGGCCGACTGACCGGGCTGACCGTGCAGGGCCTGCGCCTCGACCTGGCGCCGGTGCCCGACCTGAGGGGCATCGAGGTCGCCGGCACGCTGTTCGTGGGATGCCGGTTCGCTTCCCGGGACGTCGGGGCCGACCTGGTCCGGCGCGGCGCGAACGTGGTGCCGCCGTTCTCGGGGCTGCCGTACCCGACCCAGCCGTCGCACCTCTACACCCCGGAGGATCTGGCCGCCGGGTTCGCCGAGGGCGGGTTCGCCGGGATGTACGACACCCGGGTGTACGACCACTTCCGGGCGCACGGTGGCGCGCTGCCGGACGTCCGGGAGGCGCTGGGTCAGCGGCTGCACGACCACGGCGTGGACAACGCGCTGACCGACGCCACCCGGGCCTGGCTGGCCCGACACGGGCCGCAGTCGGTGGTGGGCATCATGGGCGGGCACGCGGTGCGGCGGGGCAGCCCGCCGTACCGGATGGCTGCCGTGCTGGGTTGGGAGCTGGCGCGGGCCGACCGGCTGGTGGTGACCGGCGGCGGTCCGGGGGTGATGGAGGCGGCGAATCTCGGCGCCTACCTGGCGGACCGACCGGCGGCCGAGTTGACCGAGGCGATCGACAGGTTGTCCGGGGCGCCCGACTTCACCGACCACCACAGGTACACGGCCACGGCGTTGGCGGTGCGGCAGCGCTACGCGGGCGTGCCCCGGCAACGTGGTGACGACCTCGGCTGGGCGCGGGCGGGTGGGCTGGCCATCCCGACCTGGCTGTACGGACACGAGCCGGCGAACCTGTTCGCCGGGCGGATCGCCAAGTACTTCTCGAACGCGATCCGGGAGGACACCATCCTGCGACTGGCCCGGGGTGGCATCGTCTTCGCGCCGGGGCGGGCGGGCACGGTGCAGGAGGTGTTCCAGGCGGCCACCAAGACCTACTACGGCACCGACGGCGCCAGCGGCGCGTACATCTTCCTGGACCGCGGCTACTGGACCTCCGAGCTGCCGGTGGAGGCGTTGTTGCGCCCGCTGCTGGCCGCGTCGCCGTTCGGTGACCTGTCCTCGACGATCCACCTCACCGACGACGTACACGAGGCCGTCCGCCTGCTCACCGCCTGAACGACGACGGCCGGCTCCCCGCGGGGGAAGCCGGCCGTTCGTGGTGCGTCGTTACTTGGTCATCGTGGTGCCGGTGGAGCGCAGGTGCTCGCACGCCTCGACGACCCGGGCGGCCAGGCCGGCCTCGGCGGCCTTGCCCCAGGCGCGGGGGTCGTACTGCTTCTTGTTGCCGACCTCGCCGTCGATCTTCAGCACGCCGTCGTAGTTGCGGAGCATGTGGTCCGCGACGGGCCGGGTGAAGGCGTACTGGGTGTCGGTGTCGATGTTCATCTTCACCACGCCGTAGTCGAGAGCCTCCCGGATCTCGCTCAGCAGGGAGCCCGAGCCGCCGTGGAAGACCAGGCTGAGCGGCTTGTCCTTGCCGTACTTGGCGCCGACAGCCTCCTGGATCTGGTTGAGGATCTCCGGACGGAGCTTGACGTTGCCCGGCTTGTAGACGCCGTGCACGTTGCCGAAAGTCAGCGCCGCCATGTAGCGGCCCTTCTCGCCGAGGCCGAGCGCCTCGACCATGGCCAGGCCGTCATCGGTGGTGGTGTAGAGCTTGTCGTTGATGGCGTTCTCGACGCCGTCCTCCTCGCCACCGACGACGCCGACCTCGATCTCGAGGACGATCTTGGCCTTGGCGGCCTCGTCGAGCAGCTGGGCGGCGATCTGGAGGTTCTCCGCGACCGGCACGGCCGAACCGTCCCACATGTGCGACTGGTACAGCGGCTCGTCGCCGCGCTGCACCCGCTCCTGCGAGATGGCCATCAGCGGACGGACGAACTTGTCCAGCTTGTCCTTCGGGCAGTGGTCGGTGTGCAGGGCGATGTTCACCGAGTACTTCTTGGCGACCTCGTGCGCGTACGCGGCGAACGCCACGGCGCCGGTGACCATGTCCTTGATCGAGGGGCCGGACAGGTATTCGGCACCACCTGTGGAGACCTGGATGATGCCGTCGCTCTCCGCGTCGGCGAAGCCCTTGAGCGCCGCGTTCAGCGTCTGCGAGGAGGTCACGTTGATCGCGGGGTACGCGTACCGGCCAGCCTTGGCGCGGTCCAGCATCTCCGCGTAGGCCTCGGGGGAAGCGATGGGCATGTGATGCGCTCCTTACTTACCACTCTCGGCCGTGCTGGCCGCTGTTGTTCGTTCGTGCGCCGGACCGCGCTGTCCTCCGCCCGGAAGTATCCCGTAGGTGAGGTGTGCCGGAACAACCGACCCGGGTGCTAGCCGTTCACCGACGGTCCAGGTTGTCCGGCACGATGACGCTGATCAGCCAGGTGGCCACTGTCATCACGATGGCGCCCCAGAACGCCGCCCAGAAACCGTCCACCTGGAACGGCAGGTCGAGCCCGCGCGCGATCCGGTCGGTGAGCAGGAACAGCAACGCGTTGACCACGAGCGCGAACAGGCCCAGGGTCAGCAGGTAGAACACGCAGCCGACCACCCGGATGATCGGTTTGAGCACCGCGTTGATGACACCGAAGATCAGCGCCACCACGATCAGGGTGAGCACTGTGTTGCCACCCGAGCGGCCGTGCACGTCGACCCCGGGCACGATCAGCGTGGTTATCCACAGAGCGACCGCGGTGATCGCGAGTCGGATGAGAAAGCCCACCGCACCATCCTGGCACCGGGCCGCGACGTCGAGGGCTGATTCCGCCTACTCCGCTTCCGGGCGCGGTGCCGGCCCAGCCCGTACGGTGGGTGGGAACCGTGCCCCGAGACCCCCCGGGAGGGACGATGGGTCAGCCCGACGAGGACTTCACCCCCGGCGACCACCTCGCTCCGGACGAGCGCAACCCCGAGGCCGAGCCGGCCGACGCGGTCGAGCAGGCCACGGCGGTCGGCCCGGCCGACGGTGACGGCACCCCGCAGCGCGGCCTGGAGGTCGACGACTGGGACGCGATGGAGCAGGCCCGGGTGGTCACCGGCGACGAGGACGACTACCGCTGAGCGTTCAGCGAGCGCCGTCCACGAGCTTCGGGTGGCGGGCCACCCAGTCGCCGAGCCGGTCCTCGCGCAGCGCGGTCAGGAGCTCCGGGGCGAGCGTCGGGTCCGCCTCCAGATAGTGGCTGGGCCCTTCCGCCTCGTGCACCGGCAGGCTGAGCCCCACCGGCTCCACCGAGCGCAGCGTCGGGACGAGCCGCAGCAACTCCAGCATGGTGGCCTCACCCGGTGACACGGCGAGACCCGGTCCGACGGCGCTCAGCAGCGTGGCGAGTCGTACCGGATTGGTGAGCACGTCCTGATCGGAGGCCGAACGGATCAGCCCGGTCGCGAAGAGCCGGGCGTTGCGGTCGCGGTCCTGGCTGCCCTCGGACAGCCCGTAGCGCTGGCGGAGCAGGTCGACCGCCCCGGCGCCGTCGAGACGCTGGCACGCGGCCGGGAAGACCCGTCGGGTGTGGGCCGAGCGCACCTGCTCGGGCAGGCAGACCGACACCCCGCCCACCTCGTTCGTCAGCGTGCGCAGACCGGGATACGTCAGCACCAGGCCGGTCTCGATCCGGGCCCCGGTCAGCTGCGTGATCGTCGAGCGGGCCAGCTCGTACCCCTTGGCCGTCTCCCGGCCGGTGGGGCCGGCGCCCAGCGCGAACGCGATGTTCAACTTGTCGGTGCCGTGGCCGGGAACGGGCACCCTCAGGTCGCGGGGTAGGGAGACCAGGTACGGGCGGCTGCGGTCGGCCGGGATGTGCACGAGCAGGATCGAGTCGGCCAACTGTTGCCGTGGCGCGGTGCTGTCGATGCCGAGCAGCAGGACTGTCACAGCTCCCGTCGTCAGGGGCCGATCCGACGCGTCGGCCACCCCGGCGACCTGCGGCGACCCGGCTCCCTCCGGAGTGAACAGCGGCACCCCGACGCCCAGTACGCCGAGCACGGCCAGGGCCGTGCCCCCGGCCTGCCAGCGACGCCGACGCTGCCGGCGACGTACCGCCAGGCGGTCGATCGCGGCACGCAGCGGGCCGGTCGACGGGGTGAGCGTCTCGTGCCGGGTGAAGGCGGCACGCAGGTCGTCCTCGATCATTGTCATACCTCCACGTACTCGGCCCGGAGCGTGGCCAGGGCTCGGGAGATGGACGAACGGACGGTCCCGACGGCACAGCCGAGGATGTCGGCGATCTCCGCGTCGGGCAGGTCCTCGTAGTAGCGCAGCACCAGGGTGGCGCGCTGCCGTCGCGGCAGCCGGGACAGCCAGGACCAGATCTGGTCGCGGTCCACGGCGGACTGGGTGTGGTCGGTGGGCACCGGCACCGTCGTGTCGGCCTCCCCGCGCAGCAGCACCCGGCGGACCCAGGAGCCGCGCCGCCAGTCGACGTACTGGTTGGTGAGCATCCGGCGCACGTAGTGCTCGGGGGAATCCGCGCGGGCGACCCGACGCCAGTTCAGTTGGACCCGGACCATGGTCTCCTGGACCAGGTCCTGGGCCTGGTGCGGATCACCGGTGAGCATCACCGCGTACCGCAGTAGCGGGGCCAGCCGCGTGTCCGCGAACTCCTCGTACGTCACTGCACCTCCCGGGGCTCCTACCCAGACGACGGAAGCGGGCGTACGGAACATTGCACCGAGCCGGGTCAGCCTTTTGGATCGACTTGTCGGGCAGGCGGGTCGCCGGGGCTGCACTCGGACTTAACCGTTCCTTAAGATCCACGGGCTCCACCTGAACCCCCAACTGGAGGAACCCCCCTCATGCTCACCCACTCCACCCGGCGTTGGCTCGCCGGACTGGGCGTAGCAGGCGCGTTCGTCGCAGCCTCCGCCACTCCGGCAGCCGCCGCCAAGGAAGCGCCCGTCGAACTGGGCGTCTACTTCAACGACACCACGCTCGCGGCGGGGTCCGAAGGCAAGATCGATTCACCCCTGCTGTTCGCCTCCGAGCCGGTGTTGGTCGAAGGTCTCACCGCCCGGTACGACTACCGCGGCCTCAGCGGCAAGGTCCAGCTCAAGCCCGAGTCTGAGTACGGGTGCGAGTCGCCGGAGGCCGGCGTGCTGGTCTGCACCGAGTCCTTCCCCTCGGACCTCTACGAGTGGTCCACGGGCGGCTACTTCAACGTGGTCATGACGCCGACCGCGAAGGCGGCGGACGGTGACGCCGGCAACCTCACGGTCACCGTCAGCGCCGAGGGCATCGCCCCGGTCAGCCACACCGCCAAGCTGCGGATCGGCGAAGGGGTCGACCTGGCGGCTCCGGGTGAGGACACCGAGCTCTCGTCCTCTCCCGGCGGCACGTTCAGTGCTCCGCTGACGCTCAGCAACGCTGGCCGGACCACCGCCAAGGGAGCTGTCGCGCTCTTCGACCTGGACCACGCGATCCGGCCCGAGAAGCAGTACAGCAACTGCACCTACGAGGACGGTCACCTGCGGACCTGCACCTTCTCCGAGGGGATCGCCGGCGGGGAGACCCGCTCGGTGTCGATGCCCTACGCCCTCGGCAAGGACACCTACGCGCCGGGCAACGAGTACGGCTACTACAACTGGATGACCGTCGCCGAGTTCGAGGACTTCAGCGCCTACCTCCGGGCCCGGGGCACCTCGGCGGGTCAGCCTGGCGACGGCCCGGTCCTGAGCCTGCCGAAGGCTCCGTCCAAGATGGCGGCGCGCGGCTTCCAGGCCGACACCGACCCCATGAACAACTGGTCCGGCATGACGGTCAAGGTGAAGGGCACGAACGGCACGGATCTGGTGGCGATCGGCGACAAGCTGACCGGCAGGGCCGGTGACGTGGTCAAGGCCACCGTCGGAGTCCGCAACGACGGCCCGGCCGCCCTGGACTTCAATCGCTTGGGTTCGCCGGTCACCAAGATCGACATTGCTGTCCCGGAGGGCACCACCGCGGTCGAGGTTCCCGAGGTCTGCGCGCCGCTCACCGGCGACGGGCAGGACTGGCAGAACTCCGGCAAGCCCGGTGCGAAGCTCTACCGCTGCTACCCGGACATCTTCATCGGCGTCGGTGAGGTGCAGACGGTCGAGATCGGTCTCCGGATCGACAAGGTGATCGAGAATGCCGCGGGCACCGTCACCATCAACGCCAAGTGCGAGTGCGAGGGCTTCGCCGCCGACCTGAAGCCGGCCAACGACATCGCCAAGATCCTGGTGAACGCCACCAGCGACAACGGCGGCGACGACAACGGCAACGGCGGTTCGGGCGACAACGGCGGCAACGGCGGCACGGGCGGCACCGGCAACGGCGGCACCGGCGGCGGCGACAGCGGTGACGGCGGCAGCCTGCCGATCACCGGTCAGTCCACCGGCCTGATCGCCGGCCTCGGCGCGCTGCTGCTCGTCGCGGGCGTCGGCGGATACCTGGTGGCCAAGCGCCGCCGGACCCGCTTCGTCGCCTGACCCCACCCGCACCACCGGTGCCCCGCCGACCACCCAGGTCGGCGGGGCACCGTCGTTGGGGCGTCCCACGACGCGGGCGGGTGGCGCGGTGCCGGTCCGGCGCGGCCCGGACCCTGGGCTTCGGTACCCTTTGTGGCCGTGGACACAGCTGAGAAGACCCGCGCTCTCATGGAGAGCGTCGCCCTGAACCCGCTCGATCCCAAGGATCTGTTGCAGACCTTCGGGCTGATCGGCGTGTGGGTGATCCTCTTCGCCGAAACCGGCCTGCTGGTCGGCTTCTTCTTCCCGGGCGACTCACTGCTGTTCCTCGCCGGGGTGGCCTCGTCGCCGGTGGCGGACGCGATCTTCGGTGACGGCACTCGACTGTCCCTGGTCGGCCTGCTGATCGGCGGCCCGATCTGCGCGATCGCCGGCGCCCAGCTGGGGCACTGGCTCGGTTCCCGGTATGGCCGGCCGATGTTCGAGCGGCCGAACTCCCGCCTCTTCAAGAAGGAGTACGTGGAGAAGGCCGAGTACTACTTCCAGAAGTTCGGCCCGGCGAAGGCCGTGGTGCTGGCGCGCTTCATCCCGATCGTCCGGACGTTCCTCAACCCGGTCGCGGGCGCGCTCGGCATGCCGGCCCGCAAGTTCCTGCTCTGGAACATCGTCGGCGCGGTGCTCTGGGTGGACGGCATCCTGCTGATCGGCTACCTGCTCGCCGAGCAGATCTACGAAGCCATCGGCGACAAGATCGATCGTTACATCCTGCCGGTGGTGGCCCTGATCATCCTGATCTCGGTGCTGCCGATCTTCTTCGAGTTCCTCCGCGACAGGCGTGCGCGTAAGCGCGGCGAGGCGGTCGCGGTGGTCGCGGCGGCCAGCGCCGCCGGCGCGGTGGAGGCGGCCCGCGAGGCGTTCGACCACGACCGGCACCAGCACGGCCGGCACCGCCCGGAGCACGGCCAGGATCACTGAGCCCACGTACGACGACGACGGCCGGCCCCTGGTGCGGGGGTCGGCCGTCGGCATGTCGGACCCGGCCTCCGGCGGTGCGGCCGGGGACGAGCAGGTGTTACCCACCGATGGCGCCACCCCTGGCTCGCCACCGGACGCCGTCCCGGAGCGGGACGGCGTGCAGTGCCTACGTCAGCGGGCCTTCTTGGTGGCCCGCTTACGCGGCGGGGTCAGCAGGTCGGCGATCGTCGCGATCGCACTCGGGACCAGGCTGTAGTACGCCCAGACACCGCGCTTCTCCCGCTGCAGCAAGCCCGCCTCGGTGAGGATACGCAGGTGATGACTGACCGTCGGCTGAGAGAGGCCGAGCGGCGCCGTCAGGTCACAGACGCACGCCTCGCCCTCGGGGGCCGACTGGATCAGGCTGAGCAGCCGCAGCCGAGCAGGATCCGCAAGGGCCTTGAGGACCCCGGCGAGACGCTCGGCATCGGCACGTTCGATCGGCTCGCCGTTAAGCGGCGAGATCTGAGGCATAGTCATTTCGGCCAACGCAGTTCCCACGTATTCCATCCTTCCACCAGCAGCATCGATCCGCCTGCATATCAGCAGATCCGAATCGGCAAACTTTTACGCCACAAGGCCGAGGTCAGCCAACGTATAGGCCGCCCGGTAAGGCAATCCGGCGGCTCGCACCGCGTCGCCGGCGCCTCGATCAACAATAACCGCCACGCCCACGACTTCCGCCCCGGCCTCGCGAAGCGCCTCGACAGCGGTCAACACACTTCCGCCCGTCGTGGATGTATCTTCCACCGCCAACACTCGGCGGCCGGCCACCTCCGGTCCCTCGATCCGCCGTTGCAGACCGTGTGCCTTGCCCGCCTTGCGCACCACGAAGGCGTCCAGGGCACGGCCGGTCGGAGCGGCGGCGTGCAGCATCGAGACCGCGACGGGATCCGCGCCCAGGGTGAGGCCACCGACCGCGGCGTAATCCCAGTCGGCGGTGAGGTCGAGCAACACCCGGCCGACCAGAGGAGCGGCCTGGTGATGGAGCGTGACGCGCCGCAGATCCACGTACCAGTCTGCCTCCCGCCCCGAGGAGAGCACGACCCGTCCGTGGACCACGGCCAGGTCGGTAATGAATTTACGCAGGTCGTCGTGGTCCCCCATGGCGATAGAGGTTACTGCGCAAGTCTGGACGGCGTGTGCGGGGTCCACCCTGACCAGCCCGATGAGGCACCGATGGTTGGCGATGTACCACTACGCTCAGCGACCGTCCTGACAGCGGCGCGCCAACGTCTCCGCACCGGCCACCGGGTGCCGACGGGCCCGTCGGGGCTCAGTGCTCGTCGCGACCGATCCGGCCGCGAGTGTCCCGGGCGACCGCCTGGAGCAGCCGACGCGGCGCGTGCCGCATGCCGGCGACGACCACCTTGTACTTCCATGCCGGGACACTGACCATCTTGCCTTTGCCCAGGTCACGCAGGGCTTCGTCGACCACATCCTCGGCCCGCAGCCACAGCCACTCGGGTGTCTTGGACATGTTGATGCCGGCCCGCTCGTGGAACTCCGTGCGGGTGTAGCCGGGGCAGAGGGCCATCACGCGGACCCCGAACGGCCGGGCCGACAGACCAACCGACTCACTGAAGTTGGTGACCCACGCCTTGCTGGCCGAGTACGTCGATCCGGGCATGGCCGTACCGAACCCGGCGACCGAAGAGACATTTATCACTGCCCCATTCCGGCGGTCGGTCATCGGTCGCAACGCCGCCAGGGTCAGCCGCATGACCGCGTGCACGTTGAGCCGCAACAGCCGCGCCTCGTCCTCCGCGGTGGACCGCAGGAACGGTTTGTTCAGGCTGATCCCGGCATTGTTGACGAGCAGGTGCACCGGGCCGCCGTCGGCGAGCCGCCCCTCCACGAGGGCGCACCCGTCGTCGGTGGACAGATCCGCCGGGATCGTCTCCATCTCGCGGCCGTGGGCGGAACCCAACTCGCCGGCCAGCTCGGCCAACCGGGCCGCGTCGCGGGCGACGAGCACCAGATGCCAACCGTCGGCGGCCAGCCGCCTGGCGAACGCCGCGCCGATGCCTGCGGTCGCCCCGGTGATCAGGGCCCGGCGCTCGGCAGTGGTGGGGTCGAGCGGCACGGGGCGGTCCTCACCTGGGCGGGTACGGGGGCGCGGGCGGCGCCGACTGCGGATAGTGCGGGACGGACGTGAACGCGGCCGGCGCGGTCGAGCGGCGGCGACCGAACCAGGCGTTCGCCGCCGGCAGGGCCAGCAGCACGGCTACTACAAGGTAACCGAGCACCTGCCCGACGGAAAGGCCGGCGTTGAGCGGGATCCACCAGGACGGGTAGGCGTCACCGATCAGGCCCAGCAACTCGGCGAAAGCCTGGTCGTCGGCGCCCAGTTGCAGCGGCGCGGCCCGTTCACCGATGAGCACCGCCACGCTGCAACAGCCACCGAGCACACCGAGCCCACTGACCACCCAGGTAGCCACCCGGACGCCGTTGCGGGCCGCCAGCAGCCCGAGGGCCAGGCCGGCGAGCACCAGCGCGTAGAGCGCGGCCAGCACCGCCGACAGCACGGCGGACGCGCGCAGCAGGGTCACCGCGTCGTCGATCTGCTCCGGACTGGCCGAGGTGTCCCGGGCCGCGGAGCGGAACGCGTCGACAGTCCCGCCCAACACCACCAGGTCGACAACCGTGTACACGAGCGAGGCCACCGCCATCACCCACAGCACGGTTGCGGCCGACAGGACGACGGCAGGCCGGCGAGCCGATGCCGATTCGGGGTACGACACGACGAATCCCTCCGGTAGGCGTCGGGTTGCAACCTACTCGGAGGGATCGTCGGCGTCGTGCTTACCGGGCCGTCAGCTCGTCGACGGTGGGGTCGACCCGGGCGGCGTGTCGTCCGGCCGGTTCGCCGGCGGGTAGCTCGGCTCCCCACTCGACGGGTAGCCCGGCTCACCTGACGACTGCGGGTAGCCGGGCTGACCCGGGGTCTGCGGGGCACCCGGGTAGCTGGCGCCCGGGGCCGGCGGCTCCCAGGCCGCGGTGGCCTTGCGGAAGAACGGGTGGGCCTTCGGAAGCGCCAGCAGGATCAGCGCGGTGAGCAGCGCGATCAGGCTGAGCGCTCCGAGCACCAGGTTGGCCGGGACGACCCAGGAGGGCAGGGCGTCCTCCAGGTGGCGCTGGATCTCTTCGGTGCTCGGCGCATCGCCGGTGCCGCCGCCGGTGTTGAAACCGCCGCCCGCGTTGCCGAGCAGGCCACTGCCCAGACAGCAGACCATGATGCCGCCGACGACCCAGGTGGTGATCCGGGCGCCGTTGCGGCCCCGGTTGTTGAACAGGGCCAGGACGACAAGCGTGACCGCGAGCAGCAGCAGCACGATGCCGCTGACGAGGCCGATGGCGGCGAAGACATCGGCCGTCTGGTCGGCGTCGGCGGTGCCCGCGTACGCCTCGCGGACGGCGTCCCGCGTCTTGCTGAAGGTGCTGAGCGAGATGATCAGCGTGATCACCTGAAGCGCCGCGAACAGGAAGAGCAGGTAACTCGAAATCGACACGATGGATGGCCGCTGACGGGCCGGCGTGCTCTGGGAATCGACCATGATTCTCCTTCCCTCAGATCGATCACACCGTATCGGGAACCGGCCGTTTCGGCATGCCGTGGCGAGCCGGCACGCCCACCCGGCTCGGGCTCAGCGCTCTCCGGATCGGGGAAGGATCGTCAGGTCAGCGGGGTGGAGCAGGTCACCGCGGGCCACTCGCCAACCCTCTTCGCCGTAGGCCTCGAAGGACAGCCGTGCCCCGCCACCGGACTGGTAGTCGTGGTAGCGCATCGTCCCGGCCGGCGGCAGCCCGACCTCCTCGGTGGCGGTGTAGCGCGCCTGCCCCGTCTCGGCCCAGGTGTAACGCCGCCGACCGAGGTCGATGGTCGGGGCACCCGGTGTCACGCTCGCGCCCGGCTCGGCCGTCCAGAGCACCAACTCCAGTTCGGTGCCGTCCTCCACGGAGAGCCGGTAGCGGGTGCCGGTGTCGTCGTCGAGCAGGTGCTGCACCCAGCTCCAGTCCCCCTCGACCAGGCGGATGGTGCCGCTCACCGCGTACTCCCGATTGCGGATCCGCACGCGGTCGCCCAGGGCCAGGCGAAGCGGGTCGCCGCGCAGCGACTGCGCCGTGGCGTCCGACGACCGCCCGCCGGGCCGGGTCGCCGCCGACCGCCGGACCCGCACGGCGATGACGATGACGACCGCCGCGAGTACGGCAAGCGCCACCACCAGGTACGTCACTGACCTGCCCACCCGACCATCTCCCCAGGTACCTCGGCGCAGACGGTAACAATCCTCGGCTCCGGTGCGACCCGTACCGTGACCGACAGCTCAACTACCGACGGCAGTCGCGGCATCGCCTGTTGTGCACGATCGCACTGTGGACGGCCGGGTGGGCGGTGGTTCGTCCGTGTCCGCAGATGGATCAAGATGTGGCGAGCCGTTGGCTGGCGTAGTTGCCAAGGGTTTCGCGGCCCATCACACAGCCGACGAATGTGGTGAACTCGGTCGGGTCGTCCCGTAACGAGGTCCAGGCTGCTCGGGCCGCCGCCGGGTCGAGCCGTTCCAGCAGCGTGGCCGCGTACGCCCGGCCGGCGGGTGTGCCGTCGGCCAGCACGCGGTCGAGCTGCCGGCGGACCTCGTCGGGATGGTCGTCGAGCGCGGCCTCGACAGTGTGGAACGCCTCCGTCACCGGCAGCAGGGCCCCGGCGATGCCAACCCCACCGAAGGCGAGCGTGTCAGCCGCGACCAACGTGTCGACGGCTGCACCAAGGTCCCGCTCCCACTTCTTCCCAATCCCAAACATGCTCCAACTCTTTCCCCACCCACCCCATTTCGACCCCGGTGATCATGAAGTTATTGTCCCGACACGCCGTGCAGTCGGGCAACAACTCCATGATCAACGCAGGGAAGCAGCCGGGGTGGGGGTGGTTAGGCGGGGGTTACCGTGAGGGTGTTGGGTTCTGGGGACTGGTCCACCTTCACCGTTTGGCCGTCGCGGATCTGGCCGGACAGCAGGGCCTTCGCCAACTGGTCTCCGATCGCCGTCTGGACCAGCCTGCGCAGTGGGCGGGCTCCGTAGATCGGGTCGTAGCCGTGCTCGGCCAACCAGGCCCGAGCGGCATCGGTGATCTCCAGGCCGAGCCTGCGGTCGGCCAGGCGCCGCCGCATCCGGTCCAGCTGGATGTCGACGATGGTCCGCAGGTCGTCCCCACGCAGCGAGGCGAAGACCACGATGTCGTCCAGCCGGTTGAGGAACTCCGGCTTGAAGTGCGACCGGACCACCGCCAGGACACCCTCCCGGCGCTGCTCCTCGGCCAGCGTCAGGTCGCCGATCACCGACGACCCGAGGTTGGACGTGAGGATCAGGATCGCGTTGCGGAAGTCCACCGTGCGGCCCTGGCCGTCGGTGAGCCGGCCGTCGTCGAGCACCTGGAGCAGCACGTCGAAGACGTCCGGGTGGGCCTTCTCCACCTCGTCGAGCAGGATCACCGAGTACGGCCGGCGGCGCACCGCCTCGGTGAGCTGGCCGCCCTCGGTGTAGCCGACGTAACCGGGCGGGGCACCCACCAGCCGGGCGACCGAGTGCTTCTCGCCGTACTCGCTCATGTCGATGCGGACCATCGCCCGCTCGTCGTCGAAGAGGAACTCGGCGAGGGCCTTCGCCAGCTCGGTCTTGCCGACGCCGGTGGGGCCGAGGAAGAGGAAGCTGCCGGTCGGGCGGTCCGGGTCGGCGATGCCGGCCCGGGCCCGGCGGACCGCGTCGGAGACCGCGCCGACGGCCTCGGCCTGGCCGACCACCCGACCGCCCAGCGACTCCTCCATCCGCAGCAGCTTGGCCGTCTCGCCTTCGAGCAGCCGGCCGGCGGGGATGCCGGTCCAGGAGGCGACCACCGCGGCGATGTCGTCCGCGCCGACCTCCTCCTTGAGCATCGCGCCGTCGGCCTGGAGCTGGGCCAACTCCTCCTCGGCCTGCGTCAGCTCGACCTTGAGGGCGGGGATCCGGCCGTAGCGCAGCTCGGCGGCGCGCTCCAACTCCCCGTCGCGCTCGGCCCGCTCGGCCTCGCCGCCGAGACGTTCCAGCTCCTCCTTGGCCGTGGAGAGCTTGGTGATGTGGCTCTTCTCCGTCTGCCAGCGCTCGGAGAGCACGGTGAGCTGCTCGCGCTTGTCGGCCAACTCCTTGCGCAGCCGCTCCAACCGTTCGGCGGAGGCCGCGTCCGGCTCCTTCGCCAGCGCCATCTCCTCGATCTCCAGCCGGCGGACCGCCCGCTCGATCTCGTCCACCTCGACGGGCCGGGAGTCGATCTCCATCCGGAGTCGGGACGCGGACTCGTCGACCAGGTCGATCGCCTTGTCCGGCAGGAACCGGTCGGTGATGTAGCGGTCCGACAGGGTGGCGGCGGCGACAAGCGCGGCGTCGGTGATCCGTACGCCGTGGTGCACCTCGTAGCGCTCCTTGAGCCCACGCAGGATGCCGATGGTGTCCTCGATCGTCGGCTCGCCGACAAGCACCGGCTGGAAACGACGCTCCAGCGCCGGGTCCTTCTCGATGTGCTCGCGGTACTCGTCGAGCGTGGTGGCGCCCACCATCCGCAGCTCGCCACGGGCCAGCATCGGCTTGAGCATGTTGCCGGCGTCCATCGAGCCCTCGCCCTTGCCTGCGCCGACGACCGTGTGCAGCTCGTCGAGGAAGGTGATGACCTGCCCGTTGGAGTTCTTGATCTCTTCCAGGACGGACTTCAGCCGCTCCTCGAACTGGCCCCGGTACTGCGCGCCGGCGACCATCGCCCCGAGGTCCAGCGAGATCAGCTTCTTGTCGCGCAGCGACTCGGGCACGTCACCGGTGACGATCCGCTGGGCGAGGCCCTCGACGATCGCGGTCTTGCCGACGCCGGGCTCGCCGATCAGCACCGGGTTGTTCTTCGTACGCCGGGAGAGCACCTGGATGACCCGGCGGATCTCGGCGTCCCGACCGATCACCGGATCGATCTTGCCGTCCCGGGCGCTGGCGGTCAGGTCGACGCCGTACTTGGTCAGGGCCTGGTAGGTCTGCTCGGGGTCGGCGGTGGTGACCCGGCGGTCGCCACCGCGCACGGTCGGGAAGGCCGCGACCAGGGCCTCCTCGGTGGCGCCTGCCGTCTTCAGCGCACCGGACACGGCCCCACCCACCCGGGCCAGGCCGGCGAGCAGGTGCTCGGTGGAGGTGTATTCGTCGCCCAACGGCCGGGCGATCTGCTCGGCGGCGCCGATGGCGTTGACGAACTCCCGAGCCAACGTCGGCTCGGCGATGCTCGAACCGCGGGCGGCCGGCAGGGCGTCGACCGCGCGCTGGGCGGCCCGGCGCAGCTCGGCGGGGTCGGCCCCGACGGCGCGCAACAGACCGGTGGCGGTCGAGCCGTCGGTGTCCAGGAGTGACAGCAGCAGGTGCCAGGGCTCCACGGTGGCGTGGCCACGCTGGTTGGCCAGCGCGACAGCGCCCGTGATGGTCTCGCGGCTCTTGGTGGTGAGTCTTTCGGTGTTCATGGGCTCCCCCGGATCGGCGTTGTCCACTGAGAAGGACACAACCAGAGTTGAGCGTATTCCACTCAACCTTAGCGCGTGACGCCCATCACTCCCGAGGACGCCACCGCCAGTCGAACTCCCCGGCCGCCGGAGCCGGGCCGGGCAGCGGGTCCGCGTCCGGCGCCGTCGAGAGACCCGCCAGCAACACCGCGAGCTGCCGGCGGCGCAACTGCCCGGTCCGCTCCGGATCGGGTACGCGCACCGCCGCGCACGACTCCAGCAACAACCCGAGATCCGGTACGACCACGTCGGGGCGCAGCCGACCGCTGGCGCGGGCCCGTTCGAACAGGGTCGTGGCCAGCTCGTTGGCGCGCATCGCGTCCCGGCCCATCTCCTCGGTCGGGGTGAAGGTGCCGGCCAGGTGAACGGTGAGCGAGTGCACGTCGGCGTCGACCACCCGGGCCAGAAACCCGGCGAACGCCGTCCAGTCGTCCGGCTCGGCGAGGGCCGATTCGGCCTCGGCGACGTACCGGCGCAGCCCGTCGTGGCAGAGCTGACGCAGCAGGTCCTCCTTGCCCGCGTACCGCCGGTAGAGCGCACTGATGCCGACGCCCGCGCGTTCGGCGACGGCGGCGATCGGCGCCTTCGGATCGTCGAGGAAGACCGCACGTGCGGCTTCGAGGATGACCTCGTCGTTGCGGGCGGCCTGGGCGCGGCGACCGCCAAGCGTCTTGCCGGAAGTCGTGGACATGCCCCCAGCCTAGCAGTGGAACGGATCGTTCCGGTCTGCTACTGTGATTACAGAACGAAACATTCCGTTCCGAAGGAGTTCCGAGATGACCGGCACCGCGATCCGCCCGTTCCGCGTCGAGATCCCGCAGACCGACCTCGACGACCTGGCCGCCCGGCTCGGCCGCACGAGCTGGCCCGCCGAGCTGCCCGGCGCGGGCGACGCCTACGGGATGGGCACCGATCGGGTGCGTGCCCTCGTCGACAGGTGGCGCGACGGGTTCGACTGGCGCGCCGTCGAGGCCCGGCTGAACGCCCACCCCCAGTTCGTCACCGACATCGACGGCGAGCAGATCCACTTCCTGCACGTCCGGTCGTCCCGGCCGGACGCCACCGCGCTGGTGCTCACCCACGGCTGGCCCGGCTCGGTGCTGGAATACCTCGACGTGATCGCCCCGCTCACCGAGCCGACCGACCCGGACGCGCCGGCCTTCCACGTGGTCATCCCGTCGCTGCCCGGCTTCGGTTTCTCCGGCCCGACCCGCAGCGCCGGCTGGAACCGGTTCCGCATCGCCCGCGCCTGGGCCGAGCTGATGAACCGCCTGGGGTACGACAGCTACGGCGCGGTCGGCAACGACGCCGGCTCGATGGTCGCGCCGGAGGTGGGCCGGATCGACCGGGAACACGTCCTCGGCGTCCACGTCACCCAACTCTTCTCGTTCCCCTCCGGCGACCCGGCCGAGTTCGCCGGGCTCTCGGAGGCGGACCAGGCCGCGCTCGGGCACCTCCAGTGGTTCTACGAGAACAAGTTCTCCTTCAACCAGGTGCACAGTCAGCAGCCGCAGACCCTGGCGTTCGGCCTGGCCGACTCGCCGGTCGGGCTGCTCGCCTGGAACGCCCAACTGTTCGACGAGAGCCTGGACGCCGACTTCGTCCTGGCCAACGTGGCGCTCTACTGGTTCACCGGCACGGCCGCCTCGGCGATCCGGCTCTACTGGGAGGACGCGCACGCCGGCGAGCCCCCGACCGAGCCGACCACCGCACCGACCGCGCTCGCCATGTTCCCCGGCGACTTCCAGTCCATCCGCCGCTTCGCCGAGCGGGACCACGCGAACATCGTCAGGTGGACGGCGTACGAGACGGACGTCGAGGGCCGCGGTGACGTCGGCGGTCACTACGCCGCCCACCAGGCCACCGAGGTGCTGGCCGCCGACATCCGCGAGTTCTTCGCCAGCCTCCGCTGACCACGGCGTGCCCAGGTGCCCGCACCC
Organism: Micromonospora sp. DT231; assembly: GCF_049847025.1. Classification (NCBI taxonomy): domain Bacteria; kingdom Bacillati; phylum Actinomycetota; class Actinomycetes; order Micromonosporales; family Micromonosporaceae; genus Micromonospora; species Micromonospora sp. DT231. The sequence goes on along the minus strand of NZ_JBNCNO010000002.1, from coordinate 363,271 downwards.
GCTCGGCCGGGGCGGGCACCGGCGCGTCCGGCCCCGACGCGCAGCGCGTCCGGCCCCGGCGCGGTTGATCCACTCGCCCTTCAGGAAGTCGGGGCATCCGGACCGCCAGGACACCGCGACATCCTGAAAACCGAGTCGATCACGGTCTTGTGCGGCCCCTACGCGCCGATTCGCCGGGGCAACCGCGCGGTGCACGGGGTTTCGTGGTCGGCGCGGAGCACGCAGCGACGGCCACCGTCCAGCCGCCGGTCGCAGAAGACCCAGTGCCGTACCCCTTGGTCGTCCTCGGTCGAGACGGTGATCCCGCCAAGGTCGATCCGGGCGAGAAAGGCCAACGACCGACCGGCGGTCCGCCCCAGCATCTTGGCGCGGGCCAGGTCGGGCGCGGATATCGGCAGGTGGATGACGAACCGCCCGCTCATCGCCACCACCCTCGGCCCACCATCAGCGGCGCTCCTCTCCTGGGGGTCGGGCGCTGACACGGCCGTTTACCCGAGGGGAGCACACGGCCGCGCCAGCGGCAACGCGGACGACCCGGCCGAGGAGGCCGGTTGCCTACCAGGCTTTCCACACCCCGAGTGCCCGCCCCGCCAACATGCAATGCAAAGCATTGCAGGACAAGCAGTGACCATGCTTAGCACGCGAAGTGTTGGCTCACCCGCCGACCGCATGGGAAGATCTTGGGGCCTACCAGGAGTTGCCCCATGCCCCGAGTTTCGGACCGCCAACGAATCGCGCAGGACATCCGCGACAAGATCGCTTCCGGCGAGTACGCGCCAGGCGACAAGCTGCCCTCGTTGCGTGAAATGACCGAGCACTACGGCGTGTCCGCCGAGCCGGTCCGTTCAGCGCTGTTGATCCTGCAGGCCGAGGGTCTGACCGAAGGGCATCAAGGCAAAGGCACCTACGTAAGCGACCCGAAGTAGATCCACTCGCCTTTCAGGAAGTCGGGGCGTCTCGCCACGTTGGATACGCCGACTTCAACGAACCCGAGTGGATCACGACCCTTGCACTGCGCCGGGGCCGCCCGACGGGTTGCCGTCCGTCCAAGATCTGCGCTTTGTTCACCAAGCGGTAGCCTTAGCCTGTGCGAGTACGTGTCGAGCAGACCGCCCTACCCGGGATCGGGGTACGTCACGATCTGGTGACGGAGTCCGGACGTCGCCTGGGCGTCGTCTCCCACCGCAACGGCCGCCGAGATCTGGTCCTGTACGACCCGGACGATCCCGACTCCTGCCAGGCGGACATCCCGCTGACCGACGACGAGGCGGAGGCGCTGGCCGACATCCTCGGCGCGTCGCTGATGCTCGGCCAGCTCTCCGGGCTGCGTGAGCAGGCCGCCGGTCTGCTCACCGAGCAGATCGCCATCTCGGCCGGCTCGCCGTACGTCAACCGCAAGCTCGGCGACACCAAGGCGCGTACCCGCACCAGTGCCTCCATCGTGGCGGTGCTGCGTGAAGGCGAAGTGATCGTTTCGCCACTCCCCTCCTTCCGCTTCGCAGCCGGCGACGTGGTGGTCGTCGTCGGGACCCGCAGGGGTCTCGACGGCGTGTCCGCCATCCTCGCCGACAGTGACCCGGACGGCTGAGGCGGATGCACGACTCCACCACACTGCTCGTCGAAGTCGGCGCGCTGCTGCTGCTGCTTGGTGTCCTCGGCCGGCTCAGCCGCCGGGTAGGCCTCTCACCGATCCCTCTCTACCTGCTGGCCGGGCTCGCGTTCGGGCACGGCGGGTTGCTTCCGCTCGCCGCCAGCGAGGAGTTCTTCGCCGTCGGCGCCGAGATCGGCGTCATCCTGCTGCTGGTGATGCTCGGCCTGGAATACTCGGCCAACGAGCTGGTCGGCAACCTCCGCTCGGCGGCGCCGGCCGGGCTGATCGACGGCCTGTTCAACGCGCTGCCCGGCGCGGCGTTCGCCCTGCTGCTCGGCTGGGACTGGGTGGCCGCCCTGGTGCTCGGCGGCATCACCTGGGTCTCCTCCTCGGGGGTGATCGCCAAGGTCCTCGCCGACCTGGGCCGACTCGGTAACCGGGAAACTCCGGTGATCCTCTCGGTCCTGGTCATCGAGGATCTGGCGATGGCGCTCTACCTGCCGCTGGTCACCGCGGTACTGGCCGGCACCGGCCTGCTGGGCGGCGGCATCGCACTCGCTGTCGCGGTGGGCACCGTGCTGCTCGTGCTGGTGGTCGCCATCAGGTACGGCCACCTCATCTCGTCCGCCCTGTCGGCGAAGGACCCGGAGGCGCTGCTGCTGGGCGTACTCGGTCTGACCCTGCTGATCGCCGGCCTCGCGGCGAAGCTGCAGGTGTCGGCGGCGGTCGGCGCGTTCCTGGTCGGCATCGCGCTCTCCGGCCCGGTGGCGCACCACGCCACCGAGTTGCTGTCCCCGCTGCGGGACCTGTTCGCCGCGGTGTTCTTCGTCTTCTTCGGCCTGGTCACCGACCCACGGGACATCCCGCCGGTGTTGCTGCCGGCGCTCGCGTTGGCAGTTGTCACCATGGCGACGAAGACGCTCACCGGCTACCTCGCGGCCCGCCGGGTCGGCATCGCGGAACCCGGTCGGTGGCGGGCCGGCCTGGCACTCGTACCTCGCGGTGAGTTCTCCATCGTCATCGCCGGGCTCGCGGTGGCTGCCGGGAGCGTCGAGCCGCGGTTGGCGGCGCTGGCGGCGACGTACGTCCTGATCACAGTGGTGACCGGGCCGATCCTCGCCCGGCTGCCGGACTTCCCGTGGTTCAAGCGGTGGCTGCGTAACCGCGCGGCGGCCCAGCGGCGGGAGTCGACCCCGGTCGTCGACTCAGTGCACTGAGCTCCACCTGAAGGCCGCGGCCGCGTGGGTCGCACCCTCGCGGAGGTAGAAGCGATGCGCCTCGGTCCGGGCGAGGCCGGACTCCAGGAAGACATAGTCGGCTCCCTGGTCGTGCGCCCACGCCCTGGCCGCCGCCAGGAGGCGGGAACCGACACCCCGGGAACGCCACTCGGGGTGCACGGCGAGATCCTCGATCGAAGCCCGACGGCCGAAGCGCACCGAGAGGATGTCCAGGTAGACGCTGGCCACGCCGACCACATGATCCTCCTGCGATCGCGCGGCGAAGAGCGCGGTGTTCTCGTGGTCGAGTACCCGCGCGGTGCGCTCGACGGCGCGGTCGCGGTCCCAGTCCGCGGGACGGCTGCCGGGAGGGGCGAAGAGCCACTCCAACCCCGAGACGAACTCGGCCTCGGCGCCGCGCCGCAACCGTCGTACGTGGATTGTCATAGGAGCATCATCGGCAACGCCGTCGATGCCGTGAACCCGGCCATGCCAACGGTTGCGGAATTGCTCCTCGCGGGTACTACCGCAGCACCCGACGGCGGGTTACCGTTTCGCCCCAGCAGCCAGGGTCCGTAGGCAGCGTTGCCACACGCGGGCGAGAGCGGAAGGTTGGCCGGTGAGCGTGCAGGAGTCGACGTTCCACGGCTTCGCCAACCCCGTCGATCCGAGTCCGGCGGAGTTGCGAGCTTGGGCGTACAAGCCCGATTCGGTGCCGTTGGCTTCGATGCCACCCGACTGGGACCTGTTGGTCTCCGGCGACCGGCTGGTGTTGACCCTCTTCGAGTTGGCGATGGATCCGACCTGCCCGGCGCGGCGTTTCGCGCTGCACTGCCTCTACATCTACGCGGCCGACGGCATCCGGACGAACTTCCGCGCCCATCCCAAGCGCCGCTTCCGCAAGCTCGTCGAGCAGGCCGAGCGGGACGGCGACGAGCTGATGAAGATCTGGGCGCACAACGGACGGGTGCTGCTGGCCCGCCCGGACCTCTTCGTCTACCGGGACTGGTGCGAGGGCGGCCTGGTCCGCGAGAACCGCCGCCTCGGCTGAGGGCCGGCCCGCACTCTGACGGCGAACGGGCCGGGACCCCCGCCACGGTGACACCGCGTCCCGGCCCGCGCTCTGACGGGCGAACGGGCCGGGACCCCCCGTGGGTCCCGGCCCGCACGTCGGTCACCGGTCAGTCCTGCTTGCGCTCGGTTTCGGCTCGGCTCTTGTCGCCGCCGTGGTCGCCCTGTTCGGCGAACCGGCCCTCGACGACCCGGTCCCGGTAGGTCCCCTCGGTCACCTTGTCGAACTTCTTGCGGACGGTCTCGGCCAGGTCTTCCAACCGTTCTTCCGTCTGCTGGGCGACCTTCTTCGCCGGTTCCGCCATCGCTCCCCCTCGCCATGCCGGTAGGTCCGTATTAAGCCGATTGGACCCGTATCGACAGGCTAACCGAAGCGGCCCGGACCGCGCCGGGGAATCCGGTGCGGTCCGGGCCGAGGAAAAGCTCCGGGTGTGTGGCAGGTCAACGATCGGGAGTACGACGGGGTCGCCAGACCACGAGCGCGGTGGACGTGCGATTGGTCGGCACCAGATCCCGACCCGGAAAGCGGGCGAGGGATTCCAGCTCGGCGACCCGCCGGTACGCGGCGTCCAGCTCCGCCTCCAGCCGGGCCACCCGCTGCTGCGCCTGCTCCAACAGCCGCTCCAGCCCGATGATCCGCTTGACGCCGGCCAGGTTGATCCCGTCGTCCTGGCTGAGCCGCTGCACCTCGCGCAGCAGCACCACGTCACGGACGCTGTACCGACGCCCGCCTCCAGCGGCCCGGCCGGGCTGCACCAGCCCCAGCCGGTCGTACTGGCGCAGGGTCTGCGGGTGCATCCCCGCCATCCGCGCCGCAACCGAGATCATCAGCACCTTGGCCTCGTAGGCAGGGTCACCCGAACCGAGGAACTCGCCCGACATCCCGCTCACCTCCGCGTCCCTTCCACCGGACTAACTGACCCGACGCACCCGCGCCTCGAGATGTTCCCGGGCGGCTGGCGGGCTCTGCTCGGCGAACGCCTCCAGCGCGGTGCGCGCTTCGTCGGACAACCGGGCCGGCACCACCACGTCCAACGTGACAAGCAGGTCGCCGGCCTGCCCGTCGCGGCGCACCACACCCTTGCCCCGGGCGCGCAACACCCGCCCGCTGGGCGTACCCGGCGGGACCCGCAGGGTCACCGCGCCGTCGAGCGTGGGCACCCGCAGGTCCGTGCCGAGCACGGCCTCCGCGAAGGTGATCGGCACGCTCAACGTCAGGTCGTCGCCGGTACGCCCGAACAGCTCGTCCGGCCGAACCTTGACGTGCACGAACAGGTCACCAGCCGGGCCGCCGCGCTCGCCTGGCTCACCGCGCCCGGTCAGCCGGATGCGCTGACCGTCGGACACGCCGGCCGGGAAGCGCACGTTCATGGTGCGTGTCTTCGTGACACCGCCGCTGCCGTGGCACTCGGGGCACTTCTCCTCGACCACCGTGCCGACGCCCTGGCAGTTGCGGCACGGCTCGGAGAAGCTGAACGACCCCTGGTTGCGGGTGGTCACGCCGGCACCGTGGCAGACCTGGCAGGTCCGCGGTTGGGTGCCGGGCTTGGCCCCGTTGCCGTGACAGGTCTCGCAGACGCCCGGCGCGCGCAGCGTCAGGGGCAGCGTCACCCCGCGTACCGCGTCGCCGAAGTCAATTGCCACCTCGGTCTCCACGTCCCGGCCACGGCCCGGGCCGCGTGGCGCCGCCTGCCCACCACCCTGACCACCCGTGAAGATCGAGCTGAACAGGTCCTGGAAGCCGGCGCCTCCGAAGCGGCGGTCGCCGCCCCCGCCGCCGCCGAACATGTCGGAGACGTCGAAGGGCATGCCGCCCGGTTGACCCGCGCCGCGGGCGCCGCGCCGGAACGCGCCCGAGCCGAACAGCGAGCGCATCTCGTCGTACTCGCGACGGCGGCCGGAGTCCGACAGCACGTTGTACGCCTCGGACGCGGCCTTGAACCGCTCCTCCGCCTTGGCGTCGCCCGGGTTGTGGTCCGGGTGCGACTCCCTGGCCACCTTGCGGTACGCCTTCTTGATGTCATCGGCCGAGGCGGCCTTGTCCACGCCGAGCACGGCGTAGAAGTCCTTCTCGATCCAGTCCTTGGAACTCACCGGTCCACCCCCTCTCGACCGTCGCGGCCCGGCCGTCTCGCCCACCGACGCGCGGTGGGCGAGACGGCCCGGTCACTGCTTCGCACTATTCCGGGTCCGCGACCGCGACAAGCGCGGGGCGCAGCAGCCGCTCACCGAGCTGGTAGCCGCGCCGCATGACCTGTACGCAGGTCGGCTCGGTGACCTCGGCCGAGGTCTGGTGCGCGACCGCCTCGTGGCGGGTCGGGTCGAACGGGTCGCCCTGTTCGCCGAAGGCGTTCAGGCCGAACTTGCCGAGCGCGGTGGTGAGCTGTTCCGCCACCGTGCCGAACGGCCCGACCAGGTCGCCGTGTTCCCGAGCCCGGTCCAGGTCGTCGAGGATCGGCAGCAGTGCGGCCAGCACCGAACCGGTCGCCTGCTCCTGCACCAGGTTGCGGTCGCGGTCGACACGCTTGCGGTAGTTGGCGTACTCCGCCGACACCCGCTGCACGTCCCGGGTCCGCTCGTCCAACTCAGCCCGGAGCGCCTCCAGCTCGGCGCCGAGCGACGTGCCGGGGCCGGCGCCGTCCACCGGCTGCGCCGGGGCGTCCACCACCGGCGGGCCGGACGGCTCCGGACCGTCGGTGGCGTTGACCTCGACCTCGATCTCGTCGACCACGACCTCGGCGTCCTCGACCAGGCCCTCGGCCGGCACACCGGTCTCCGCGTCAGCGGCGGTGCCCTCCGGCTCCGCCGTGTCGACGAGCTTGCGCTTGTTGCGGATGACGACCCGCTCCCCGTCGCCGGTGGTCGGCTCCGTGGGCGCGGAGCCACCCGGCGTCGACCCGGTGTCGCTCGGGTCGGCGGCTCGTGGCTTCTGCGTCATGCGGCTACCCCATCCCCTTCGCCGTGGACACGTGTTGGAGGCCGACGGTCACTTCTTGCCGTCCTCGTCCACGATTTCCGCGTCGACCACGTCGTCGGCGCCGCCGGACTGCGGGCCCGGCTGTGCGCCGGCCGCACCCGGGCCGGCCTCGCCACCCGGCTGCTGACCCTGCTCGGCCTGAGCCGAGTAGAGCAGCGACCCGGCCTCCTGGGAGACCTTCGCCAGCTTCTCGTGGGCGGACTTGATCTTCTCGATGTCCTGACCGCCGAGGGCACCCCGCAGCTCACCGAGCGCCTCGTTGAGCTGCTCCCGGTTTTCACCGGGCAGCTTGTCGCCGCTCTCGGCGAGGAACTTCTCGGTCTGCCACTGCAGCGCCTCGGCCACGTTGCGAGCCTCGGCGTCGTCGCGGCGACGCTTGTCCTCCTCCGCGTGCTCCTCGGCGTCCCGGCGCATCCGCTCGATGTCGTCCTTCGGCAGCGACGAGCCGCCGGTGATCGTCATCTTCTGTTCCTTGCCGGTGCCCAGGTCCTTGGCGTGCACGTTGACGATGCCGTTGGCGTCGATGTCGAAGGCGACCTCGATCTGCGGCACGCCGCGCGGCGCCGGCGGGAGGCCGGTCAGCTCGAAGGTGCCGAGCTTCTTGTTGTAGGCCGCGATCTCCCGCTCGCCCTGGAAGACCTGGATCAGCACCGACGGCTGGTTGTCGTCCGCCGTGGTGAAGACCTCGGAGCGCTTGGTCGGGATCGTGGTGTTGCGCTCGATCAGCTTGGTGAAGATGCCGCCCTTGGTCTCGATGCCCAGGCTCAGCGGGGTCACGTCGAGCAACAGGACGTCCTTGACCTCACCCTTGAGCACACCGGCCTGGAGGGCGGCGCCGACGGCGACGACCTCGTCCGGGTTGACGCCCTTGTTGGGGTCGCGGCCGGTGAGCTGCTTGACCAGGTCGGTCACGGCGGGCATCCGGGTCGAACCGCCGACCAGGATGACGTGCTCGACGTCGGAGATCTTGATCCCGGCGTCCTTCACGGCCTGCTCGAACGGGCCCTTGCAGCGGTCCAGCAGGTCCTGCGTCATCCGCTGGAACTCGGCGCGGCTCAGCGTCACGTCGAGGTGCAGCGGGCCGGCCGCGCCGGCGGTGATGTACGGCAGGTTGATGTTCGTGGTGGTGGCGGCGGACAGCTCGATCTTGGCCTTCTCGGCGGCCTCACGGAGGCGCTGGAGGGCCATCTTGTCCTGACCGAGGTCGATGCCGTGCTCACCACGGAACGTCTTGACCAGGTGGTCGATGATCCGCTGGTCCCAGTCGTCGCCGCCGAGGTGGTTGTCACCGCTCGTCGACTTGACCTCGATGACGCCCTCGGCCAGCTCCAGCAGAGAGACGTCGAAGGTGCCGCCGCCGAGGTCGAAGACCAGGACGGTCTGCTCCTTGGAGCCCTTGTCCAGCCCGTACGCCAGGGCGGCCGCGGTCGGCTCGTTGACGATCCGCAGCACGTTGAAGCCGGCGATCTCACCGGCCTCCTTGGTGGCCTGCCGCTGGCTGTCGTTGAAGTAGGCCGGAACGGTGATCACCGCGTCGGTGATCTGCTCGCCCAGGTACGCCTCCGCGTCCCGCTTGAGCTTCATCAGCGTCCGGGCCGAGATCTCCTGCGGGGTGTACTTCTTGCCGTCGATGTCGACGGACCAGTTCGTGCCGACCTCGCGCTTGACCGAGCGGATCGTCCGGTCCGGGTTGGTCACCGCCTGGCGCTTGGCGACCTCACCGACGAGCACCTCCCCGTTGCGGGCGAACGCGACGATCGACGGGGTCGTCCGCGAGCCCTCAGCGTTGGCGATGACGGTGGGCTCACCGCCCTCGAGAACGCTGACGCAGGAGTTCGTCGTGCCGAGGTCGATACCGACCGCACGTGCCATCTTCGCTTCCTCGCTTCGTAAGGTTGTGCAGGTGACGGGCACTGCCCGTGGCTGCTTGGCGGACACCGCCCGCAGCGGGCCCCACCACAAGTTGAGTGAACTGGACTCAATAGTGCCACGCGTTGGCGAATCGTCAAGTCGAGTTGAGTCACCCCGACGCAACCCAGCCTTTCCTACCGTCCGGTTGTCTTCCCTTGCATCGGTCGGGCACGCTTTAGCGGTGACGACGCCCGGCGATTCCGCCACCCGTTCCGGCGCGCCCGCCGTCGCAGCCCGCACCGGTCCGCCGGACGCCGCGGAGGAGCCGCCCGCCACCACCGGGGACGACGGCCTCCCCGGCGCCCTGTCGGGCCTCCGGGAGGCGATCGGCGCGACCCGGTACCCTCTCGCGCTGCCCTCCGCCGGCCCCGCCCGGCACACCGCCACGGCCCTCGGCGATCAGCTCGACGACTATCTGCTGCCCCGGCTCGCCCGGCTGGACGCCCCGCTTCTCGTGGTGGTCGGCGGCTCCACCGGCGCCGGCAAGTCGACCCTGGTCAACAGCCTGGTCAAGGCCCGGGTCAGCGCCGCCGGTGTGCTCCGGCCGACCACCCGCTCCCCGGTGCTGGTCTGCAACCCGTCCGACGCGGCGTGGTTCCGGCAGGGTGACCTGCTGCCCGGTCTGACCCGCACCACCGAGCCGAGCGACGACCCGCGCGCCCTGCACCTCGTCACCGCCCCCGCCCTCCCCGCCGGGCTGGCCTTCCTCGACGCGCCCGACATCGACTCGGTTGTCGACGCCAACCGGGCGCTCGCCACCCAACTGCTGGCCGCCGCCGATCTCTGGCTCTTCGTCACCACCGCCGCCCGGTACGCCGACGCGGTCCCCTGGGAGCTGCTGCGCAGCGCCCGGGCGCGCGGCGCGGTGATCGCCATGGTGCTGGACCGGGTGCCCGCCGAGGCCACCGACGAGATCGCCGCCCACCTGGCCGAGATGCTCGCCGAACAGGACCTCGGCCGGGCGCCGCTGTTCGTGTTGCCGGAGACCTGGGTCGACGGGCAGGGGCTGCTGCCCGAGGGCGCGACCGCGGCGCTTGCCGACTGGTTCGCCCGGCTGGCCGGCGACGCGGACGCACGGTCGGCGGTGGTCCGCCAGACGCTGGACGGGGCGCTGGCCGCGCTCCACCCCGCCGTCGAGGAGCTGGCCGACGCCGCCGACGAGCAGGTCACCGCCGCCGACGAGCTGGACGACCGGGTGCGGGCCGCGTACCGGGGCGCCGAGCGCACCGTCGAGCAGGGGCTTCAGGACGGCCGACTGCTCCGGGGCGAGGTGCTCGCCCGCTGGCAGGAGTTCGTCGGCACCGGGGAGTTCTTCCGCACCCTGGAAGCACGGATCGGCCGCCTGCGGGACCGGGTCGTCGCCGCCGTCACCGGTCGACCGGCACCCGCCGTCGAGCTGCGCAACGCCATCGAGTCGCAACTGGTCACGCTGCTGCGCGGGGTGTCCTCGGAGGCCGCCGAATCGGCGTACACGGGTTGGAAGGCGCACCCGGCGGGCAGCGGGCTGCTCGATCCGGCGCTCGCCCACCCCAGCAAAGACCTGCCCGAGCGCGCCGAACGGATGGTCCGGGACTGGCAGCGCGGGGTGTTGGAGCTGGTCCGGGTCGAGGGCGGCGACAAGCGGTTCGTGGCCCGCACGGCGGCGTACGCGGTGAACGCCACAGGCCTGGCCGTGATGATCGCCGTCTTCGCCTCCACCGCGTTCATCCCGACCGGGTTGGAGCTGGCCACCGGGGCCGGCACCACAGTCGCCGCGCAGGCCGTGCTCCAGGCGATCTTCGGCGACCAGGCGGTGCGTACCCTGGCCGCCAAGGCCCGCACCGACCTGCTGGCCCGGGTGCGGACGCTGCTCGACGCGGAGGCCGACCGGTTCCTCGGCCGCACCGTCGACGCCCGCCCCGCCGCGGACGCCGGCGACGGACTGCGCCGGGCCGCCGGCCGGGTCGAGCTGGCGCGGCACCGCAGTGGTCTGTCCGCTGGCGGCGACACCCGACCGGCCCGCGACGAGGAGGGCTCCCGGTGACAAACCTCACCGGCCGGGTACGCGAGGCGTTCCGCGGCGACAAGCGGGTGGACGCCGACGCGCTCGTCGCCCGGCTGGACGCGGTCCGGCGCTTCCTGACCGCGGTGGACGGCCTGCTGCCCGACGCCGAGCTGGTGCCCGCGCACACCCTCGTCGAGCGGGCCGGCACCCGGCTGGCGCTGTCCCGGGACCACACGGTGGTCGCGCTGGCGGGTGCCACCGGCAGCGGCAAGTCGAGCCTCTTCAACGCGTTGGCCCAACTGGAGCTGTCGCCGGTGGGGGTCCGCCGGCCGACCACAGGCGTCACCCACGCCTGCGTGTGGGGGCCGTTGGCGGGTGCGAACCAGCTGCTCGACTGGATCGGCGTGCTGCCCCGACACCGTTTCGTCCGGGAGAGCGCCCTGGACGCGGACGACGAGACGGCGCTGCACGGGCTGGTCCTGCTCGACCTGCCCGACTTCGACTCGGTGCAGCGCTCCCACCGCCTGGAGGTGGACCGGCTCCTCGGCCTCGTCGACCAGGTGGTCTGGGTGGTCGACCCGCAGAAGTACGCCGACCGGGTCATCCACGACAGCTACCTGCGCGAGTTCCACAGGCACCGCGACGTCACGGTGGTCGTGCTCAACCAGGCCGACCGGCTGTCCCCGGCCGAGGTGCCCCGGGTCCTGGACGACCTGCGTCGGCTGCTCGACTCGGACGGGCTGACCGGTGTGCCGCTGCTGTCCACCACCGCCGTCGACCCGGCCGGCATGGTGGGGCTGCGCGGCGCGCTGGAACGGACCGTCGCCGAACGGCAGGCCGCGCTGCGCCGACTCGCGGGTGACGTCGACACGGTTGTCGCCGGCCTGGACGAGCTGGTCGGCTCGGCCCGACCCGCGGCTGGACCGGACAACCCGACGGTCGACGGGCTGAACCGGGCGCTGGCCGGAGCGGCCGGCGTGCCCGCGGTCAGCAACGCGGTGGAGCAGGCGTACCGGCATCGGGCCGGCGCGGCCACCGGTTGGCCCGTGGTACGGGGTTGGCGGCGGCTGCGACCCGACCCGCTGCGTCGGCTGCACCTGCCCGGCCCGACCGGTGGCCGGGACGACCCGGCGGAGAGCCTGGTCGCGGCGACCTCGGTCCCGGAGCCGTCGGCCGCGCAGCGCTCGGCGCTGGGCCTCGCGATCCGCGCCGTGGCCGACCGGTCCGCCGCCGACCTGCCCGCCGCCTGGCCCGGCGCGGTGACCTCGGCCGCCCGGTCCCGCCTCGGTGACCTGCCGGACGCGCTGGACCGCACGATCGCCGGCACCGACCTCGGCCTGGACCGTCGACCGCTGTGGTGGCGTGTCGTCGGCGGTGTGCAGTGGCTTGTCACCCTCGCCGCCGTGGTCGGGCTCGGCTGGCTGGCGCTCGGGTACGCGCTGCGGGCGCTGGGCCTGCCGGCGCTGGACAACCCGACTGTCGGTCAGGTGCCGCTGCCCACCCTGCTGCTGCTCGGTGGCCTGCTGGCCGGGCTGCTGGTGGCGGCGCTGACCCGGCCGGTGGTGCGCTGGGCCGCCCGGCGCGCCCGAGCCCGTGCCGAGGAGCGGCTGACGGCGAAGGTCGCCCTGGTCGGCGACGAATACGTGCTGACACCGGTACGGACCGTGCTCGACTCGTACGCGCAGGCACGCGACGCGCTGCGGGACGCCTCCAGCCGCTGACGCGCTGCCCGGTCCGCTACCGCTCTCCATCGGCGCTGGGCGGCGTAGGGTCGGAGCATGGCCACGCCTGAGACCCCCTACGACGCGGTGCTGCACGCCGCACGCGACGTGACCAAGCTGGAGTCCGCCCTCGACGCCGAGATGCTCGGCAGCGCGCTGCTGGGCAGTGTCTACGCCATCGCGGAGACCGACCGCGACACCGCCGTACGGGAGTTCGTCACCGGGTTCCTCGCCGCCACCGCCCGCCGTCGGATCGCGGCGGCGACCACCATCCGGCAGGTCTTCGCCGCGCTCGTCCCGAACGCCGAGGGCACCGAGCGGGTCCGTCCGGGCAGCCAGGCGCCCGCCTGGTCCGGGCAGCTCGGCCGGGTGCACCTCACCGGCACCTGGGCGTACGGCGACGTGTACGGCGACCAGACCTCCTACCTCGCCACCTTCGCCTACGACGACGCGTCGGGTGGCACCGAGCACGCGTTGGTGGCCCTGGTGGACCACAACATCGGGATCACCAAGGACATCTTCGTCGGCGGGCCGGCGGAACGGATCCTGGACCAGGTCCGGCAGATGTGTGCCGACGACGAGTTGACCTGGTTCCGGACCGAGAACCCGGCCCGGCTCCGCGGTGAGGTGGCCCGCCACCTCTCGGTGACCGACGACCTGAGTGAGCTGCCCGGCGAGGGTTCCCTCGCGACCGACCGGGCGCTTGTCGGTGCCCGGCTGGCGATCCTGCCCACCGCGGCCGAGCCGACCGGCCCGGCGGCGGTCGAGCCGCTCTCCGCGGCCGAGCGCACCGACCTGGTCCGGCAGTTCCTCGCCGCGCCGGAGGCCGCCCGCTTCGGGCTGGACGCCGTCGACGGCGCGGAGTTGGCCTCCCTGCACTTCTGCCTGAGCCTGGTGCTGGACCACTCGGCGAGCTTCCCGGACGGCGACCCGATGCGCTGGAGCCCGGCGGTGTCGGGGCTGTTCCTGCTCGACTGGGTGCACCGCCGCGCGGTGCTGGACATGGACGACGCGGCGATGCTGCCCCGGGTGCTGCGCGCCTGGGCGCGGTACGCGTCCCGCCAGCGCGGGCTGCCGGAGGCGGCGGCGACACGCACCGACGAGGCGATCGAGGAGATGGTGCCGGAGTTCGCCCGCCTCTACTCGACCGGTGAGCGGCGCAGCCCGGCGACCGCCGCGGTGGCGCAGCTCATGGCCGACGGGGTGGACCCGGACGACCCGGCCGCTCTGGACGCCTGGATCGAGGCCAACCGGCACCGCCTCGCCGACGACGGCGCCTGACGGTTTCCGGGGCGGGTGGCACGCCGTCCGCCCCGGGTCACCGGTCAGCGCAGCGCGCCGAAGACCACCGCGGCGATCAGCGCGCCGAGCACACCGCCGGCGAGCACCTGCGCCACCGTGTGGTCCCTGAGCCGCACCCTGGACCAGCCGACAAGTACCAGCAGCGGCGCGGCGACGATCAGCCGCGTACCGAAGGTCAGCATCAGGATGACGAGTGTGCCGGCGGCCACCGCCGAGTGGATCGACATCTTCCACCAGTGGCTCACCGACACGGTGACCACGAGACCGACGAGCCCGGCCACGGCAAGCGCCAGCACCGGGCGGGGCGCGCCGAGCACGACGAGCAGGGCGAGCCCCGCCGTCACCGAGGCGAGGCCGACCAGCAGCGGCGCCCGGCGCTGCTCCCGGCGGCCGACGTGGTGGTCGGTGAGGCGGCCACGGCGTACCCCGCCGACGACGTAGGCGAACGGAATGCCGATGACGAAGAGCGTGGCGAGCAGACCCCAGATCAGGCCCTGACCCGGCCGGCGTGCGCTGTGCCAGCTCACGGTGACGATCAGCAGCGACACGAGCACGGCCGGCGCGCTCACCTCGGTGACCAGCCGGGCGATCCGCAGCCCCGGGCCGGGCCGGGTGACGACCGGGCGGAGTCTCGCGCCGCCGCCCACGCCACCCCCTCCGGTACGTGCCTGACGCCGGCACACCGCCGGCACCGGATGGGTCACGCCTGAGGGTCACCGTACCGTCGCGGCGGCAAACGGTGGGATGCGTTGGTCAGGCCAGCGGGGCGCGACCGCCCGATGGCATCGACGAGACGCCGGTGGGGGCCGGGACCGCTGGGCCGGGCTGGCTGGTCGGTGTGGCCGGGGCGGCGGTCGGCCCAGGGGTGGTGACCGGCGCAGACGGCGCCCTGGTCGGCACGGCGGTCGCGGTGAGGGCGTCCGTCGGCGTCGGGCGCGGGCTTGTGGTCGGGTCGATGGTCGGCGTCGGGTCGGACGGGTCCGACGTCGGCGTCGGGTCGGACGGGTCCATGGTCGGCGTCGGTTCCGACGTGGGCGTCGGGTCCGTCGTCGGCGTCGGTTCCGACGTGGGCGTCGGGTCCGTCGTCGGTGACGGGTCCAGCGTCGGGGTCGGCTCGGGATCCGTCGGGTCGGGATCCGTCGGGTCGGGATCGGTGGGGTCGGGGTCGGGGTAGGGGTCGGTCGGCTCGGAGTCCGGAGGGTCGGTCGGCGGACCGGGCGGGGGGACGGCGGGCCAGGTGCCGCGGGTGGGCTTCGGCGCCAGCGGCGGGTAGGTCGCCGGCCGGCCGGGCCCGGGGCCGGTCACGGTCTCCGAGGCGGGCCGGTCCGAGGTACGCCGGGGAGCGGCGGGCAGCCAGCCACTTGTCGGGCCGACGCTGGGGGTGCCGGGTGGCGGGAGTGCCGGCTGGCTGGTCATCGGCATCGGGATCACCACCGGCCCAATCGACGGGGTCGGGATGAACGGGGTGCTGTTGTCGGGCAGCGCGGTGCTGCCCGGGGTGGCCGAGCCCGCGCTGATGGCGGCGAGGATGGGCATCGACGCGGTGCCGGCCAGCAGCGCGACGGTGAGCAGGTAACCACGGGTGGGGCCGCCCGCGCCGGGGGCGCGGTGGACGCCGACCACGCGGCGGTAGCCACCGGCGGACCGATGCCGGCCGAGTGCTGGTGTGCCGGGACCGTCACCTGGCTCGTGCACCGCACACCCCTTGTCGTCGGCCGTCGGAGGACACCTGTGGACGCCGCGCGAACGCCTGGCCGCCACCGCCGCCGGGCTTCGCCGCCGGCAGCCACAAAGCCGGCATATAACCCGACAAACGTGATCCTGCGGGAATCAGCCTGGCCCAGTTACCCTCCGTCAGCCAACCTCCACGGCGTGTCGACACGCCGGGCTGACCGAACCGTGACGAATCATCGCCGGAACGCCTCGGAACGGCAGGCCGGCAGGAGGGCGACAAACAGCGGCAAAGGGTGGGCGGTCGGAATCCGGGGCGGGCGTACTGTGGGCGCGCTCACCTGCTCTGCGAATATGGAGCACGACGGCAACGCAGCCGTGACCTCCGCGCACCCACGCGGCAGGCGCGGCCCGGCGCCGGCGCTCCCGATCCGGGTTCGGCCAGAACCCGGCTCATGCCGTGCGGCAACCCCCACCGGGGCTAGGCGCGGCCGCCAGGAACCGGTCCGGCAAGAGCCGGGCAGGCGCACGAGTTGCGTGGCCGGGTGACCCCCCGGTGCCGACGCAGACACGACAGGGAGAGACCGATGGCAAAGGGCGACCCCGGGGGCACCACCCGCGGCAGGCGGGCGGCACCCCGCTCCAAGAAGGGCACGGCCGGCGACCCCGAGCTGGTGCAGCTGCTCACCCCCGACGGCGAGCGGATCGACAGCGTCACCGGGCCGGACGGCACCGAATACCGCGTCGACTTCACCGATGAGGAATACCGCGGGCTCTACCGCGATCTGGTGCTGGTCCGCAAGCTGGACGCCGAGGCGACCGCTCTCCAACGCCAGGGCGAGCTGGGCCTCTGGGCCAGCCTGCTCGGCCAGGAGGCCGCGCAGGTCGGATCGGGGCGGGCGCTGCGGACGCAGGACATGGCCTTCCCGACCTACCGGGAGCACGGCGTCCTCTACTGCCGGGGCATCGACCCGATCATGCCGCTCGGTCTGTTCCGCGGTGTCGACCAGGGCGGTTGGGACCCGAACGAGTTCAAGTTCAACATGTACACGATCGTCATCGGCGCGCAGACCCTGCACGCGACCGGCTACGCCATGGGCATCACCATGGACGGCAAGACCGGCACCGACGACGGCGAAGCGGCCATCGCCTACTTCGGCGACGGGGCCACCAGCCAGGGCGACGTGAACGAGGCGTTCGTCTGGGCGAGCGTGTTCAACGCCCCGCTCGTGTTCTTCTGCCAGAACAACCAGTACGCGATCTCCGAGCCGCTTGAGCGGCAGACCCGCGTCCCGCTCTACCAGCGGGCCGCCGGCTTCGGCTTCCCCGGCGTACGGGTGGACGGCAACGACGTGCTGGCCTCGTACGCGGTCACCCGCACGGCACTCGACAACGCCCGCCACGGGCAGGGCCCGAGCCTGATCGAGGCATACACCTACCGGATGGGCGCGCACACCACCTCCGACGACCCGACCCGCTACCGCATCGCCAGCGAGGTCGAGGCCTGGCAGGCCAAGGACCCGATCACCCGGGTCAAGGCCTTCCTGGAGAAGCAGCAGATCGCCGACGCGACCTTCTTCGCCGAGGTCGACGAGCAGGCCCGCCGCGAGTCGGTGCACCTGCGCGAGCGGGTGCTCGACATGCCCAACCCCGAGCCGGTGACGATGTTCGACCACGTCTACCCGAACGGCTCTCCGCTGCTCGACGAGCAGCGTGCGCAGTTCAGCCGCTACATGGAGTCGTTCGAGGGGAGTGCTCACTGATGGCCACGGAGACGCTCACCATCGGCAAGGCCCTCAACACCGGCCTGCGCCGCGCCCTGGAGAACGACTCCAAGGTCATCATCATGGGCGAGGACGTCGGCAAGCTCGGCGGCGTCTTCCGGATCACCGACGGGCTCCAGAAGGACTTCGGCGACCAGCGGGTGATCGACACCCCGCTGGCCGAGTCCGGCATCATCGGCACCGCTGTCGGTCTCGCCATCCGTGGCTACCGGCCGATCTGCGAGATCCAGTTCGACGGCTTCGTCTACCCCGCGTACGACCAGATCGTGTCGCAGGTGGCGAAGATGCACTACCGCTCCGGCGGCCGGCTCAGCATCCCGATGGTGATCCGAATTCCGTACGGCGGTGGCATCGGCGCGGTCGAGCACCACTCCGAGTCGCCCGAGGCGTACTTCGCGCACACGGCCGGCCTGAAGGTGGTGACCTGCGCCAACCCGCAGGACGCGTACGTGATGATCCAGCAGGCCGTCGCCTCGGACGACCCGATCGTCTTCCTGGAGCCCAAGCGGCGCTACTGGGAGAAGGGTCAGGTCGACCTGGACGCGCCGTTGTCCGAGGCGTACCCGCTGCACTCGGCCCGCGTGGTGCGGCCCGGCACGGACGTGACGGTGCTGGCCTACGGGCCGATGGTGCGGACGTGCCTGGAGGCGGCGACCGCCGCCGCCGAGGACGGCCGTGAGCTGGAGGTCATCGACCTGCGTTCGCTGTCCCCGCTGGACCTGGCGGCGGCGTACGAGTCGGTGAAGCGCACCGGCCGCGCGATCGTGGTGCACGAGGCGCCGTCGAACATCGGCCTGGGCGCCGAGTTGGCCGCCCGGATCACCGAGGAGTGCTTCTACTCGCTGGAGTCGCCCGTGCTGCGGGTGACCGGCTTCGACACCCCCTACCCGGCCGCCCGGGTGGAGGAGGAGTACCTGCCCGACCTCGACCGGGTGCTCGACGCTGTCGACCGCACCTTCGGCTGGTGAGCGACATGTCCCGGATCAAGACGTTCAACCTGCCCGACCTGGGCGAGGGGCTGACCGAGGGCGAGATCCTGGCCTGGCTGGTCAAGGTCGGCGACACGATCGAGCTGAACCAGCCGATCGTCGAGGTCGAGACGGCCAAGGCGGCGGTGGAGATCCCGGCGAAGTGGGCCGGGCAGGTGCAGGCGATCCACCACCCGGAGGGCACCACTGTCGAGGTCGGTACGCCGATCATCGCGATCGACACCGACCCGGGCGCCGGCCCGCTGGAGTCGACGTCGACAACTGCCACGCCGAGCGCCGACCTGCCCACCCCGTCGGCGGCGTCGCTGGCGGCGGTGGAGGTGGCCCCGGCCGAGGGCATGGTCGAGCCAGGTCTGATCGGCGGCGCCGCTCCCGGTGGCCGAACGGCGGTGCTTGTCGGCTACGGCCCGCGTACGACAGCCGCGAAGCGCCGCCCCCGCAAGGGCGCCGTCCCGACGCAGGCCGAGCCGCCCGTGGTGGCCGACGAACCGGCTGCTACCCCCGCACATCCGGCACCCCAGGTCCATGAGCGACGCAATGGGGCGAGCGGCGGGTTGGTGTTGGCCAAGCCGCCGGTGCGCAAGCTTGCCAAGGATCTCGGGGTCGATCTCGGCACGGTGACCGGGTCGGGGCCGCTCGGCTCGATCACCCGGGAGGACGTGCAGCGGGCGGTGAGCGCTGCCGTCGTGGTGGCGGAGCCGGTCGCGGCGACGTCGACGACTGCCCCCAGCTTCGGCGCGGACCGGGAGCAGCGCATCCCGGTCAAGGGGGTCCGCAAGCTGACCGCCGAGAACATGTCCCGCTCGGCGTTCACCGCCCCGCACGTGACGGAGTTCCTGACCGTCGACGTGACCCGGGCGATGAAGGCGCTGGACCGGCTCCGGGGTCGGCGGGAGTGGCGCGACGTGCGCGTCTCTCCGCTGCTGCTGGTGGCGAAGGCGGTGCTGTTGGCGGTACGGCGGCACCCGATGGTCAACTCGACGTGGGCCGGCGACGAGATCGTGGTGAAGGAGTACGTCAACCTCGGCATCGCGGCGGCCACCGAGCGCGGTCTGATCGTGCCGAACGTCAAGGACGCCGGCCGACTCTCGTTGCGGGAGTTGGCGGACGCGCTGACCGACCTGGTGCAGACGGCGAAGTCCGGGCGTACCTCGCCCGCGGCCATGTCCGGCGGCACCCTGACCATCACGAACGTCGGGGTGTTCGGCGTGGACACCGGCACGCCGATCCTGCCGCCGGGTGAGTCCGCGATCCTGGCCTTCGGCGCGGTGCGGGAGATGCCCTGGGTGCACAAGGGCAAGGTCAAGGTGCGTCAGGTCACCACGTTGGGGCTGAGCTTCGACCACCGGATCATCGACGGTGAGCTGGGTTCGAAGTTCCTGCGCGACATCGGCGACTTCCTCGCGGATCCGGAGGCGGCGCTGCTCGCCTGGACCTGATCGTTCGAGACGCCAGCCACGGCCGGTGTGCCACGGGTTAACGCCCGGCACACCGGCCGTGTCGTTTAGACGACGGAAGCGTCGGCCAGACGGCCTGTTGACCTTTGATTGTTAGGCAGGTGTCCCAGCTCACCTAATAATCGATGGAAGTTGGCGGGGTTCTGCTGTTGAATAGAGGCATCAGGGGCTGACAACCGAATAGCTAGGGGGACCCACCAATGAGCATGATCGAGCGAATCCGCAACCACCGCGACGCCACCCGCCGCGCCCGTGCCATCGAGCACGCGCTGCGCTCGGCGAACTCGCCGGCAGTTCGCGAGGAACTCCTCGTCATCGCCCAGCGTCACATGAGCTGACGCTCCACAACTTTCCTCACCTCCTCCAGATCGATGGCCCACCCGGCTCACCGGGTGGGCCATCGGCGTTCCCGGCCACCCGCCACCGGGATTCCGCCCTGCCGCAGCGCCCGGTACGGTGGGCTTCGGTCGCCGCCCGCCGACCCGGCAGAGGCCGAGCACACCGAAGCTGCTCGACACCGACCGGCCACGGGGAGTGACGACCGGTGCTCCTTGGACGTGCCGTGCCACCACCCGATACCGTGCGGGGAGCCGGCACAGCGGTACGCCGGTGACGCCGGCAGCCATGCCGAGGAGACCGATCGGCACCGGCGAGCCGACATGTGATGGAGGAGGCGCACCCATGACGTCCGAGGGCCCGCACCGCACCGGCCATGAGCCGGACGAGGTGTCACCGGGCGCCGGCGGACCGGCGCCGTACGGCGACCGCCCGGCGCAGCCGGACAACGGCAACAACGCTGCCGGCCCCGACCTGGGCTGGGCACCCCCGCCACCGGCGCGGCCCGACGCGTCGACGCCGGCATGGGCGACCCAGTCCGAGCAACCGCCGGCCCCCGCCTGGGGTGCCGCCGCCGCCCCGCAGCCCAACGACCCGCCGCAGCCCGCCTGGGGCGCCGCCCCCGCGGCGCAGCCCAACGACCCGCCGCAGCCGGCGTGGGCGGCCGGCGGTGGCACGAGTGAGCCGCCGCAGCAGCAGCCCGGCACCTGGCCCGGCAGTGAGGGCGCACCAGCCCCGGCGCAGCCGGCCTGGGCCACACCGCAACAGCAGGGCTGGACGCCGGCTGAGCAGAGCACTCCCGCGCCCACCTGGACTCCGAACGCCGCCGAGCAGCCCGACTGGGCCCAGCCGCCCGCGCGGGGCGCCGCGCAGGTGCCTCCGGCCACCACCGCCTGGCCCGCCCAGGAAGATCCGGCGAATGCCGGTGGCTGGGGTGGCCCGGCACCGACCAACCCGCCCACCGCCGAGTGGCGCGGAGCCGAGGCCCAGCAGGCCGAGCCGCAGCAGGCCGCCAACTGGTCCGGCGGCGCTCAGCAGAACGAGACGCCCGGCAACGGCGGCTGGCCCGCGACCACGGCCGGACGCGACGACCAGCCCGTGTGGACGCCGGCGGAGCAGTCGCCGCCGACCTGGGGTCAGCCCGCCGAACCGGCCGAGCAGTCCGCCCCCTCGTGGGGTCAGGCCGCCGCGCCCAGCGCGGCCCGTGGCGCGGCCCAGGTGCCGGCACCGCCGACGAACTGGCCCGGACAGGACGACCCGGCCCGCTCCGGTGGATGGGCCGCGCAGCAGCAGCAGGCGCAGCCCGCCGGGTGGGGTGACGGCGACGCGCGGCAGGAGCAGCCCGCTCAGCCGGCCGCCTGGGGCGATGCCGAGAGCCGTCCGCAGCAGCCCGATTGGGTGCTCTCCCCGCAGGACCAACCCGCCGAGCGACCGGAGCCGGTCGGGTGGACGCCCGCCGAGCAGAGCGGCCTGCCCTCCCGTGCCAGCGTCAGCGTGCCCGGCAAGGATGGGCCGCCCGAGGTCGAGCCCTGGGCGCCCGGCGAGGTGTGGGGTCGCGCCGAGGCGGAAGCCGCGCAGGCCCGCGGCGGCTGGGAGGCGGACCGGGGCGACGAGGCGCCGGCCTACCAACCCGGACCCGCGCCGGGCATCTCACCGGCGAACGCGGTGCCGCTGCCTCCCCAGGAGCAGCGCGTGCCGGGCGCCAGCCTGGCGGCTGCCCCGCCCAGCGACTACGCACCCCAGGCCCAGTTCGCACCGATCCCCGAGCAGCCCGCGTACGCCGAGCGGGAGACCCCGGACGCCCCCGCGCAGTACGAGGCGGACCCGGCCGGTTGGGGCCGCGCCGAGGACGCCCCCGCGAGTGGCGCCGTGGTGCCCGCACCGCGTACCTCTCCGGAGTCCGGAGCGGGCCGCGCGGTGGTGCCGGTGTCGGACGCCGAGTCGGCGGCCGGCGCGGCGGCGGCCCGGGCAAGCGCCTCGGTGCCGCTGGCCAGCCGGGTGATGCCCCCGACCGACCAGGCCATCCGTCCGACCGGCACGGCCACACCACAACCCCGGGTGTACGGCCGGCCAGCTCGACCCGAGCCGGAGAACGAGCCGGAGCCGGAGCCGTTCCAGGTCGACGCGGGTGCCGACCGCCAGCCTGTGCCGGAGTGGCAGAGCGACTCCCAGCGGCAGGCCGCACCGGACTGGCAGAACGACTCCCAGCGGCAGGCCGCGCCAGACTGGCAGAACGACCCGCCTCGCCAGGCGGCCCCGGACTGGCAGAACGACCCGCCCCGCCAGGCCGCACCGGACTGGCAGAACGACTCCCAGCGGCAGGCCGCACCGGACTGGCAGAACGACCCGCAGCGTCAGGTTGGCCCCGGCTGGGGCGGCGAGCCTGCCGCCGAGCCGCGCTTCGACGACCGACAGCCCGCCCCGAACGCGTTCGGTGAGGCTCCGCCACCGCCGCCCGCGTTCCCGCCCGGCGTGCCGTCCTTCGTCGACGCGCCCGGCAACAACCGGCCGGTGAACGGCACGCGGCCGCACGGCGGTGCCGAGCGGCCGGCCGACCAGTTCGGCGGCCCCGGGTCACCGGCCGCCGGCACCGCCGCGGTCGGCAGCGCGTCGACCTTCGGCGCGCCGAACTTCGGCGGACCGGGCTCCGGCGGGCCAGGCTTCGGCGGGCCCGCGATCGAGTCGGGACCGGGCGGCAGCTTCCCGCCGGCCTTCCCGCCACCGCCGCAGCCCGCGCCGTCCTGGGGCCAGGAGCCCGGCCAGTCGGATCAGGGTCGATTCGACGCGTTCAAGCCGGACGCCGCCGAGAGCCCCAAGGCGGAGCCACCGACGCCGAAGGTACGCAACGGTCGCGTGCTGGCCGCGGTACTGATCGCCGCGGTGCTCATCCTGGCGGTGCCGCTCGGCCTGCTGCTGCTCCTCGGGAAGGTCGACCAGAAGGAAACCCCAGCCTTCGACCCGGCCGTCGGCACCTGCGTGAAGCAGGCCGGCGAGGGTGGCGCCTCGGCAGCCAACTGCGGCGAGGCGGGATCCTTCACCATCGTCTCCAAGGTGGACGCGAAGGAGAAGTGCGCCGACCCGACGCAGCCGCACGTGGTGCTGCCGGGTAGCGGCGCCAACCGGGTGCTCTGCCTCAAGCCGGCCACCAAGTAACTCCACCGACGGCGGGGCCACGGGCAACCGTGACCCCGCCGTCGTCGTACCCGGCGCAGCTCCGAACACGAACGGCGCGGCACCCCGTAGGACGTGAAGCGCCCGCCCCGGCATCCGGGACGGGCACTCTCGTGCGTCTGGGGCCGGTTACGACCGCTCGGCGACCTGGCCGACGAACGCGACCCACGCGACCGGCGAGAAGGTCAGCGCCGGACCCGACGGGTCCTTCGAGTCGCGCACCGCGACGACGCCTGAAAGGTTGTCGGCAACCTCGACGCAGTCGCCGCCGTTGGCGCTGCTGCGGGTGCTCTTGCGCCACAGGGCGCCGATGTCATGGGTTTGTCAGAAACCAAGGATTAGCTGGGGTGTCTTCGGGACGAGTTGTGCCTCCGTACGGGCACTGACAGCAGGAACCGCGCGTACAGGTCGACCACCGGCACCGCAGGAAGATCGTTCACGGCAGTCACGAACTGACTTGCGAGATAGGTCGCCGCCGCCCATGGGTCTCCAGCGGCGAGCGTGGTCCGGGCGTCGGGGCATGGGTACGGCTGTTCGCACGCTTCGCAGACCCACGCCGGACGTTGCGGCCGGTGGTCAGTCACCAGTGCTGCCCAGCGTTGGCTCGGTACGCCTGACCTCGCTTCAACCAAGGCGCGCGGCCGCGCTGCGGGTAGGCGTCGGTCGGCGCACTCGCCCAGTCCGGGCGCGGGGGTGGCGGCTCGGCCGGCTCCGGCTTCTGGCTGCGGTCTGGGCAATGCCGCCAGCGCAAGCCGCAGACACAAACGCGGGACCACCACTGGCGGCGGTGAACGAGATCAGACGGAATGGGCTCTGTTGCTCGGCGTAGAGGCATAGCCTCGACTGTGACTGACCCGTTGGCAGGTCGTCAACCCCTCCGGTGACAAGTTGCCTACCCGTGCCACCGGATGGTCCGACCGTGCGCGTAATGGCCCTCTCGGAGGTCGCCGACTACCTCGGCGTCTCCCGCCAGCGCGCCGCGATCCTGGTTGATCGCCCAGACTTCCCGGCACCAATCGAGACGTTGACTGTCGGCCGGATCTGGGACGCGGTCGAGGTCCGCGAGTACGCCGCGAAGCGTCGAGAGCGCAACGAGGGCGGCGCCGGCTAGGACGCCTCCGGGTCTGTCGTCGGGGTCACGGCGGTTGGGACTGAGGCGTGGCAGGCTGACAGGCATGGGAACGACAGCGCGTGTACGTGCGCCCGAACTGCGGGGCCGCCAGTGGCTCAACACGGGCGGACGGAACCTGACCTTGCAGGACCTTCGCGGCAAGATCGTGATCGCGGACTTTTGGACGTTCTGCTGCATCAACTGCCTCCACGTGCTGGATGAGCTGCGTCCGCTGGAGGAGAAGTACGGCGACGTGCTCGTCGTGATCGGTGTGCACTCGCCGAAGTTCGAGCACGAGAAGGACGCCGACGCCCTCGTCGCGGCCGTCGAGCGGTACGGGGTGCACCACCCCGTACTCGATGACCCCGAGATGGACATGTGGCAGCAGTACGCGGCCCGTGCCTGGCCGACCCTCTCGGTGATCGACCCGGAGGGTTACGTGGTGGCCACCATGGCCGGCGAGGGTCATGCCGAGGGGTTGGCCCGGTTGGTCGACGAGTTGATCGCCACTCACGAGGCCAAGGGCACCCTGCACCGGGGTGACGGCCCGTACGTTCCGCCGCCGGCCCCGGAGACGGCGCTGCGCTTCCCGGGTAAGGCGGCGCTGCTGCCGAACGGCAACCTGCTGGTCTCGGACTCGGCCCGACACTCCCTGGTCGAGGTGGCCCCGGACGGCGAGACGCCGGTGCGCCGGATCGGCTCGGGCGAGCGGGGCCGGGCCGACGGGCCGGGCGCCGCGGCGACGTTCTCCGAGCCGCAGGGGGTGTGCCTGCTGCCCACCCATGTCGCCGAGGTCGCCGGCTACGACCTGGTGGTGGCCGACACGGTCAACCACCTGCTGCGTGGCGTACGGCTGGAGTCCGGCGAGGTGGTCACCGTGGCCGGCAGCGGCCGGCAGTGGCGCGCCGAGGTCGACGACCACGCCCACGACGCGCTCGCGGTGGACCTCTCCTCCCCGTGGGATCTGGCCTGGTACGACGACAAGCTGATCATCGCGATGGCCGGCATCCACCAGCTCTGGTGGTTCGACCCGATCAAGCGGACCGCCGGCATGTACGCCGGCACCACGGTCGAGGCGCTGCGGGACGGCCCGTTGGCGGAGGCGTGGATGGCGCAACCGTCGGGGCTGTCCGTCTCCACCGACGGCGTCCGGCTCTGGATCGCCGACAGCGAGACCAGTTCCCTCCGGTACGTCGAGAACGGTGTGTTGGGCACCGCCGTCGGGCAGGGCCTGTTCGACTTCGGGCACGTGGACGGTCCGGCCGAGTCGGCGCTCCTGCAACACCCGCTGGGTGTGTGCGCGCTGCCGGACGGCTCGGTGCTGATCGCGGACACGTACAACGGCGCGGTTCGTCGCTTCGACCCGGCGACCAACCAGGTCTCCACCGTCGCGGACGGGTTGGCGGAGCCGAGCGACCTGGTGCTCAACCCGGCCGGCGAGGTGCTGGTGGTGGAGTCCGCCGCGCACCGGCTGACCCGGCTCGCCCCGGGTGCCCTGTCGGCGGCGGGCGCCAGCACCGTCGACGGTCCCCGGCACCGTACCGAGCGCAAGCCGACCGACGTCGCGGCCGGTGAGGTCACCCTGGACATCGTCTTCACCCCGGCGCCGGGGCAGAAGCTGGACGAGACGTTCGGGCCGTCGACCCGGTTGGTCGTCTCCGCGTCACCGCCGGAGCTGCTTGTCGACGGTGCCGGCACGGGCACCGAGCTGACCCGTCGGCTGGTGCTCAACGCCGAGGTAACCGCGGGGGTGCTTCAGGTGACCGCCCAGGCGGCGACCTGCGACGCGGACGTCGAACACGCGGCGTGCCACCTGACCCGGCAGGACTGGGGCGTACCGGTCCGGGTCGTCGACGGCGCCGTGACCCGCCTGCCGCTGGTGCTGCGCGGCCTGGACGCCTGAGGTTTCCGGAGGGGCCCACCCGGGCCCCTCCGGCCTCACGCGAACGGGGCCAGCGTGATGTTGGCGTCGATCAGGCTGGCGCGGACCAGTTCGGCGGCGGAGACCGCCCCCGGGGTGTCGCCGTGCACGCAGATCGAGTCGACCGAGCAGGGAATGGCGGTGCCGTCGACCGCCACCACGATCCGTTCGGTGGCCATCCGCGCCGCCCGTTCGGCCACCTGCTCCGGGTCGGTGATCACCGCGCCGGGTGTGCCGCGCGGCACCAACGCCCCGTTGGGCAGGTAGGCACGGTCGGCGAAGGCCTCCGCGACGACCGGCAGGCCCGCGCCGACGGCGAGTTGGGCGAGCGTCGAGCCGGGTAGGCAGAGCACCGGCAGCTCGGGGTCGTAGCCGGTGACCGCCGCGACCACCGCCGCCGCCTGGGACTCGTTGGTGCTGGCCGCGTGGTAGAGCGCGCCGTGCGGTTTGAGGTAGCGGACCCGGGTGCCGAACAGCCGGCAGAACGCGTCAAGCGCCCCCAACTGGTAGGTCACCTCGTCGCGTAGCTCGGCGAAGTCGTACGCGATGTGCCGCCGGCCGAAGCCGGCCAGATCCCGGTAGCCGACCTGCGCGCCCACCGCGACCCCGCGTCGCGCGGCGCCCTCGCAGACCCGCCGCATGGTGGACGGGTCGCCACCGTGGAAACCGCAGGCGACGTTGGCGGAGGTGACGAGGCTCAACAGCGCCTCGTCGTCGCCGAGCCGCCAGATGCCGAATCCCTCGCCCAGGTCAGCGTTGAGGTCCATGGAATCTGACGGTAGTACCTGGGCGGGCCTGCGCGAGCGCGGTCACGTCGGTGACCACTCCGATGACCGGGTATCCACCTGTGGTCGGATGGTCGGCGAGGAAGATCAGGGGCTGTCCGTTCGCCGGCACCTGCACCGCGCCGAGCACGATGCCCTCGCTGGGCAGTTCGCCGGCCACCGCGCGGGGCAGCGCCGCGCCGGCGAGCCGCGCGCCGACCCGGTTGCTCACCGGGCTGACGGTGTACGCGGTGCCGAACAGCCGGTCGAACGCGGCCGGCGTGAACCAGTCGTCCCGAGGGCCGGGTCGCAGCGTCAGGTGCACCTCTTCAGGCGGCGCGGAGCAGACGGTCAGGTCCACCGGCGCGGGTGGGCCGTGTGGCTCGCCCAGCGGCAGCCGGTCGCCGTCCCGAAGTGGCGCCGGGCCGAGCCCGGACAGGGTGTCGGTGGCCCGACTGCCGAGCACCGGCGGCACGTCGATGCCACCCGCCACCGCCAACCAACTCCGTACGCCCCGACGAGCCGGGCCGATCCGCAGCACCGTCCCGGCCGGCACGGTGAGCGGTCGTCCGGTGTCACCGGGCCGATCGCCCGCCCGGACCGTCACCTCGGCTCCGGTGACCGCCACCGTGGTGGCCCGGGTCAGCCGCAGTGTGCAGCCGGACAGGGTGACCTCCAGGCCGGCGGCGTGCTCCGGGTTGCCGACCAGTCGGTTGGCCAGCCGCAGCGCCGCCGGGTCGAGGGCGCCGGAGCGCGGTACGCCCAGGTGCGCCCAACCGGGCCGGCCCAGATCCTGCACTGTGGTGAGCGCCCCGGCGCGGAGCACCTCGACAGCGGCCGCACGGGTCATGCCGCCACCATCCGCACCCGGGCGCCCGGTCCGAGTCGGGCCGGCGGGTCGGCGTACACGTCGAAGAGAACCAGCTCGGTGCGGCCGACCAGCAGCCAACCGCCGGGAGAGGCGCTCGGGTAGATCCCCGCGTACGGGCCGGCCAGCGCCACCGACCCGGCCGGTACCCGAGGGCGAGGCGTGGCGAGCCGGGGCAACGCCAACTCGTCGGGCAGCCCGGTCAGGTAGGGAAACCCGGGGGCGAACCCGCAGAACGCGACCCGGAACCGGGTGCCGGTCAGCCGGCGCAGCACGGCGGGCACGTCCACACCCCAGTGCTCGGCCACCACCGGCAGGTCCGGCCCGTCAAAACAGACAGGTACGACCACCTCCGCCGCGCCGCCGTCGCTGTCGCCGCCCTCGGCTGCGGCGACGCCGGACGCCCATCGGGTCAACTGTTCGGCAGTGGTGGTCGGGTCGGGCAGGCCGTCGAGCAGGACGGTGCTCGCCGCCGGCACGATCTCGACGGCGATCAGGTCACCCTGCGCCCGACGCCGCCACAACTCGGCCCGCCACGCTTCCACGAGCGCGGCGTCGGGAACGCCGGCGGAGGCGGTGCAGTCGAGGAGCAGGGCGTGCGCCCCGACGGGTCGGATCCGCATCCGCTCATCCTCGCCGATGTCGCGCCGATACGGAGTTCACGATGACGGTGCCGGGTGTCACCAACGCCACTACTTCCAAGTAACCTACGGTGCCGTAACCTGTTCACGTGAGTACCTCCGCCCCGCTTCGCCTGAAGCCGGTCGACATCGGTAAGCCCCGGATGCGCGGCTGGCTGCACACGTACGCCTTCTTCGTGGCCCTGGTCTGCGGCGTCGTGCTCTGCTCGATCGCCGCCACCCGGCCCGGATGGGCGCCCCTGGTCAGTTGCCTGATCTACAGCGTCACGGTGTGCGGGCTCTTCGGCACCAGCGCGCTCTACCACCGTCGAGTGTGGTCGGAGCGCGGCTTCCAGGTGATGCGCCGGATGGACCACTCGATGATCTTCGTGTTCATCGCCGGCACGTACACACCGCTCTGCACGATGCTGCTCGCGCCCCGGCCGGCCACCGTGATGCTGGCCCTGGTCTGGGGTGGCGCGCTGGCCGGAGTGGCGGTCAAGGTGATCTGGCCGCACGCGCCGCGCTGGGTGTCCGCGCCGCTCTATCTGGCGCTGGGCTGGGTGGCGGTGGCCATGCTGCCGGAAATCCTGCACGGCGGCGGCGTCGCGGCACTGGCGCTGCTGATCGCCGGTGGCCTGATCTACAGCGTCGGCGCGGTCTTCTACGCGTTGCGCCGGCCCAACCCGTGGCCGACCGTCTTCGGTCACCACGAGTTCTTCCACGCCTGCACCCTGCTGGCAGCGCTCTGCCACCACATCGCGATCTACTTCGCGCTGTTCGCCTGAGCTGCCTGAACCGACGAACCCAACCGCGAGCAAGCCGGGGACCAGGCGCGACGCCGGGCCTGAACGCGAGCCGGGGCCCCGCGACGCTGCGGGACCCCGGAGTTCGCGGGCGAGGATCAGACTGGGCGGCCCGGCCGACGCACCTCGCGGTACTCCTGCACGACCTGGTTGTCCTGGACCGGCACGACCCGGTCAGCCACCACGCGCTCCTCGCGGACCGGCGCGGCGACCACCGGGCGGCGGCGGCTGTTCCAGAAGTAGAGGGTGGTGATCAGGCCCGCGACGCCGGCCAACATCAGCACCCAGCCGACCACGGACAGGTTCAGCCAGCCCAGATCGGCCTCTACGGCGAATGCGAGGATCGCGCCCAGCGCGATCAAGAAGATGCTGCCACCAATGCCCATGTCTCGCTCCTCGGCTCTTACCTGGCGTAAGGACGCGCCGCGGCCGTCGGTAGGGGTGCGGCATCCATCGACTTACCCAGGCACGGAGATCGCCAATCGGGCAAGCTGGGGTCATGACGGACGCCGACCCCGAGACGCGGACACTCGTGTTGCTGCGCCACGCGAAGGCCGAGCAGGGCAGTGACGCGGCAGATGACGCCCAGCGCCCGCTCAGTGCTCGCGGGCATGCGGACGCGGCAGCGGCGGGCGCCTGGCTGGCGCACCACGGGTTGCTGCCCGACGTGGTGATCTCCTCGACGGCGCTCCGTACCCGGCAGACCTGGCACGGGGTGGCGATGGGGATGACGGGCACACCACCGGAGGGCGGCCCGGCCGGTGCCCGGCCGACGGTTCGTTACGAGCCTGGCGCGTACGACGCCCACCCGGAGGAGTTGTTGGCGCTGGTCCGTACGGTCGACGCGGCGGCCCGGACGGCACTGCTGATTGCCCACAACCCGGGCATCTCGCTGCTCTCGGCCCTTCTCGACCCGGAGGGTGCGCCCGATGAGGGTTTGCGGACCGCCGAGTTGGCGGTGCACCGTGGCCGGTTCGCCTGGGCGGAGTTGAGCCGGGCGGGAGCGCCGGTCGCGGCACGGCACATCGCACGCGGCTGAGCCGCCCGTCGATGATCGACGGGCGGCTCAGGGGTACGTGCCGGCCTCAGGACGGCGGCGCGGTCGGTGGTGGTGGGTCTGGCGGTGGCGGCATCATCGCCGTCGGATGGGAGAGCCGGTTCTCCTCCACGATGAGGGTCCGGGCCCGCTTGCGTCGGTCCTGCCAGAACCAGACAGTGGTCAGCAGTACGGCCAGCCCGGCCAGGATGAACACCCAGCCGACCGCCCGTACGTCGATCCACCAGACGTTGGCCCTCAGTGCGAAGGTCAGGATCGCGCCGATCGCGATGAGAAAAATGCCGCTTCCTACACCCATGTGCGCTGCACTCCCCCGTGCGGTGGCTCTGGGCGTTCCCTTTCGAGGTCACGCGACGGTTACCCGCCACGCCAGCGGCATACCCGACCGGGCTCGGCCAATACGTGCCGCCGCCGGGCGGGGACGGCGACGGCCGGCGGGGCAGAAGCCCCACCGGCCGTGGCAGGTGCCGGGTGGTGCGACCCAGCACAGGACCTAGAAGGCCTCCTCCGGGAGGTCCATGATGTCGAGGTCGGTGCTCTCGATGATCCGCCGGTCGGCGCCGATGCGGGGCAGCACCTCGCGGGCGAAGAAACGGGCGGCAGCCACCTTGCCGGTGTAGAACGCCTTGTCGCTTGCGGTGACCTCGCCGGCCAGCGCCTTCAGCGCCACGTCGGCCTGCCGCTGGAGCAGCCAGCCGACCACCAGGTCGCCGAGCGCCAGCAGGAACCGCCGGCTGCTCAGCCCCACCTTGTAGAGCGCGCGGGTGTCGCCACCCTGCGCCTCACCCAGCCAGCCGGTCAGCACACCGAGGATGGTCTGCACCTCGGCGAGCGCCTTGCCGAGCGCCTGCCGCTCCTCCTTGAGCTGGCCGTTGCCCGCCTCGGAGGAGATGAACTCCTGGATCTCGCCGGCGACCGCCAGCAGCGCCTTGCCGTTGTCCCGGACGATCTTGCGGAAGATCAGGTCCAGGCTCTGGATGGCGGTGGTGCCCTCGTACAGGGTGTCGATCTTGGCGTCGCGGACGTACTGCTCCAGCGGGTAGTCCTGGAGGAACCCGGAGCCGCCGAAGGTCTGCAGGGCCTCGTGGCCGAGCATCTCGTACGCCCGCTCCGAACCGACGCCCTTGACCAGCGGCAACAGCAGGTCGTTGACGCGCTTGGCCAGCTTGGTGGCCTTCTCGTCGCCGGCGGCCTCGGCGATCGCGACCTTGTCCTGCCAGGTGGCGGTGTAGAGGACAAGGGCACGAAGACCCTCGGCGTACGACTTCTGCAGCAGCAGCGAGCGGCGGACGTCCGGGTGGTGGGTGATGGTGACCCGCGGGGCGGTCTTGTCCGCCTGCTGGATCAGGTCGGCGCCCTGCACCCGGCTCTTCGCGTACTCGAGGGCGTTGAGGTAACCGGTGGAGAGGGTGGCGATGGCCTTGGTGCCGACGAGCATCCGGGCGTACTCGATGATCATGAACATCTGCCGGATGCCGTCGTGCTTGTCGCCGAGCAGCCAACCCTTGGCCGGTACGCCGTGCTCGCCGAAGGTCAGCTCGCAGGTGTTGGAGACCTTCAGGCCCATCTTGTGCTCGACGTTCGTGGTGTAGACGCCGTTGCGCTCGCCCAGCTCGCCGGTGGTCTCGTCGAAGTGGAACTTCGGCACCACGAAGAGCGAGAGGCCCTTGGTGCCGGGGCCGCCGACGCCCTCCACGCCGACCGGGCGGGCCAGCACGTAGTGCACGATGTTGTCGCTCAGGTCGTGCTCACCGGAGGTGATGAAGCGCTTCACGCCCTCGATGTGCCAGGAGCCGTCGGGCTGCTGGGTCGCGCGGGCACGGCCGGCACCCACGTCCGAGCCGGCGTCCGGCTCGGTGAGGACCATCGTCGAGCCCCACTGCCTGTCGATGAAGAGCTTGGCCCACTTCTTCTGCCGCTCGGTGCCCTCGACGTGCAGCACGTGCGCGAAGGACGGGCCGGAGGCGTACATCCAGATCGGGGCGTTCGAGCCGAGCACCAGCTCGGCGAGGGCCCACCAGAGGGCGCGCGGCGCGTTCGTGCCGCCCAGGGCCGGCGGAAGGTCGAGCCGCCAGAACTCGGAGTCCATGAATGCCTGGTAGGACTTCTTGAACGACGCCGGCAGCGGCGCGGTGTGCGTGGCCGGGTCGAACACCGGCGGGTTGCGGTCACTGTCGGTGTAGCTGGCGGCCAGGTCCTCGCGTGCGAGGCGGTCAAGCTCGGCGAGGAAGCTGCGGGCGGTGTCGGCATCGAGATCCGAGTACGGCTCCTGGCCGAACGACCGGTCGGCACCGAAGACCTCGAACAGGTTGAACTCAAGGTCCCGCAGGTTGCTCTTGTAGTGGGTCATGCTCACTGGCCCCGCTTCCGGACAGGTGTTACCGATCAGTAACCCCGACTGTATTACTCGCGGGTAGGCAGCGACAAGCGGATCACCCAAGTGACGGCGATTACACACCTGTGGGCCGGTCAGCTCTCGGCGGCACCGACCTCCCAACTCGGGACCGCCACCGCCGCGCCGGTACGGGCACCGACGTACTCCATCAGGACCAGGGCGATGTCGTCGTCGAGCCGGCCGTGCACCCACTCAATCAGGGCGGTCTCCAGCGAGGCCAGCCCGTCGGCGACCGTGCCGTGACCGAGCAGCCGCCAGGCGCGGTCGGCGGTGGGAAAGAACTCACCGTCGCGTCGCGCCTCGCCGAGGCCGTCGGTGAACAGCAGCAGCCGGTCTCCCGGCTCCAGGCGCTCGACCCGAGGGCGGACCACGGGCATGAACCCGAGCGGGGGTGCCGGCGCCGGCGGTTCCAGCGAGATCACCGCGCCGCGGCGCAGCAGCAGCGGCGCCGGATGCCCGCAGTTGACGATGGTGAGCGTGCCGCCGCGCTCCTCGACGAGTGCCGCGGTCACGAAGTCCTCGTCGCCGACGTTACGGGCCACCGCGCGGTCCAGGTCGGTGACGACGGCGCGCAGGTCGGCCCGCTCGTACGCCACGTGCCGGTAGGAGCCCAGGACGATGCTCGCCAGCCGGACCGCGTCCAGACCCTTGCCGCGCACGTCACCGATGATCATGCGGACGCCGTAGGGCGTGTCGATCGCCTCGTACAGGTCACCGCCGATCTCGGCGGTCGCGGTGGAGGAGATGTAGCGTCCCGCGACCGAGAGCGTCCCGACCTGCGGCCCGAGCGGACGCAGCACCGCCTGCTGGGCCACCGACGCGAGCTTGGTCAGCTCGACGATCTGCTCCGCCTGCCGCTGCCGGACCGACGCCACCGCCACCGCCAGTCCGGTGCAGACCGCGACCGCCACCACGCTGACCGAGGTGATCATCGACATCTTCGGCTCGATCAGGGCGAAGCCGGCCCCGGTCAGCGTCGCCACGACGCCCACCCCCAGCACCACCGGCCAGGACGCCACGGCGGCGGCAAGCAACGGCACGGCCGACAGGAGCGCGACGTAGTGCACGTCACGGCCGTCCGCCGCCTCCACTGCCGACACGATCGCGAGCAGGACAAGGGCCGCGCCGAGGCCGGCGCGGGATCCGGGGCTCAGCGGGCGACGGCCCGACTGGAGGAGTCGCGTGGGTACGCCTGACAGTTTGCCTGATCCAGGTGAACCGGTGAATGAATCTGACCCGTCATCCAAGAATGTTCTGTCCGGCCGGCCCGGTCGACCGGCCGAATCGGCGCGACCCGACCCGGTCAGCCGAGGACCTCGTAGCGGACGGTGAGCGCGCCCACGTCGACCGAGGCGATGGTGGCGAACGCGGCCCGGGAGAGATCCAGGCAGCGGCCGTCGATGAACGGGCCACGGTCGTTGATCCGCACGACGACCGACTTGCCGTTGGCCGGGTTGGTCACCCGGACCTTCGTGTTGAACGGCAGCGTCTTGTGGGCGGCGGTCAGCGCGCTCGGGTTGAACGACTCACCGTTTGCGGTCAGTTGCCCGTCGGAGTAGAACGACGCGCCACACGAGCCGCTCTCCAGCACCTTCGGCGCCGGAGTGGTCTTCTTCGCGGTCGGCTTGGGCTTCGGCGGCGCGGTCCGGGTCTTGCCCCGGGAGGCGGCCTGCTGCGACCGGATGGCCGACGGGCTGGCGGACACGCTCGGCGAGGGGCTGGCGGTCGGGGAGACGGCCGGGGAGCTGGGGGTGAGGCTGCTGGCGGCGGTGGTCGGGGTGAGGTCGAGGGTCGCCTGACCCGACTGCGCGGAGCCGGAGGTGAGCTGCACGGCACCGACCGTGCCTCCGACCGCGAGGGCGACGCCGACCGCCGCGGTGGCCACGATGCCCGCCGGAGAGGAGAAGATGCGGGTACGGGAGTGCTTGGCTGCCACCGGCCCGGTCCTTTCGTCGTCTGAACAAACCGGGTCGGACCGTAACGAGAGAAGCACTTCCGACGTCAACGTGATCATTGTGGTATGCCCGCATTTGCACTGGTACGTGTAGCCGATCATCCGACCCGGGGTGGGCCGCCCGGCCCGGGTGCCGACACGCCTGCCACCGGTGCCGCAGGATGAGCGGATGTCCGCCGATCTGACCGCACGCCTGGCCGCCCTGTTCCAGTGGATCGACCCCGGACCGGACGCCACTCACCTGGTCAGCGACATCTCCGGTTGGTGGCGGGACCCGGCGGTGCTGGCCGAGCTGGGACCGGCCCTGGTGGCGCCGTACCGCGCCGCCGGGCCGACCGTGGTGCTCGCCCCGGCGGTCACCGGGCTGCTGCTCGGGCCGTTGGCCGCCACCGCCCTCGGGGTCGGCTTCGTGGCCGCCCACAAGTCCGGCGACGGTCGGTTGCCGGCCGGGCCGCTCACCTGGGCGCAGAGTCCACCGGACTACCGGGGTCGGCGGGTCGACCTGGCCGTCCGGGACCGGCACCTCGGCCCCGGTGACCGGGTCCTGGTGGTGGACGACTGGGTGCGTACCGGCGCTCAACTCCACGCTCTCTACGACATCTGCTCCGCACGCGGCGCCGAGGTGCTGGGCACCGCCGTGGTGGCCGTCGACTGCCCGCCGGAGGTCGCGGCCGCGCTACGCGTCACCGGCCTGATCAACGCGGCCGAGTTGAACGCTTGACCTGAACCTCGGTTCACGTTCGACGATCGATTGATGAGTGACGGCGTTCTTGACGAGGCGTACGAACGGCTGCATCGCACCGGCCCCGAATACCAGGGCTGGCTCTCCAACCACGGGCCGATGGCCGTCGAGGCGTTGGCCCGGCACGGGCACCAGCGACAGGTGCACCGTTGGCTCGACGACTACCTTGGCCGACTCGACGACCTGCCCCGAGGGCTGCGCCCGATCGACGACTGGCGGGCGGCGCTCGGCGATCCGAAGCGGGCAGGTGACTGGCTGGCGTACTTCGACAGGCAACTGCGCGAACACCCGTGGCGCGACGTGCTCGGCACCTGGTGGCCCCGCCTGCTGCCGGGCATCGCCGCTGGCGCCACCCACGGGGTGATCCGGGTCGGGCACGCCGTACGGGCGCTCGAAACCGACGACACGAACCCCCATCGGCTCACCGAACTGGCCCAGGCCCTCGGCTACTGGGCGGCCCGCTGGCAGCCGATCCCGGGCGCCGACCGTGCTCTCGACAGCCCCTCGGCCGGCCGGGAGCAGATGGACGTGGACGCCGCGCTGGCCGGGCTGCCCCGGATCGACGACCAGACCGGCGGCGTCCGGGATCGGCTGGGCCAACTGCCGGGCGTACCCCGGTGGGAGCCGGCGCTCGCGGCGCTACGCCCCGCGCGGAGCCCGGAGGAGGCGAAGCGCGGTCTCAGCACGCTGGTACACCGCGCCGGCCTGGACTACCTGCGCTTCGGACACGCCGAGCCGGTCATGCTGGTGCACGCGGTCACCGCGCCGACCGCGGTGCTGCGTACCCTGCCGGCCCTGGACCGGGCGCTGTGGGCGCCGAGCCTCGCCGCGGCCTGGGCCGCGACGGCGGCCATGACCTCGGTGTACGCCCCCGCCGACGGCATCGCCCCACCGATCGTGACCGCCCTGACCCCGGCGGAGGTGTTCGCCCGGGCGGCTCGGCACGGCGACGCGCACGTGGTGAAGCTGGCCGACGCGGTGCTCGACGCGCACGCGGCCAGTGGCGACGGACTGCTCCTCACCGCCGCCGGCTACGCCGGTCAACTGATCTGAGCAGGACCCCGGCGCAATGCGGAGGCGGTACGGGTCGCGCTGGCCTAGCCTCGGCAGGATGTGGCCTCGGATCGGTGAACTGCGCACCCTCGCCCTCGGCACCCCGGGCGAGCTGCGGGCGACCCTCAACACCCTCGTGCTGGCCGGCGTGAAGACCGCGACGGCCGGGCGGCTCGCCTACTACGCGGAAGAGGGCGAGGAGTTGGAGCACGTCGGCGAACGACTGGCGCTCGTCGACGACGACAACGCGCTGGCCGGCGTGGTGGAGATCACCGAGATCGAGGTGGTCCGCTTCGCGGACGTGTCCTGGGACTTCGCCCACGCCGAGGGCGAGGGTGACCGCTCGATCGAGGAGTGGCGGGCGGGGCACTCGGCGTACTGGGCGCGGCTCGGCACCCCGGTCGACGGCGACACCCCGATCGTCTGCCTCCGCCTACGGCTGGTCTCCGGCGGCGAGGGCGGCGTGGCCGGCGGCGACCTCGGCACCTGACCGGACCACCTCAGCCGCGCAGCTCCGGGAGCAGTCGGGTCGCCACGTCCACCAGGACGGCCTCGTCGCCCGCGTACCAACTGCTGGCACGCGGCCAGTGCGTCACCACGTCGGTGAAGCCGAGGTCGGCGGCCCGGCCGACCTGATCGGCGAAGAACTGCGCGCTGCTGAGCGAGAAGACGGGTGCGGCGTCCAGCGAGAGATAACGGTCCAGGGTGGCCGGGTCACGGTCGGCCTCGTCCAACGTCCGGTCCATCCGCGCCGACAGTGCCGCCACGCTGTCCCACCAGCCGGCCAGGTCGTCGTCGTCACCGGTGCCGGTGGTCACCCAACCCTGACCGAAGCGGGCCACCAGCCGCATCGACCGGGGCCCGTTGGCGGCCATCACGAACGGCACCCGGGGCTGCTGTACGCAGCCGGGGTTGTTGCGGGCGTCCACGGCGGCGAACCAGTCACCACGCCAGGTGGTGCCGTCCTCGCGGAGGATCAGATCCAGCAGCTCGGCGAACTCGGCGAACCGTTCGACCCGCTGGCGCGGCGGCAGCGTCTCGCCGCCCAGCACCGCCGAGTCGAAACCGATGCCGCCCGCGCCGAGGCCGAGCAGCAGCCGACCGGCGGAGACGTCATCCACAGTGGTGATCTGGCGGGCGAACGCGGCGGGGTGCCGAAAGTTCGGCGACGCGACGAGGGTGCCCAACCGGATGCGGGAGGTCACCGAGGCGGCGGCGGTCAGCGTGGACATCGAGTCGAACCACGGGCCGTCGACGAGGTCCCGCCAGCCCAGGTGGTCGTACGTCCAGGCGTGGTCGAAGCCCCACTCGTCGACCTGCCGCCACCGACGCTGTGCCTCCGCCCACCGCTGGTCCGGCAGGATCACGATGCCAATCCGCATGATCGCCAGCCTAGTCCTGCCCGACCGAGGTGCCTTAGCATCGCGGTGATGCGGAGGACCGGGCCGACGGTACGACCGGCGGAATTGTCAGATGTGCCGGCACTTGTGGAACTGCGCCTGGCGAACGCCGAAGCCCACCTCGCCCTGGACCCCGACGTCTACCGGCTGCCGCAACGCGAGGCCGTCGCCCACCACTTCACGACCACGCTTACCGACGGGAGCGGCCGGGACGCGATCCTCGTCGCGGAGATGGGCGGGCAGGTGGTCGGGATGGTCGAGGTGCTGCGCCTGCCCGAACCGCCGGCGCACCAGATCCTGCGCCCGGAGCGGTCAGCGCAGATCCACACCGTGGTGTCGGGTACGGCCCGGGGGCGCGGGGTCGGCTCGGCGCTGCTCGACGCGGCTGACCGGTGGGCGACCGAGAACGCGATCACCAGCCTGTCGGCGGGCATCCACCACCGCAACGACGGTGCGGTGCGCTTCTACCGCCGCCACGGCTACGCGCCCGCGGGCACCTCGCTGAACAGGCAACTCAGCGGCTAGTTCGCTGCGCCACCGCGCGGGGCGCCACTCGGGCGCGGCTCCCGCTACCGTTCCGCTGTGGACCTACAGGCGCAGCGGGTAGACACCGTACGAGCGTTCGGCACGGTGTCGCTGGTGGCCGGCTTCATGACCTCGCTGATCACGATGGCGTCCGACTACAGCGGGCTTGAGCCGCACATCTTCGCCACCTTTCTCATCCTGACCGGCCTCGGCCTGCGGATCGAGGCCGCGATCCTCAACCGGAGGGCGTAGCCTCCCCTCCGGAGTGGCAGGTGACGTGCATCACACTGGCACCCGGTAGGGTCATCGCGTTCGGGTCCGACCTCTCCCTGAGCAGGCACCGATGGTGCGTCCGAGGAGAGGAAAGACCCGAGATGACGAAGGTGACCGCACAGCTGTCGGTGTCGATGGACGGCTTCTACGCCGGCCCACAGTTCGACGGGAACGGCAACTGGATGGACTCGGCGGAGAGCGCCGGGTTCTTCCGGGTGACCCGCTGGGCGACCGAGGCGGCGGCGTGGCGGGAACGGCAGGGCTTCGCCGGCGGGGAGCAGGACACCAACTCCGACGTCGTCGCCGAGTCGTTCGGCGCCGCTGGCGCGTACGTGATGGGGCGCCGGATGGCCGACGGCGGTGAGGTGCCCTGGGGCGAGGAGCCGCCGTTTCGCGCGCCGGTCTTCGTCGTCACGCACCGCCCCCGTCCGACCCTCCTGCGCGGCGGAGGCACCAGCTTCACCTACGTCACCGACGGCGTGGCCAGCGCCGTCGAGCAGGCGCGCGCCGCGGCCGGCGGTAAGAACGTGGCCGTGGCCGGAGGCGGTGGCCTGGTGCGGCAGGTGCTCGGGGCCGGCCTGCTCGACGAGTTGGAGCTGCACGTCGTACCCGTCGTGCTCGGCACCGGTCTCCGGCTGTTCGACGCGGACCTCGACCTCGGCGAGAAGGAGGCGATCGAGCTGACGCCGACCCGGGTCATCCACACTCCGCAGGTCACCCACATCCGGTACGAGGTGAACGGTCGGGCGCCGCTCGTGCTCGACGATCGGGGTCGCGGCGGTGGCCCGACGGCGACCACCAACTGAATCCGACAGGTCGATCCGAGAGGAGATCCCCATGCCGCAACTGTTGCGGGTGCAGTGCTTCAACGTGTCGCGCGACGGGTTCGGCACCGGAGAGGGGCAGACCCTGGAACGGCCCTTCGGCCACGCGGACCCCACCCCGCTGTTCTCCTGGCGGGCCGCCACCGCCAGCTTCGTGTACCGCACCGAGCCGGGCGGCAGTCGCGGCCTGGACGATTACCTGACCCGCGACGCCGAGTGCAACATCGGCGCGGAGATCATGGGTCGCAACAAGTTCGGCCCCCAGCGTGGCCCCTGGGAGAACCACGACTGGCAGGGCTGGTGGGGGGAGAACCCGCCGTTCCACACGCCGGTCTTCGTGCTCACCCACCACGTGCGCCCGTCGTTCAGCCTGTCCGACACGACGTTCCACTTCCGCGACGTCAGCCCGGCCGAGGCCCTGGCCGAGGCGAAGCAGGCAGCCGACGGTCGGGACGTACGCCTCGGTGGTGGGGTCGACACCATCCGCCAGTTCATCGAGGCCCATCTGGTCGACACGATGCACATCGCCGTCGCGCCCGTTGACCTCGAGCGGGGCGAGCGGTTGTGGGACAGCCCCGACGAACTGCTCGACCGCTTCCACCTCGAGTCGGTGCCCAGCCCCAGCGGAGTCACCCACCTGCTGTTCTGGCGACGCTGACCCTAGGACAGGCGGGACAGCACGAGCATGCGGTTGCCGTCGGGGTCGGTGACCCGGGCGGAGCGCTCGCCCCACGGCTGGTCGACCGGCTCCTCGGTGACCGATGCGCCCGCCGAGCGCAGGGCGGTCACGGCGGCGTCGCAGTCGTCGGCGTAGACGCACAACTCCCAGCGGTACGCATCGGCCGGCCCGCCAGCCTCCGGGTTGGCGGCCAGGCCGAGCTCACTGTTGCCCAACCGGAGTGCGACGAACTCGGGCTCACCCTCTTGCGGGAACCGGTAGGTCAGCTCGAAGCCGACCACGTCCCGGTAGAACCCGATCAGTCGTGGCAGGTCAGGTGTCGTCACGATCGGAAAGGCTTCGGTGAACACGGACCACCTCCATGCCGGACCCTAGCCGCGTCACGGCCGCCGCGGAACTACAACCGTCGATACGGTCCCGTCATTCTGTCCGCAACTCTTGCGCAGGATGGTTTGCGGTGCAAACCTATTGGTAACGCAGCAGTGGCAACGGCCTGGAGGTCACCGTGACGGAGCAATCGAGCACCGCGCCGCACAGCAGAGACGACCCCGGGGAGCTCCTCGCGTCGGTGGCCGCGCTCCGTCGGCGTACCCGGGTCACCCGGCACGCCTACTGGTTGCCGCTTCTGCTGTTCGGTCTCCTGATCGCGGCGGCGGCACCCCTGTACGTGGAGTCCGTCGACCCACCCGCCCTGCGCCCCAGGCCGAACAATCCCGCGCTGACCGGCCTCGGTGGGGACTTCCTCGACCGCTCGACGGGCCTCGGGTGGTACTGGTTGGTGGCGCTCATCGGCGGCTACCTGCTCAGCCTCGGGTGGTATCGGTGGCACGGCGCACGGGTGGGCGTGCGGACGCCGACCCGGACGTACGTCGTCGCCGGCATCGTCGGCACGCTTGTCGGGCTCGTGCTGCCGTTCGTGCTGCGGTTCCTGCTCCTCAACTCGGCGACGTCGGTGTCGAGTGCGACAAGTTGGCTGACCACACCGCTGTTGGGCATCTCCAACCGCGGCATGTTTCCGCACCTGGTCATCGCGGTGGGGCTGCTGGTCCTGGCCCGACTGGAACGCAGTCGCGGCCTGACGGCCGTGACCGGGTGCTACGTCGTCGCGGTCGTCCTCGTGAACGTCTACTTCCAGACCGTGGAC
Organism: Micromonospora sp. DT231; assembly: GCF_049847025.1. Lineage (NCBI taxonomy): Bacteria > Bacillati > Actinomycetota > Actinomycetes > Micromonosporales > Micromonosporaceae > Micromonospora > Micromonospora sp. DT231. The sequence continues at coordinate 321,953 of NZ_JBNCNO010000002.1, read as the reverse complement.
TTTCAGCCCGGTGACCTGAACCGCCACAGCTTCCTGCTGGCGGCCCTGCTGCCGGCGCCAATCCTGCTCGTCGGTGGCATCATCGCTCTTTTCACCACCGGTAAGAGGTCGACATGAGCAGCGGCACCGGGTCCGGCGGGCACCCGACGAACGGGCTCAGCGACACCGTTCACCAGCGCAACCGGCTCGGCATCCTCACCATCGCCGCCGAGGCCGAGCAGGTGGAGGTCGCCTACCTGCGCGACGCGCTCGAACTCACCGCCGGCAACCTCTCCCGACACCTCGCGGTGCTGGAGGAGGCGGAGCTGATCCGGATCGACCGGGGCTATCACGGCCGCAGACCCAAGACCTGGATCAGGATCACCGAGCAGGGGCAGGCCGCACTGGCTGCCGAGATCAACGCGCTACAGGAGCTGCTCCGCCGCCACCGGGAGTTGGGCGGCCCTTCGCGGCCAACCGGGTAGGAGCCTGTCGTACGGCCCGGGCTTGCCTATCGTCCCCAGGGCTCGGCGGGTCGGCAGTCGCCTCCCGGCTCGCCGTAGACGATGGTGCCGGAGGAGTCCACGTAGCAGTTGTCGAACTCGTCCGAGGGACGAAACAGCAGGCGGCGGTCGATCTCGGCCCCGGTGGTGTCATAGCTGACCAATTCGGCGTCCTTGGTGACGCTGGCACCCTCGGAGAGCAGGCCGAACACCCCGTTGACCATCCGCGCAGTGGTCGTGTGCCCGTCTCCGTGTTCGAGCACCAGCCGGTGCACGCGAGCGCTGACCCGGCCGGTCACGGCAACGTCACCGCCGTCGAGATCGGTCGACGTAAGGAGGAGCCGCTGGATCGGGCCGGGCAACCACTTACGTTGCGGCCAGACACGTTCACCGCTGGTACCCCCACTGGGCTCCCCATGTGGTGGTCTCGAGACATCACAGGTGAAGTACCCGGTTTCCGTCATGAACAGTGCCAGGACACGGTGATCCTGCTCGGCAGCCACCGCCAGATCGTCCATCGACACCGGAAGCCGTTCGTGCTGCGCGTTCCACTTCAGGCACTGCTTCATCGCCTGGTGCAGCGTCGGTGACAGTTCACCTGAACCCATCGCCAGGTGCCCTGCCTCCCCGTCGTTCGGCACCATCGCCACGCCGGCCACCACCGCCGCGGCCGTCGCCACGGTGGCGATGCCGAGTCGTACGGCCCCGCGGCGCCGAGGCCGGCGGATCGACGTCATCAGGTCCGCACGCATTCGTGCCGCACTGGCGGGCGGCAGTTCACGCTCGGCAGGCGTGTCGAGAATGTCCTTCATCGCTCTTCCTCCTGCTTGTTGCCGTCGGTAACCATCCGTGCCAGCCGAGCCCGTGCGCGGCTCACGCGCGAACGCAGCGCGCCTTCGCTGATGCCGAGGACCGTCGCCGCCTCGGCGTAGGGCACCCCGGACCACAGACACAGGGCCACCGCCTCCCGCTCCGCGCGAGGTAGTCGGCGGACCACCGCCAAGATCTTCGTCATCTGCCGTTCGTCATCGAGCCGCGCGACGATGTCGCCGGCCGGGTCCGTGTCCGCCTCCCGCTCCGGTGGCAACCTCCGCAGGGCTGCCCACCACCGCCGGGCCGAGCGCCACTCGGTGCGGGTCGTATTGGTGGCGACCACCAGCAGCCACGGCAACACCAACCCGTCCACCAGGGCCGCCGCTTCGCCGCGCCTACGCCACGCGACCAGGAAGGTCGACTGCGTGACGTCCTCGGCGAGCGTCCAGGAGCCGGTAAGCCGGAACACGTGGTTGTAGACCGCACCGGCATACCTGTCGAAAAGCCGGGCGAAGGCGACCTCGTCACCGGCCGCGATCGTCGACCACAGGTCTTGGTCAGACGGTTGTATCTGGCTCGTCACACCTGACTATTGCCGGCCGGGACGAATCTGTTGCAGTCCCGCGCGAAGTCGACGCGGAACGAGGTGGGACACCGTGTCAGTGGCCGTGTCACCGTCGCGTCAGAGCGGTGACAGACCGGCCGCCGATGGTAGGCGCATGACGAGTTCAGCGATTGCGGTCTCCGGGCTGCGAAAGGCGTACAAGGACAGGGTCGTGCTCGACGGCATCGACCTGGATGTCCCCGCGGGCACGATCTTCTCCCTGCTCGGCCCGAACGGGGCGGGCAAGACGACGACGGTGAACGTGCTGACCACATTGGTGAGGGCCGACGGTGGGACCGTGCGGATCGCCGGACACGATGCCTGCCACGCCGAGTCAACCAGCGCGGTTGGGCCGGGTGGTGTTGTCGTACGACTCGCGGGCGTCGAGCAACTGGTCCCAGTGCCTCTCGGTCCAGGCGCAGGCAACCGCGATCGGTTCGAGCATGCTGCGCCCCACCGGCGTCAGCTCGTACTCCACGTGCGGGGTGACCTCGGTGAAGACGGTGCGCTTGATCAGCCCGTCCCGTTCGAGGGAGCGCAGCGACTGGGTGAGCACCTTAGGGGTGACGCGGCGAAGCGGCACGCGCAGCTCCGAGAACCGGCGAGGCCCCTGCTCAAGACAGCGGATGATGAGCGCCGCCCACTTGTCGCCGAATCGGATCGGATTGAGCGAGGACGGGCACAGCTCGTCGAACATGTCGGCGGGCAGAGATTGCCTCATCGCCAAACAATAACCGGTATCCCGGTGGTAACCACGACCCTCGATAGCGTCGGCGAACCGGCCGGGCGCACGGGCTCCGGCCTCTGCGGAGAGGCGTAACTCATGAAGATCGTGGTCTTCGGCGCGGGCGGCCGGGCCGGTCGGCGGACCGTCGCCGAGGCGCGTCGGCGCGGCCATCAGGTCACCGCCGTGGTGCGCGACCCCGCAGGCCACCGTGACCTGACCGATGTGCAGCTGGTGGCCGGCGACGTCACCGACGCCGTGAGCATCGCGCAGGCGGCGGCCGGGCACGACGCCGCCATCAGCGCCGCCGTGGACCTGTCGGCAGCACCGCACGACTTCTTCACCGCATCGTCCCGCGCCCTGGCCACCAGCCTGGCGGAAGCCGGCGTACGTCGGCTGGTGGTGGTCGGGCTCGCCTCGATCATGCCCGGGGCGTCCGGCGCCGCCCTGATGGACGAGCCCGGCTACCCGAACGAGTACCGGTCCTTCTACCTGGGCCACGCTGCGGGTCTCGCGGAGCTTCGAAACTCCGACCTCGACTGGGCCTACCTGGCCCCCGCCGGCGACTTCGACCACGACGGCACGCGTACCGGCCACTACCGTTTTGCCGAACACGGCGACCCAGCCAGCCGGATCAGCTACCCGGACTTCGCGATCGCACTGCTCGACGAGATCGAGGCGCCCCGCCACCACCGTGCCGCCGCGAGTGTCCGGGAGGTGTGATGCCCGAGGTCCACGACAGCCCACATTCCTGGGTCGCGGAGCACATCCGCCGGTTCGAGGAGACCGGCGGCCGGCCCCGGCCCGGCGTGAACGACCTGCTCCTGACGACCCGAGGCCGCAAGACCGGCGAACTGCGCCGCACCGCACTCGTCTACGAACGCGACAACGACCGCTACGTGCTTGCCGCCTCCAACCGTGGCGCAGACCACCATCCCGCGTGGTACCTCAACCTGCTCGCCGATCCGTACGTCACGGTGCAGGTGGGTACGGAGACCTTCGGCGCGTACGCGCGCACCGCCACGGCCGCGGAGCGCCCGCATCTGTGGCGCCTGATGGTGTCGGCCAGGTCGGAGTACGCCGCCTACCAACAACGGATCACGCGGGAGATCCCCGTGGTTCTCCTGGAACCCGTCTCGAAATGAGATGCGTACGGACCGGCGGCCCGGTTGGATCTCGGCATGACGCATGAGCTTGTTCGTCCTCGTAAGGCCCGACCCGGGGACAAGATCGCGATTCTCTCGCCATCCTTCGCCGCGGCCGGCGCCTTCCCCGAGATTCACGAGCAGGCCATGCGACGGCTCGCCGACCTGACCGGCCTCGTCCCGGTCGAATACCCGACCACCCGCCAGGTCGGTGCGACAGCGGCGGCGCGGGCGGCGGACATCAACGCCGCCTTCGCAGATCCCCAGGTACGCGGCATCCTCGCCGTCCTCGGCGGCGACGACCAGATCACCGTCGTCCCGCATCTGGACGCGGATCTCGCCCGAGCCGACCCGAAGCCCTTCCTCGGCACCAGCGACAACACGAACCTGCACCACTGGCTCTGGGGTCTCGGCGTCGCCAGCTTCTACGGCGGCTCCTCCCAGGTGCACCTCGGCCCCGGACCGGCCGTGGACGACATCCACATCCGGTCGCTGCGAGCGGCGTTACTCACCGGGGAGCGGCTGGAGATCACCGACCCGGGCGAGTCCGAGGACATCGGGATCGACTGGGCCGATCCGCGGGCGTTGACGTCCTTCGGGGAACGCGAACCGACGGAACCGTGGAGTTGGTACGGGCCGCGCCGCGCGGTCACCGGCCCCACCTGGGGCGGGTGCCTGGAAGTCATCCAGTGGATCCTGACGGCGGGACGCTTCCCCTTTGCTCCGGAGGTGCTGCGGGGCGGGGTGCTCGTCATCGAGACGTCGGAGGAACTCCTCCCCGCACGAGACGTCGGCTTCATCGTCCGCTCCCTCGGTGAACGCGGCATCCTCAGCGCCGTCGACGCCGTCCTGGTCGCCCGTCCGCCGACCTCCGACCAGACGCGCCGACCCGCCGCCGAGGATCGGGCACGGCTACGCGAGCAGCAGCGCGACACGGTCGTCGACGTGGTGACCCGCTACAACCCGGAGGCAGTCGTCTGCGTCGGCATCCCGTTCGGCCACACCCGACCGCAGTGGATCCTTCCCCACGGCGGCCCGGTCACCGTCGACGGCGTGGAACGCCGGGTGTTCGCCGACTATCGATAGCGGCGGTTGCCCCTAGCTGTCGGTGCCGGGCCCCGCGTCGAGCGCGGCACGGACGCGTGTCCGCAACTGGGTCACGACCGCCAGGAGGAGCAGCAGCACCGCGCCCCCGGCACCGACGAGGACCGCGTACGGCGCGACGACGTCGAGCACCTTGACCCAGGTCGGTGTCCCGCTGTCGTGGACGATGCCCAGTTGCTTCGGGTCGCTGCCGTCGTTCGGCGGGCCCGACACCCCGACAGCGCCGAAGGCGGCCAGCACCCCGCAGACCCACCCGATGGTCCCCGGCCACCTCGATCCGGCGACGCCGACCCGCCGCGCCCCGATCCACAGGATCGGCACCAGCACCGCTGTCAGGGCCAACCCCAGATAGGACAAGGATTTTTCGATGACGCCGGCGAGCGACCCGCTCATGCTGTTGCCATAGTTGAACAGCTCGGTGAAGTGGAGTAGATCCCAGACGGTCACGGCGGCACGGAGCAGCAGCCCGACGGTGAGCACCGCGATGGGGAGCGGCATCCAGGCGACGTGCTGTCGATGTCGGGGCAGCGCGGTGCCGGTCACGACGACCAATCTATAAGGCAGTCGTACGTAGCTGGCGCTGCCGCCGACTCGATGCGTAGCTTCCAGCTACTCCTGATCTGAGCGCTGGTGCCGGAGCAGCAGCACGGCTGAGGCCAGGTGGCCAACGGCAAGACACCTCCCAGGAGGAAACCCTGCTTGGGTGTCTTCGTTGTCTGCCACCACGGGTTACCGGCCGTTCCCACATCTGCGATCCTGCCATCGTCGAATGCGAATGAGCCAGGTCGAGAACGGGCAGTCAAAACCTCGAGTGAGGGTGGCAATCTAGAGCCAGCGGACGAGAGCACGCTCGATGTGTCCTCGTTGCCGCATTCGTCTGATCCACAGGGCGCCACCGAGTGCCAGGACCAAGCCCGCCCACTTCGGTGCACCTGCCTTCCACACGAGCCCCCCGACGAGGACGGCGGCCAGGAGCAGAACCCACTCCACCCTGCCGGGAGTTACCCACCTGGCGAACCCTGCGCGAGTCATGAGCACACCGAAACACAAACGCGGTCTTCTCACCTCGAACGTTCCGGCGAGGGCGAACACCGGAGGGACGACGTAACGTCTTCGACGCCGCTTCTCCGCACCGCATGGCTCACCGATTGGACGGCCAGATGAGGATTCCGCCGATCGCGTTCAGGCTGCTCCATCGCCTGCGCGGGCTCTACTGGCGGATCGCCAAGCCGACCACCCACGGCGTGCAAGCGCTGATCATCCACCCGGTCGACGCCGACCGAGTCCTCCTCGTTCAACACAGCTACGGTGACCAATCCCTGTGGCGCCTGCCCGGAGGCGGATACAAGCCAGCCCGAGAAACCCCTGAACAGGCGGCCAGGCGTGAGTGCGTCGAGGAACTGGGCGTCACGTTGGACTCGTCCGCTCTCGTGCTCGAGGAGCACGTGACGACCAGCGGGGGCAAAAAAGGGTACCTGACGGTCGTACGCCTGCACGCGCTCTCCGACGAGATCGCCCCGAACGGCGAGATCTCCCAGGCCCGGTGGGTAGCCGTCGACCTTACGGACCTACCCCACGACTCGGCGGTCTCCAAGCGGGTGGGTTCGGCCCTGGAAACGCATCTGGGCCGGCCCCCCAGATCCGGTTTCCGGTGACCGATGATGCTCGTGATGACGACACCGCGAGGCGAACGCGATCAGGCCAGCCTTCGGCGGCGGCTGGAGGTGTTGAAGCTGCCGGTTGTGCCACTGGGACGCCATGGATTTCTGACACGCTCGGACCGCGTGGATATGAAGCGCGAGCCGGAGGCGGTCGGCGTCGGGCCCGATGGCACGGCGTTCGCCGTCTGGTCACACCGGTTGGACTCCCGCCGCAAGCAGGTGACCTGGCATCTCGGTGGCAGGGGGATCCGGATCGTCGGTGCCATCGAGGTGGAGACCGACCTTCGCGTGTCGTTCGTGCAACCGCTGCCGGAGGGGCGTGTCCTGCTGGCGGCGGCCCGCACCGGGCGTGACGCGCTCAACGGTGAAGTGTGGACCCGCGACGGCGATCTGGAGTGCCGAGGCCATCTCGGTGATGCCATCAAGGAACTCCAGACAACGCCGTCCGGCAAGGTATGGGCCGGATATTTCGATGAGGGAGCGTTGGGCGGGAGCGGGCCGGAGGGACACGGCCTTGCCCGGTTCAACCAGGATCTGACCGTCGACTGGCTCTACCCGCACGATGCCGGGCTCCCGTACATCTCCGACTGCTACACGCTCAACCTGCACGGCGAAACCGCGCACTTCTGCCCCTACACGGATTTCCATGTCCAGTCGGCGTCAGGTGACACGGTCACCGATTGGGGGGCGTCTCCCTATCAGTCCGCGCACGGCATGCTGGTCAGCGGCGCAGACCGAGCTCTTCTGACGGGCTGGGGCTCCGAGTACGACGTCGTGACGCTGCTGCGCATCAGCCGAGAGGGCTTGCACCGCATCGGCGGGCAATGCCGCCTCGTGCTACCCGACGGCATCGAAGCACAGCGTCTCCGCTACACCTGCCGGAGCGGCGACCTGCACGCCTTCGCCCGGGGCACCTGGTACCGCACCACCATGGACGAGCTACAGGCTGTCGCGTTCCACTCGTAGCGGAGGCGGACAGCCGAGCTGTTGTCAGCGAGTCAATCACGTCGAAACTGATCGTCGGCTGACGAAGGGGCTTCCCTGCGTTCGTCCTGTACGTGGATCTCCTGTCTGGACCGGTGGGCACCAGGGTTGCCCGGCAGAACACTGTCCGGCCTAACGGCACGCCTCCGCGGGCTCCTCAGCGGTGGGCCGTACTCGCTCCCACTGCGGGTCGTAGCAGACCAGACCGTGAGCGGCTGCCATCCGAGCAGCCTCGGTCGAGACTTCCTCGCACACGCTGTACCGCATCGTGAAGTAGACGAACGGGCCAGACGCTTCATCCATCAGCGGACCAGCGGACCACGGGCTGGCATCGTCCTTGTCGTCGGAGGACAGGTCTACCCACCGCTCCAACAGGGCGAGGACGTAGGCCCGGATGCGTGGGGTCGGGGGTAGTTGCTCGCCCTCCGCGTACGTGGCATAGAGCCGGTCGTAGACCTCACCCGCAGCGGCGTCGTCAGCCGGCTGCTCACCTTCCCAGACCGCCAAGTCGTAACTCATGGCGGCAGTCTGCCCGCGGGGCCCGACAACCCACGCGGTTGAAGCGCCAACCCGTCCTGGCCGAGGGGGCCGGTCGGGAGATCACGGCGGTCTCCGGCGGCGAGCCGGTGCGTCGCATGGTGGAGACGACCGCCGATCCATTCAATTGACAGGCATTGATTGGTACGGTCAACTGGCGACGCCCGTAGCCCACGGCTCACCCAGGAGGACCCTCTTGCGTACGCTCCTGACCCTCGCCGCGGCCGCCGTCTGCGCCGCCGGTGCACTGGCTGTCCCCGCGGCGGCGGCGCAGGCCGATCCGGCCGGCACCGCCCCAGCCGGCGCGACCGTCCCGGCCGACACCTGCGCCGGTACCGTCCAGATCCAGTCGCTCACCTTCGACCCGCCGCGGGTGGTTCCGGGCCAGGTCGTCAGGGCCACGGCCGTCGGGCAGAACTGCACAGCCCAACAGCAACAGGTCGGCACGGCGATCTACGGCCGGTTCGTCGGCTCCACCCCCGGCATCCCCACCGGCTGCCCGGCCCTCCCCTCGCTGCCGGGCTGGGCGGTCACCGTCGATCCGGGCGCGACCTTCAGCTGGAGAGAGGGTTACTGGGTGTCCGCCGACTGTACGGCCACCGGCCTGGAGGTCACGGTCCTGCTAGAGGACACCGCCACCGGCACCCGGCTCACCCAGACCGCCACGGTGCCGATCGACCCGCCGCCGGCGGCGCCCTGCACCGTGAGCTACCGCACCGGGAGCGAGTGGCCGGGAGGCTTCACCGCCCAGATCACCATCAAGAACACCAGCACCGTGCCGGTCGACGGTTGGGCGCTCAGCTTCACCTTCCCCGGTGACCAGCACATCGTCCAGTCCTGGTCCGCCACCGCCCAGCAGAGCGGTGCCACCGTCACGGCCCGGAACGCCAGCTACAACCCCCAGGTGGCGCCGGGCGCCTCGGTGGTCTTCGGCGTCCTGGGCACCTGGCAGGCCAGCGACGCCGTGCCGATTGCCTTCACGCTCAACAACGTCAGCTGCGCCGCCGGGTAGCCCGCCTACCGGACCCGGCAACACGCTCGCGTCGCGGGCGCCCGGCGCCAGCCTGCGAGACATCATGGCCGGATGGGCCACGACAGTCCCCGCGCGGCGCTGATCTATCAGTACGCCAATCGGGAGGCCGACCAGGGTCTATCAGCACGCCAATCGGGAGGCCGGCCAGGTCATCGCCGGCGCGATCGACAAGGCCGTCAGGGCGGCCTGACGCAAGCCGAGCAAGCGTCGGACACGACCGGTCGCCGAGGACTAAGGGACGGGCGCCGAGGCGGGCTAATGGCACAGCGCCCTGTTTCAGCTATCTGGAACGGAGGAAGCCCTGGCGGGACCATTGGTCCTGACCAGGGCTTCCGCGTGTGGAGCGGGTGACGGGAATCGAACCCGCACTGTCAGCTTGGGAAGCTGATGTTCTGCCATTGAACTACACCCGCAAGCGGCACCACTGTACCCGAGTCGCCGTGCCCGTGCATGCACGCACCCCGACCCGCGGCTTGCCCGCGTGCCGCTCTGCCCGCTCCGCCCGCTCCGCCTGCTCCGCCCGCTCCGCCCGCTCCGCCCGCTCCGCCTGGTTCGGCCAGGGTTCGGCCCGGCTTGATCCACTCGGGTTCCTGAAAGTCGGGGTGTCCGAGCGGCCGGGACACCGCGATTTCATGAAAAGCGAGTCGATCATGCGGGGCGACGCTCCCAGGCCGGCGCGCGGGGGCGCCCCCAGGCCGGCGCGGGGCGGCGCGGGGCGGCGCGGGGGCGGCGCGGGGGCGGCGCGGGGGCGGCGCGGGGGCAGCGCGGGGGCGGCGCGGGGGCAGCGCGGGGGCAGCGCGGGGGCAGCGCGGGGGCAGCGCGGGGGCAGCGCGGGGGCAGCGCGGGGGCAGCGCCGGGCGTACGGCCGAATGCCGGCTCCCTTACGACGGAGCCGGCACCGACTGTCTCTGGGCCGTGGTGGTCAGGCGGCTGTGCACTGGACGTCACGGCTGCGGCGGGTCGGGCGGGTCTGCGGCACGGCGAGCGGCGCGGCAGCCACCGCCGAGGGGGCCCGCGGGTCGAGCCAGACCCGGACGGCCGGCCGGGCCGGGGCGAGGCCCGGGATGCCCGCGATGTGCTGCTCGCGGCGAGTCAACATCGCCACGTCGACGGTGAACTCGAACAGTTGCCAGTCGACCTGTGGCTCCGCGCGGGCGCCCTGCGCCAACCGGGCGATGCGCACCGGATCGGTCACCGGGCGGGCACGCCCCGCCACGTACGCCTCGTCGTCGCTCTCCTCCGGGGGGAACGAGTGCAGCGCGTAGCGGCCGTCGCGTTCGAGGTCACGGCGCTTCGGGGAGTCGATGATGAAGCAGAACAGACCCTCGTCGGTGATGACCGGGGAGACCGGATGGACCCGGGGCCCGCCGTCGGCACGGACCGTGGCCAGGTAGCCGAAGCCCGGCCCGTACTGCTGGAGGAGAACGCGGATCCCGTCGGCGAGTCGGGGCTCGTCGGCGGCGAATTCGGACCAGGAAGCCATGCGAGCATTCTATCGAACAAATGTACGAGTAGCGACCTCGACGCGCTGGTCACCGGCACCGAATCCGGTGGGTTTTCGGGCCGCCGCTATGGTGGTCCGATGCTGCTCTCCGACCGCGACCTGGTCTCCGAGATCAAGGCCGGCACGCTGGGCCTGGAGCCGTTCGAGCCCACCCTGGTCCAACCCTCAAGCATCGACGTGCGGCTGGACCGGCTGTTCCGGGTCTTCAACAACCACCTTTACACACACATCGACCCGGCGATGCAGCAGGACGACCTGACGTCGGCGGTCGAGGTGCCCGACGGGGAGCCGTTCGTGCTGCACCCCGGGGAGTTCGTGCTCGCCTCGACGCTCGAGGTCATCTCGCTCGGTGACCAACTCGCCGGCCGGCTGGAGGGCAAGAGTTCACTGGGGCGGCTCGGGCTGCTCACGCACTCCACCGCCGGCTTCATCGACCCCGGCTTCTCCGGGCACGTCACGCTCGAACTCTCGAACGTGGCGAACCTGCCCATCACCCTCTGGCCGGGCATGAAGATCGGGCAGCTCTGCATCTTCCGGCTCTCCTCGCCAGCCGAGCACCCGTACGGCTCGGCGGTCTACGGCTCGCGATACCAGGGGCAGCGGGGGCCGACGCCGAGCCGCGCCTGGCAGCACTGGCGCACCTGGCCCACCCGCTGAACCGCTGACGACGAGGGCCCGCCGCGACGAATCGCGACGGGCCCTTCGATCAGCACGATCGATCAGCCTGGACGGCCGTAGCTGTGGACCTGACCGTCGTCGGCCCTCTTCATCTTGACCGGTTCGCCGGCCTGCGAGGCGTGCACCACCCAGCCGCCACCGACGTACATCCCGACGTGGTGGATGTCGCTGTAGTAGAAGACCAGGTCGCCAGGTCGCAGGTCGGCCTTGCTGACGTTCTTGGTGACGCGGCTCTGGGCTGCGGCGTTGTGCGGCAGTGACACCCCGGCCTTCGCCCAGGCGGCGAGCATGAGTCCGGAGCAGTCGTACGAGTTCGGACCCTCGGCACCCCAGACGTAGGGCTTGCCGATCTGCGCGCAGGCGAACTTGACCGCGGTGCCGGCGGCGCCACCGGGATAGCTGCCGGGGCAGGGCGCGGGGCGCAACGGACCGCCGCCACCGCTGCCGTACACCTTGAGGCGCAGCTTCTGCAGCTTGTCGATCTCCTCGTTGATCTGCTTCTTCTTCGCCGCCAGCTGGGCCTCGGTACGGGTCAGCTGGGCCACCATCTCGTCGAGCGGCGCCTTCTGCCCGGCCAACTCGTCGCGCAGGTCGGCCACCTCGCGGACGTCCTGCTGCTGGTTGTGCGCGAAGCGGTCGAGCAGTTCGAGCTGACCGACCACCTCACTGGGTGACCGGCTGCCCAGCACCGCGTTGACGGTCAGCACGTTCTCACCCTTGTACGCGCGCACGGCCAGGGCACTGACCTTGTCCATCGCGGCGTCGACCTGGCGCTCCAGCGGGGCGATCCGGGCGGCCAGCGCCTGGGCCTGCTTGCGCTTGGCGGCGAGGTCGGTCCGGGTGGCGTTGTGCTGTTCGATGATCGGTTCGAGTTTGTTCCAGTCGGCGTCGATCTGGCGCTCGATCTCGGCGACGGACGGGTCGGCGTGGGCCGCCGTAGCGCTGCCGGTCAGGACGACGGCGACGCCGGCCAGTGCGGCGAGCGCGGTGGTGAAGCGGGACCAGCGTGGGCGCGGCGCAATCGACATCGGGCCGGCTGTTGCCGACCGCTCGGACGACGGCCGCGGGGCATGGAGTGCCACCGGGGTTCCGTACTCCTTCTTCCTGACCGCCTACCGGGTTAGCTGACGGGTTCGGGCGGGAAGTCGGCGCCCTACCGCAGTGGCTGCGGATTCACCCCGGGGGACATGGGTCCCCGGTTCGTTCGGAAACGACTCGGCGGTGTCGGTCCGTTACCGCCCGGGCTGGACGGAGCTGCTATCGGGCCGACGAATGACCAGAGTAGAGACGCTTGTTACCGCTCCGCAACCCGTGCGGCCGTGACACTCCGTACCGATCGGAGAGGATCACCGACCCGTACGTGAAGATTTATTTCCTGGCAGGTCGACACATGGAAAGGTATTGACGCGGACTCCCGGCCGGCGCGAGGGTGGCGTCATCCACACCCGCGAAATCTAGGGGGTTCGATGCACCATCCAACCCTGCTGCCCGGCCGGCGTGCGCTGCTCGCCGTCGCCGTGCTCGCCGCCGCGACCGCGGTCGGAGCACCCGCCCACGCCGCCGCACCCACCGTCGACCGCCAGCAGCGGTACGCCGCCGCGGCCGCCGAGTACGGCGTACCGACCGACGTGCTGCTCGGCGTCTCCTACCTGGAGTCCCGCTGGGACAGCAACGCCGGCACACCCAGCACCAGCGGCGGCTACGGCCCCATGCACCTGACCGACGCCCGACACGTGACCGCTCTGCCCGTGCGTGGTCACCACGACACCGGCGCCGAGGACCCGCGCGGCGACGACTCCCGTACCGCGCTGGCACCCGTACCCCGGACGGCCCAGGACCCGGCGCCACCCGCCGCCGCGTCGCAGACCGTGGATGCCGCCGCCGCGCTGACCGGCGCGACTCCCGACGCGCTGCGCACCGACGCCGACGTCAACATCCGGGGCGGGGCCGCACTCCTGGCCTCGTACCAGCGGGAGTTGGGCGCCCCGGTCGGTGCCGGCACCGACCCGGCCACCTGGTACGGCGCGGTGGCCCGCTACGCCGGCGCGGACAGCGCGGACGCCGCGGCGGCCTTCGCCGACGAGGTCTTCACCACCATCGGCGCCGGCGCGTCGCGGGTGACCGACGTCGGCGAGCGGATCACGCTGCCGGCCCGCGCGATCCGCCCGCAGCGCTCCTGGCTGGACCGGCTGGGTCTGCGCCGGCTCGACCGCCCGGACGGCCTGGAATGCCCCCGCACCATCTCCTGCGAGTGGATCCCGGCGCCCTACGCGGCGTTCGGCGACGGTGACTACGGCAACCACGACCTGTCCGACCGTCCCGACCGGCAGAAGATCGAGTACATCGTCATCCACGACACCGAGGGGAGCTGGGCCACCACCCTGCGGCTCGTGCAGGATCCGACGTACGTGAGCTGGCACTACACGCTGCGCTCGGTGGACGGGCACGTCGCCCAGCACGTCCGCACCAAGGATGTCGCCTGGCACGCCGGCAACTGGTACGTCAACGCCAAGGCGGTGGGGCTGGAGCACGAGGGCTACGCGGCGCAGGGCACCTGGTACACCGAGGCGATGTACCGGACCTCGGCGAAGCTGGTGCGGCACCTCGCGCTGCGGCTGGGCGTCCCGCTGGACCGCCAGCACATCATCGGCCACGACAACGTGCCCGGCACCGTCGCCGCGAACGTCCGTGGGATGCACTGGGACACCGGCCCGTACTGGGACTGGACCCACTACTTCGAACTGCTGCACGCGCCCCGGCTGGACACCGGCACCCCGTCCACCGGTCTGGTCCGGATCGACCCGGACTTCGCCACCAACCAGCCGGCGTTCGTCGGCTGCGTCACCGTCGGCGTCCCGTGCGCGCCACGCGGCTCCTCGGCGGTGGTGCTTCGCTCCGCGCCGGCCGCGGACGCGCCACTTGTGAACGACATCGCGCTCCGCCCCGACGGCACCCCGAACACCATGGAGGTGTCGGATCACGGCGCCCGCGCCTCCGCCGGTCAGACGTACGCGCTGGCCGGCCGGCAGGGCGACTGGACGGCAATCTGGTACCTCGGGCAACGGGCCTGGTTCCACAACCCGGCGTCCAGGCCCACCGCCAGTTGGACCGTCGGTGTGGTGGCCACCCCGAAGCCCGGCCGGGCCACCATTCCGGTGTACGGGCGGGCCTACCCGGAACAGGCGGCCTATCCGGCCGGCGTGCCCTACCAGACGATCTCGCCACTGCAGTACACCCTGGCCGCCGGGCAGCGGTACGCCGTCGGCGCGGTGCTGCCGGGCGAGTACTACCGGGCCAGCACCGTCGACGGCTCCTCGCCCGGCGACTGGACGGTGATCCGGGGCAAGAACCGGTACGCGCAGATCCAGTTCGGCCACCGCATCATGTATGTCGACCTGGCCGACGTACTGCTCCTGCCGTCCCCGGTGGGCGCACCCCGCTGACAACGACGACGGCCCCCGGTCGGTGACCGGGGGCCGTCGTGTCGAACGGTGTGGATCAGGGTCTGCGGAACCCGGCGACGGGCATGGTGTTGATGCTGGACACCTGCACCGGTTTACCGGCACGTGGTGCGTGCACCATCTGGTTGTTACCCAGATACAGCCCGACATGACTCAGGCCGGAGTAGAAGAAGACCAGGTCACCGGCACGGGCCTCGGCTCGCGCCACGGCCTTGCCCTCGTTCCACTGGTCTCCGGTGTGGTGGGTCAGGGAGATCCCGGCCGACTTGTAGGCGTACTGGGTCAGCCCCGAGCAGTCGAACGAGTTCGGGCCGACGGCGCCCCAGACGTACGGATCGCCGACCTGTTGGCAGGCGGTCTTGATCGCCTTCTGGGCGGCCACTGAAACCACACCGTTGATGGTCGGGCAGCCGGCGGTCTTGACCGTGGTCTTCGGCATCGACGCCTCAAGCTGCTTGATCTCGGCGTCGATCTGCTTCTTCTTGGCCGCCAGCTCGTTCTGCTGCTTGGTCTGGGTGACGATCAGGGCGTCCAGCTTCTGCTTCTCGCCGTCGTACTTGTCCCGCACGGCGAGGACGCCCTCGACCTCCTTGCGCTCCTGCGCGGCCAGGCGGTCGAGAATGGTGAGCTGCTCGGTGAGCGTGTCCGGCTTGGCGCTGACCAACAGCGCGCCAATGTCGTGCGACGGGCCCGAGATGTAGTAGCGCGAGGCGAGATCGCCGACCCGGTTGAGCGCCAACTCGCTCTGCAACGCCAACGGCTCGATCTTCTTCTGCAGGTTCACCGACTTCTGCCGATTGACCTTCAGCTGCGCCCTGACCTTGTTGTACTGCTCGATAGTGGGCTCCAACTGCTCCCACTTCTTGTCGATCTGCGCCTCGATCTCGTCGACCGTCGGCGCGGCGTGCGCCGGGGCGGTGAGCAGGCCCGCGCCGACCACCGCGGCGGCGACCAGGACGAGCAGACGGCGACCAGCCCGGCGCAGACCACCCGGCCGAGCAGACGCAGACAGGTCGTGACGATGAGGGGGCATGGTTGCCACCGGCACCGACTCCTTTGCAACCGACCGCCGGGCGCCTCGCGTGAGGGAAGGGCCGAGGCAGACGACCCACAGCGGTCGGTGCCCCACATTAGGGAAGCGCGGGGCGGTAATCAAGGCGAACGGGATAACCGTCACTGTCGTGCAACCGCTTGCACACCAAGGGTATTGGCGGATCAACCAACGATAGCCGTCAATACATCATCAAGAGTGACCACACCGAGCGGGCGCCGGCCGTCGCTCACCAGCACCATGTGCCGCCGTTCGCGGCGCATGGCCAGCAGCAGGTCCGCCAGCGTACGCTCCGGCGGCACCACCGCCAGCGGCCGGTAGACCTGGGCCGGCACCGGCGACCGACGACCCTGCCCGGCGTACCCCAGCACGTCCTTGACGTGCACGAACCCGAGCACCCGACGGGTCGACCGCTGCACCACCGGGAACCGGGACCGTCCGGTCCGGGTCGCCAACACCTCCAGCGATGCCGGTGAGACGTCCTCGGCCACCGTCACCACCGTCGACCACGGCTGCAGGGCGTCCGCCGCCGTGCGGCTGTGCAGGGCCAGGGCACCGGTGATCCGGACATGCTGCTCCTCGTCGAGCAACCCCTCGGTGCGCGCCTGCGAGACGAGCCCGGCCAACTCCTCGGCGGTGAACACCGTCTTGACCGCCTCGGACGCCTCGATCCGCCAGATCGCGAGCACCCGGCGCGCCGCCCACTTCATGGCCAGCAGCAGCGGCTTGGTGGCCACACAGAACGCCAGCATCGCCGGGCCGAGCCAGAGTGCGGAGACCTCCGGCCCGGCGAGCGTGATGTTCTTCGGCACCATCTCCCCGACGACCGTGTGCAGGAAGACCACCACGCCCAGGGCCAACACGAAGGCCACCGGGTGCACCGCCCGCTCGGGCAGGCCGGCCGCGTGGAACGGCGGCTCCAGCAGGTGCGCCAACGCCGGCTCGGCGATCGCGCCCAGGCCCAACGAGCAGACCGTGATGCCGAGCTGCGCGCCAGCGATCATCAGCGGGATCTGGTTCATCGCCGACAACGCCCACCGGGCGCGTTTCGACCCGGCGGCCAGCGGCTCGATCACCGTCCGGCGGGACGCGATGAGCGCGAACTCACTGCCCACGAAGAACCCGTTGCCGAGCAGCAGCAGGACGGTCACCAGCAGCTCAGTCATCGTCGTCCGGTTCCGCCGGGCGTAACACCCGGACCTGCTCGATCCGGTGCCGCTCCACCTCGACCACCGTGAACTCCCAGCCGTCCGCCTCGACCGTCTCGCCGGCCAGCGGGATGTGCCCGAGCTGGGCCATCAGGAAGCCGGCCAACGTCTCGTAGGGCCCCTCGGGCAGCCGGAAGCCGGTCTGCTCGGCCACCTCGTCGGAGCGGAGCACCCCGTCGACGAGCACGGTGCGCTCACCGCCCGGCACGGTCAACTCGACCGGGTCGGCGTCGTCCACACTCGCCGGGTCGAACTCGTCGGCGATCTCCCCGACCAGCTCCTCGACGAGGTCCTCGATCGTCACCACGCCGTCCGTGCCGCCGTACTCGTCGACCACGATGGCCAGGTCGGCGCCGGCCGCCTTCAACGCGGCCAGCACGCCGTCCAGGTTGAGGCTTTCCGGCACGTACACCGGCTCGCGGGCCACCGAGCCGACAATCGTCGACGCCCGGTCGGCGAGCGGCACGCCCAGCGCGTCGGGCACCCCGGCCACGCCCGTCACCAGGTCCAGGGTCTCCTCGTACACCGGGAACCGGGTCCGCCCGGTCTGCCGGGACTGCTCAAGCAGCTCGGCAACGGTGGCCGTGGCGCGCAGCGCGACCACGTCCACCCGGGGGGTCATCGCCTCGGCGGCCCGCTTGTCGCCGAAGCGGATGGTCCGACGCAGCAGCATCGCGGTGTCGGTCGGCAGTGCGCCGGCCCGAGCCGAGATGGCCGCCAACAGACCCAGCTCCTCCGGCGAGCGGGCACTGGCCAGCTCCTCCTGCGGCTCGACACCGAGCGCCCGGACCAGCCGGTTCGCGGAGCCGTTCAACCCCCGGATCAGCCAGCCGAACGTGCGGGAGAAGGTGTGCATCGGACCGGCCGTGGCCAGCGCCGCCGGCATGGGCCGGGCCAGCGCCGCGTTCTTCGGCACCAACTCACCGAAGAGCATGGAGAGCAGCGTGGCCAGGGCCAACGCCAGGAACGGGGTGAACCGCTCGGTGCCCTCCCCGGCCACCGGCCGCAGCAGCGGGGTGAAGAGCCGCGCCAGGGCCGGCTCGGCAAGGTAGCCGGTGAGCAGAGCGGTGATGGTGATGCCGAGCTGCGCTCCGGAGAGCTGGAAGGAGAGGTCGCGCAGCGCCGCGCGTACCGTCAGGGCGGCCTGGTCGCCGGCGGCGGCCCGCCTGTCGATCTCCGCACGGTCGACCGTGACCAGGGCGAACTCGGCCGCCACGAAGAACGCGTTGCCCGCGGTCAGCGCAGCGAACCCGACCAGGGGCAACAGCGTCATCAAGAGCAGGCCGTCGATGTCGCCTCACCTCGGCGAGATTCTTGCACGGGCTGCCCCGCGTCCTCGGGGCACGCCCCCGGGTGGGGTGGTCGAGCGGAGTTAGCGTGGAAGTCATGGATGCACTGACGCTCGCCGATGAACTGGCCCTGCTGGCCCACGACGACGCGGGCACCAACCGGCTCGGCTGGCCCGGCCTGGACCACGGTCTGGCCGGCGCCCTGCTCCTCGACCTGGCCGTCGCCGGCCGGGTCGAGCTGGTCGACGACCGGCTGGTGGTCACCGACCCGGCCCCGGTGGGCCGGCCGCTGCTGGACGACGCCCTGGCGCGGATCGCCGGGGAGCGCAAGCTTCGCAAACCCCAGGACTGGGTGACCCGGCTCGCGAAGGACCTGCCGAGGCGGGTGCTGGACGGGCTGGTCGCCGCCGGTGTGCTGCGCCGCGAGTCCGACCGGGTGTTTTGGGTGGTCCCGCGTACCCGCTATCCCTCGCCGACCGGCACCGAGCCGGCGGTGGAGACCGAGGCCCGGCAGCGGATGTGGGCCGCGATCGTCGGCGACGGGCCGGTGCCGCCGCGGACCGCCGCGCTGCTCGGTCTCACCCGCGCCGTCCGGCTGCACCGCACGCTCTTCGGCGACCTGCCCCGGCAGCGGGTGGAGCGCCGGCTCGACGAGATCGGCGCGGGCGACTGGGGGTCGGCCGCCACCCGCCGGGCGATCGAGCAGACCCAGGCCGCCCTCCTGACAGCCACCACGGCCGCCACCGCCGCCGCGATCGCGGGAGCCACCGCAGCCGGGGCCTGACCACGCGACGGCGGTGGCACCCCAGGAGGTGCCACCGCCGTCCAGGATCCTTCGGGGGTACGCGCCTCAGCCGCCGACCGGCGCCGTCTGCTTGCCGCCCTGTGGCTGCTCCGGCTTGACCGATCGGAGCAGCACGCTCGCCACGTCGATGACCTCGACCTGCTCGCCGGCGCCCTTGCCGTTGACCCCGTCGTTGAGCATCGTCGAGCAGAACGGGCAGCCGACCGCGACGGTCTTCGCCCCGGTGGCCATGGCCTCCTCGACCCGGTCCACGTTGATCCGCTTGCCGATCTTCTCTTCCATCCACATCCGGGCGCCGCCGGCGCCGCAGCAGAAGGAACGCTCGCTGTTGCGCGGCATCTCGGTCAGCTCGCCGGCGATGGCGTCACCGAGAACCTCCCGGGGGGCCGCGAAGATCCGGTTGTGCCGGCCGAGGTAGCAGGGGTCGTGGTAGGTGACGCCGCCGTCGACCGGCTGCACCGGCGTGAGCTTGCCGGTGGCGACCAGGTGCGCGAGCAGTTGGGTGTGGTGGACCACCTCGAACTCGCCGCCGAGCTGGCCGTACTCGTTGCCCAGGGTGTTGAAGCAGTGCGGGCAGGTCGCCACGATCTTGCGCTTGGCCTTCTCGCGGCCCTCGAACGCCTCGTTCAGCGTCTCCACGTTCTGCTGGGCGAGCATCTGGAAGACGAACTCGTTGCCGATCCGCCGCGCCGGGTCGCCCGAGCAGGTTTCGCCCTCACCCAGGATCGCGAACGACACGCCCGCCTCGTTGAGCAGCGTGGCCACCGCGCGGGTGGTCTTCTTGGCCCGGTCCTCGAACGCACCGGCACAGCCGACCCAGAACAGGTACTCGAAGTCGTCCAAAGCGCCGACCCGGGGCACCTCGAAGTCGAGGCCCTTCGTCCAGTCCTCGCGGGTGTTCTGCGGCGCGCCCCACGGGTTGCCCTTGTTCTCCAGGTTGCGCAGCATCACGCCGGCCTCGGAGGGGAAGCTCGACTCGATGAGCACCTGGTAGCGGCGCATGTCGACGATGTGGTCCACGTGCTCGATGTCCACCGGGCACTGCTCGACGCAGGCGCCGCAGGTGGTGCAGGACCAGAGCACGTCCGGGTCGATGACACCGCCCTCCTCGGCGGTGCCGATCAACGGCTTGTCGGCCTCGGCGAGGGCCAGCACGTCCAGGTGCGCGAGCTGCGCCTGGGTGGCCTTCTCCTCGCCGGTCAGGTCCTTGCCGCCGCCGGCCAGCAGGTAGGGCGCCTTGGCGTACGCGTGGTCGCGCAGGCTCAGGATGAGCAGCTTGGGCGACAGCGGCTTGCCGGTGTTCCAGGCTGGGCACTGCGACTGGCAGCGGCCGCACTCGGTGCAGGTGCTGAAGTCCAGTAGGCCCTTCCAGCTGAACTGCTCGACCTGGGCGACGCCGAACTGGTCCTTCTCCGGGTCGGCCTCCTCGAAGTCGAGCGGCTTGCCCTGGCTCGTCATCGGGCGCAGCGCGCCGAGGCCGGAGCCGGCCGGCCTGGCCGGCTCGCGCTTGAAGAAGATGTTGGGGAACGCCAGGAAGCGGTGCCAGGCGACACCCATCGTGACGTTCAGCGAGATGACGATCAGCCAGGTCATCGAAATGATGATCTTGATGGCCGCGGCGACGCTGACCCCGTCCGCCCAGTCGGGCAGCACCGCACCGACCGCGTGACTGACCGGGGTGGCCCAGAACGGGAACTCGAAGTGGTCCGTGGCGACCTTGAATCCCCGGATCACGAACCCGAAGATCAGGACCAGCAGCACGATCCACTCGACGAAGTAGCCCTGCCACATGGTCGAGCCGGTGAACCGGGACCGCCCGCCCGGCCGGGTCGGCCGGTTACGCAGCCGGATCGCCATCAGCACCACGATGCCGACCAGGCCCAACACCCCGATGATCTCGGTGACCAGGCCGAAGATCGTCCAGTGCCCGATGACCGGGAGGCCACCGTCGGTGGTGACCACCTCGAAGTACGCCTCGAGCACCAGCAGCGACAGCACGACGAAGCCGACCATCACGAACCAGTGCGCGGCGCCCACCACGCCCCACTTGAGCATGCGGGTGTGGCCGGCGGTCTCCACGAGCATGGTCCTGGCGCGAGCGACCTTGTCGGTGAACCGTTCCGGCGCGGGCTGCCCGAGCCGGATGACTGCCACCATCTTCAGGACCGCACGCACCGCAAGCCACACCGCCACGGCGGTGATGGCGGCCGCGAGGATCGTGGTGACGATCTGGACGCTGCCCATCGAGTTGGCCTCCCCGGTCTGCTGCCTGATGACCTCGCTTCGCTCGGTCATGCAGTGCAGCCTACGCGAAGGTTACCCAGCAGTAACGTGAGTCATCTCGCAGTAGGCCGCGCTGCCTGCGGACACCATAGGGGCCCCCACCCGATCCTGCCGGGCAGGGGCACGGTGGGGTGACGCGGAACCGCCGACGCGACGGCCCCGAAGCCGGCTCAGCGCCAGCGGGAGAGCAACCCCAGCGAGGCGACCATCGCGCCGAAGCCGACCGCGAGGTTCCAGTAACCCCACGCCGCGACCGGGTACTCCTGCTCCGACAGGTAATAGAGCACCAGCCAGCCGATTCCGACGACGATCAAGGCGACCGCGGTGGCCGGCAACCACACCGGGCTAGGCTTGCGCGTCGACGCCGCCGTCGTCGGACGGACGTCCGTCGGCGGGGTGTACACCTTCTTCTTGCGGACCTGAGACTTGGGCACGACGCTCTCCAGAGGGGTGACGACCTCGTCCGGCCTGACAACCGGGCGCGGGGGCGACGGTCCATGGCCAATAATGTTCGACAGCTAGCGTAGTCCCGATTGCCCGTCCGGACCATGAATGGGGTCAGGCCGGTGCACGGAGTGACCGAAAAAGGCGGGACTGTTCGCATCACCGGCCCAGCCGGCGCGGACCGACCCCCGACACGCGGAAGGAACGCTCGGTGGAGTACACATCCGGCGCAACCTCCTGGCAGAAGGTCCTCCGACGGGCCGCCGCCGGGCTGCTGCCCCGGCGACCGCGTCAACGCCGACCTGGCTGGTCGATCGGTGTGCCCCTGATCGCCGCCGCGGCGGGGCTGCTCTTCACCACCACCGCGACCACCGCTGGCGGCACCGCGCTGCGTGAGGACCGACGGCCGCAGCTCAACCAGCTCATCGAGGACCGACGCGAGCAGGTGGCGGCGAGCGAACGCCGGGCCGCCACACTCCGCGACGAGGTCCAACAACGGACCAACACGCTGGCCGGCTCGGACGCCCCGATCAAGGATCAGCAGGATCGCGCCCAGGGCAGCCTCCAGGCCGCCGGGTTCACCGCCCTCGGCGGGCCCGGGGTCACGGTCGAGCTGAACGACGCGCCGCAGCTCGACCAGACCCAGTCGGACGCCGACAACGACGACCTGGTGGTGCACCAGGCGGATGTGCAGGCAGTGGTCAACGCGCTCTGGGCCGGTGGAGCCGAGGCCATCTCAATCATGAACGTCCGCGTGCTCGCAACCAGCGCGGTACGCTGCGTCGGTAACACCCTGCTGCTCCATGGCCGGGTGTACTCCCCACCGTTCAAGATCGTGGCGATCGGCGACCCGGCTGCCCTTCAGCAGGCACTCGCCAGCTCTCAGGGAGTCCAGTGGTTCAAGGACGCGGTCGACGACTACCAGCTCGGCTACAAGGAGACGGCAGGCACGGTGCGGGTCCCCGCGTTCGAGGACTCGACGGCCCTACGCTCGGCCACGGTGCCTAAATGAGCACGCCGGACGAGCGTCGCGACGGGCGGCACCGTAACCAGACCGACGATCCGACCGCATTCCTGCCCAAGGTCGACCGGCCCGAGCCGGCGCCGGACCGGCCGACCACGGCCGGCAACTGGCCCGAGCCGACGCTGCCCGCCCGGCCCGGTGCCCCGCGCCCGCCGGCCACGCCCGAGCCTCCCCGCCCGACCGACCCGACCCCCGGCCCGCGAGGTGTCGACGCACCCCCGCCGTGGCCAGGCAGCGCCGTCCCCCGACCGAGCCCGCACGCAGGGTCCGACGGTCCACCGGCGCCCGGCCGACCGGCCGCGCCCACCCCGAGCCCGGTACGACCCGCTGCCCCGGTAGACACCCCGACCCCACCGGTTGCCGACTCACCGACCGCGCTCATCCCCCAGATCGCCGCCCGGCCCCCGCGCCCGACCGGCTCCCCGGTCGCTCCGTCCGCGCCCGGCCCGGATGCCTCCTCCTCCGCCGGGCCGACAGGTGTCCCGCCGACCGGGCCGACAGGTGTCCCGCCCACCGCGCCGGGCCGTGTGCCACCGACCGCGCCGGGCCGTGCTCCCGCCGCCGGGCCGGATCGTGGCGCCGCCGCCGGTCCGGATCGTGGCGCCGACCCGGCCGCCACCGCGTTGATCCCCGCCGTGCCCGGCACCCCCGCCACCCGCCCACCGACAATGGACTCGACAGCGCTGATGGGTGCCGTCCCCCGCACAGGAGGCCCTCAGGAGCCGACCGGCGGCGGCGACAACCCCGGTGAGCCGCCCCGGCCCCGGCGCGGCGAGCGGGTGGTCCAACTCCGGCCGCACCAGACCGGCGAGGGCTACAAGAGCGTCTACTCCGAGCTCACCCGCCCGTCGCTCGGCTCCCGAATCCGCACCGGCGTCCGTGTCACAGGCGAAATCCTGATCACCTTCGGCCTGGTGGTGCTGCTCTTCGCCGGCTACGAGGTGTGGGGCAAGTCGGCCATCGTCGATGCCCACCAGAACGACCTCAACAAGGCACTGACCCAGCAGTGGGGCCCGACCGACGACCCGACTGTCGCTCCGTCGGCCGGCCCGAGCGTCAAACCGTCGCCCCCGGTACGCGGCAAACCGCTCGCCGGCCTCTACATCCCGAAGATCGACAAGAACCTGGTGGTGGTCGAGGGCGTCACCCAGGAGGACATCCGCTACGCCCCGGGCCACTACCCGACGAGCGCGATGCCCGGCCAGGTGGGCAACTTCTCCGTCGCCGGGCACCGTAACCGGGCCACCTTCTGGCGGCTGGACGAGTTGGGCGAGGGCGACGCCATCGTGGTCGAGAGCAAGACCGACTGGTACGTCTACCTGGTGTCGCAGTCGCGGATCGTCCGACCCACCCAGGTCGAGGTGGTGGCACCGGTGCCCGGCGAGCCGAACAAGAAACCGACCAAGCGGATGCTCACCCTGACCACCTGCAACCCCAAGTGGGACAACTACCAGCGGCTGATCATCCACGCCGAGCTGGACCGCACCCAACCCAAGTCGGCGGGCCGCCCGGCGGAGCTGGGGGGCTGACCCGATGTACGCGTTCATCTGGCGCAAACTGCCCTTCGGCGTGGCCGGAAAGCTGATCGGCTCGGTACTGCTGGTGGCCGCCACGGTGGCCCTGCTCTGGTATGTCGCCTTCCCCTGGGCCGAACCCCTGCTGCCCTTCGACGACGTGCAGGTCGAGTCCCCCGCGGACTCGGGCGACGTCGGCCCGGCGACCGGCGACGCCCCGGCCGGCGACGAACACGACCTGCCGTACGACACCGACCAGAACAACCCCGCGCCGCCCTCCCCGAGTAGGTGACCATGCGCATCCTGGTGATCGACAACTACGACTCGTTCGTCTTCAACCTCGTGCAATATCTGGGCCAGCTCGGCGTGACCTGCGAGGTCCGCCGCAACGACGAGATCGACGTCGCCGAGGTGGGCAGGGTGGGCGCGGCCGGCATCCTGCTCTCCCCGGGGCCGGGCAGCCCCGACCGGGCCGGCATCTGCCTGGACGTCATCCGGCAGTACGCAGGCGAGCTGCCGATCTTCGGCGTCTGCCTCGGTCACCAGGCGATCGGCGAGGCGTTCGGGGCGACCGTGACGCGCGCACCCGAGCTGCTGCACGGCAAGACCTCCGAGGTACGGCACCAGTCGGTGGGCGTACTCGCCGGCCTGCCCGACCCGTTCACCGCCACCCGGTACCACTCGCTCGCCGTGCTGCCCGACACGCTTCCGGACGAGCTGGAGGTCACCGGCTGGACCGGCTCCGGCGTGGTGATGGCGATGCGGCACCGGACCCTTCCCATCGAGGGCGTCCAGTTCCACCCGGAGTCGGTGCTCACCGAGGGCGGCCACCTGATGCTCGCCAACTGGCTGGCCGACTGCGGTCACCGGGAGGCGTTGGAGCGCGCGCCCGCACTGGCCGCCGAGGTCGACGCCCGCCGCCGGTCGGCCTTCGCCACCACCTGAGACGCCGCTCGATCACCGGGCCCGGGACGGCACGCTGGCCGGATCAGCCGCGCAGCGCGTTCCGCACCGCCGGATCCTCGGGCGAGCGGACCGCCGGCGGGCGACCAAGCACCATGTCCCACGCCGCCTTGCCGCTGGCGAGGTAGTCCCGGACCGACTTCTCGGCGAGCAGCAACGGGCCGCACTCGTCGCACCGTGCGGTGACCCCGTCGACGTCGAGGCCGAGATGCCGGCACAGCGTCACCGCCCGGGACAGGTGGAAGGACTGGGTCACGATCAGGGCCCGCTCGACGCCGTACACCTCGCGCGCCCGGGCGCAACTGTCGTACGTGTCCAGGCCGAACGGGTCGGCCACCACGCGACGCGCGTCGACGCCGAGTTCGGTGAGATACGCCGTCATCACCGCGGGCTCGTCTCCCGACGTGCCACCCCCGTCGCCCGACACGAGCACGACCTTTGCCCGCCCGCTGGTCACCAACTCGGCGGCGGTCTCCAGGCGGCCGGCGAGCCGTTCACCGGGCCGTTGCCGATCGGGTGCCACGGCGGTGCCGAGGACGATCACCACGTCGGCGGCTGGCGCGTCGGCCTCGGCGTACACGTGGTCGCGGGCGGCGAGCGTCGTCCACAGCCACGGAAGACTGGCGAGCATCAGCGCGGCGACTCCCAGGACGGCCACGCGTCGGCGGCGTCGAGGACGCGGACTCACCACCGAAGCGACGCCGGACACGTCGGCGTCACTCGTGCCGCCGCCCGGGCTGGCCGCCGGCCGGCCCGGGGCTTCGGACACGCCTAGGGCCTAGTCCTCGGGGAGCCGGCTCGGCGGGGGCGGGAACGGCAGGCCGACGCCGCCGCCGCCGCCGGGCGTGGTCGGCGTGACCGACGGCGTGCTGGTCGGCGTGCCGGACGGCGGCGGGGTGACGACCTTCTCCGGGACACCGATCTCGAGGGTCACGGTCTTGTCCTTGGCCAGTGAGGTGCCCGCGTTCGGACTCTGCTTCTGGACCCGACCGACCTGGTCCGCCGACACCTCGTCACCATCGCGGAACTCGACGTTGTAACCCGCCTCGCGAAGCTCCTGGGCGGCCTCGTCCTTCGTGGAATTGACGACATTCGGTACCTTGCCGACGTTGCCCCTGGAAACGTCGACGATCACCGTGCTGCCCTGCGGGACGGTGGTCCCCGACGGGGGAGTCAACTTGAGCACGGTGCCCTTCGTCGCCGCGTTTTCCACCTGCTTGTCCTGGACGTCCAACCCCTGGCCCTCGAGCTGGGACTTGACCAGCTCGTACTGGGAGTTGACCAGATTCGGAGGGATCTTCACGTCGGGCTTGCCGCCGCAGAGCTGGATGGTCACCGTCTCGGACTGCTTCAGCTTGGTGTTCGGCGGCGGATCCTGCTTGGCGACCGTGTTCTTCGTGCAGTTGTTGTCCAGGACCGGTTCACCCAGCTTCGGCTGGAGTTTGGCGTCCTGGATCGCGGTGAACGCGACCGCCTGGCTCTTGCCGACGAGGCTCGGCACCACCTTGTTGGCCTTCTCCTGCTGCTGGTTCCAGAGCAGGGCAGCGACAAGGGCGACAACCGCCAGCACGCCGACCGCGCTGAACGTCGCGATCAGCCAGGAGGACGCCTTGCGCTGGCGCGGATCGCCCACCCGGGCCATCTGCCCGGTCTGCGGCCCACCGGCGGGAGCCGGGTAACCGCCCCGGCCGCCGGCCGGGGCCATCGCCACCGTCTCCGCCTCGCGCAGCACCGGAGTGGCCAACACGGGCCGACCGGCGGCGGCGCGGAGCAGGTCGGCCCGCATCTCGCCGGCGCTCTGGTAGCGGTTGAGCGGGTTCTTCGACAGCGCCTTCAACACGATCGCGTCGACCGCCGGGGTGACGTCCGGGTTGATGTCGCTCGGCGTCGGCGGCGTCTCCCGTACGTGCTGGTAGGCGACGCTCACCGGGCTGTCACCGACGAACGGCGGGTGCCCACAGACCAACTCGAAGAGCACGCAGCCGGCGGCGTACACATCGGAGCGGGCGTCGACGGCCTCGCCGCGCGCCTGCTCCGGGGACAGGTACTGCGCCGTGCCGATCACCGCGCTGGTCTGCGTCATGGTGGTCGCGCCGCTGGCCAACGCGCGGGCGATGCCGAAGTCCATCACCTTGACCTGGCCGGTCTGGGTGAGCATCACGTTGCCGGGCTTGATGTCCCGGTGGATGATGCCGTGCCGGTGGCTGAACTCCAGCGCGGCGCACATGTCGGCGCAGATCTCCAGCGCCCGGCGCGGCTGCAGCCGGCCCTCGGCGCCGAGGACCTCCTTCAGGGTCCGACCGTTGACGAACTCCATCACGATGAACGGCAGTGTCTCGCCGGTCGGCGCGGTCTCCTCGCCGGTGTCGTAGACCGCCACGATGGCCGGGTGGTTGAGCGAGGCGGCGTTCTGTGCCTCGCGGCGGAACCGCATCTGGAACGTCGCGTCCCGGGCCAGGTCGGTCCGAAGCATCTTGATCGCGACATCCCGACCGAGCCGGAGATCGCGACCGCGGTGCACCTCGGCCATGCCGCCGTAGCCGAGCAGCTCGCCGACCTGATACCTGCCACCGAGCAGGCGGGCCTGCGCTGTCATCGCGTCTGTCGTCCTTCGCTCGTCGTCGTCCCGCCGTCGCCCGGCTGGAGTCGTATCTCCCGACGGTACGACGTCTGGGTCGGATCGTCGCGTCCGTCGAGTCGCAGCGCGCCGGCCGGCGTGGTGCCCGCACTCGTGCCGACGGGTTCACCGGCCTGCGACTGCTTCAGGTTGTAGGAAATCACGCCGGAGCAGAGCAGGACCAGAACGGCCAGCAAGATGGCGAGGAGCACCAGGCCGGGCCGGGACCTCCGGGGCTCGGGGGACGGCGCCGACGGCACGGCCTGCCGGGCGTACGCCGCCGGTTGCTGCTGTCGGGGCGGTGCCGATGGCACCGCCGCGGCACCGCGCGGGTATCCGTTCGGTGCGGCCGGCGGCCGGGCGGACGGGACGGACGGCGCGACGGCGGTGGGGCGCGGCTGCTGGGCCGGCGCGACGGTTGTCGGCCGCGGCCCGACGGCCGGGGGGCGGGCAGCCGGCGGGCGGGCGACCGGCGGGCGCATCTGGTGCGCCTGCGGCACCTGGGCCCGACCGGGCGCGGCCGGCGAGGCCGGCGCCGCGGAGACCGGCCCGGGGTTGCCACCGGCCCTGGCCTGCTGGGAGAGCGCGGCCTTGAGTTGACGGGCGACCCCGGCGAGAGCGGCGGCGCTCGGCCAGCGGGCGGCCGGGTCCTTGGCCAACGCCCGTTCCACCACCGAACGGACCTGCGGGGGGATGTCGGCGGGCAGCGGCCGGGGCGTCTCCCGCACGTGCCGCATCGCGATGTCGAGCGGGTTGTCGCCCTCGAACGGACGCCGTCCGGCAAGACACTGGTAGGCGACCACGCCGAGCGCGTACACATCCGAGGCCGGGGTGGCCACGCCGCCGGTGGCCTGCTCGGGTGAGATGTACGAGGCGGTGCCGAGCACCGAACCAGCGGCGGTGAGCTGGCCGACCAGGTCGGAGCGGGCGATGCCGAAGTCGGTGAGGACGAGCGTGCCGTTGGGCCGGACCAGCAGGTTGCCCGGCTTCACGTCGCGGTGCACGATGCCCTTCTCGTGCGCCGCGTGCAACGCGTCCGCGGCCTGCGCGACCAGGGCCATCGTCCGGGCCGGGGTGAGCCGGCCGACCCGGCTCAGCGTGGACGACAGGGCGTCGCCCTCGATGTACTCCATGACCAGGAAGGCGATCTGCTGGTCATTGCCGAAGTCGTAGACGTCCACCACGCCGGGATGGTTGATCGTGGCCATGGTGCGGGCTTCGCCACGGAACCGCTCGCCGAAGTCCGGGTCGTCGAGCAGGGCGGGGAGCAGGCTCTTGACCGCGACCGTCCGGCCGAGCACCTGGTCGGTGCCGCGCCAGACGTCGCCCATGCCGCCGCTGGCGATCCGCTCGTCGAGGCGGTAGCGGTTGCCGAGCTGGACGCCGGGGCTGAGCATGTCAGCGACCCCCGGGGTCGGCGATGGCGGCCTTGATGATCTGGCCGGCGATCCGCGCCGCCTCGCCGCTGCCGCCGGGACCGGCCTGCTCGAGCATCACGCAGACCGCGGAGATCGGGGTGCCGTTCTTGTCCAGCGCGAAGCCGATGAACCAGCCGTGGTCGGGCCGGTCCGGCGCGGACTGCGCGGTGCCGGTCTTGCCACCGACCGTGTAACCGCTGACCGCGGCCTTCCGTCCGGTGCCGTTCTGCACGACGCTGACCATCATCTCGCGCAGGTCGGCGGCGACCTGCGGCTCGACGGGCTGACGCAGCTCCCGCGGCTTCGCGGTGAAGTAGCTTGTCGTCCGGTCCGGGGCGAGCAGCTGCTGCACCAGGTACGGTCGCATCTGGCTGCCGTTGTTGGCGATCGCGCTGGCGATCATGGCGCCTTCGAGCGGCGTCATCCGGACGTTGTTCTGGCCGATCGAGGACTGGGCCAGTGCGGCCTGGTCGGTGCTGCCGTCCGGGTTCTGGATGTCCCCGGTCCGGCTGGCAGCCGTGGGCAGACCGTCCTCGCCGAGGTGACCGACGGTGAGGTCCTCCTGCTCGAAACCGAACTGCCGGGCCTTCTCCTTGAGAGTGTCGGCCCCGAGCCGCACGCCGAGCTGGGCGAAGCCGGTGTTGCACGACTCGGTGACCGCGTCCAGCAGGGTGACCTTCGCCTGCGGGCAGATCGACGGATCGGCGTTACGGATCGGGGTGCCGGAGGTGGGCGGCGTGTAGCTGGGGCCGGCCGGGATCTGGGTGCTCTTGCTGACGCCGTTCTCCAGCGCCGCCGCGGCGACCACGATCTTGAACGTGGAGCCCGGCGGCAGCGTCTCGCTGAGCGCCCGGTTCTTCAGAGGGCCCGCCGGGTCCTGATCCAGCTTGTTGAACGCCGCGGCCGCCTCCTTGTCGGTGTGGCTGGCCAGCGGGTTCGGGTCGAAGCTGGGCATGGAGACAAGCGCCTGCACCGCCCCGGTGCGCGGGTCGATGGCGATGGCCGCGCCCCGCTTCGCCCCCACCTGGTTGTTGCGTAGCTGGTTGTACGCCGCGTCCTGGGCCTTCTTGGAGAGGCTGAGCAGCACGTTGCCGCCACCGCTCTCGTCGCCGGTGAACATGTCCTTGATCCGGTCGCCGATCAGCTGGTCGCTGGTGCCGGCCAGGAAGTCGTTCTCCACCTGCTCGATGCCCTTGTCGGCCAGGCTGACCGGCTTGTAGCCGAGCACGTGGGCGTACTCCGCACCGCCCGGGTAGGTGCGCTGGAACTTCAGCTTGCCGGTGGTCTCCTTGCTGGTGGCCAGGGCCGTGCCGCCAGCCTCGATGTTGCCGCGCTTGCGCTTGTAGTCGGCCACCTGGACGCGGCCGTTGTAGTCGCTGGTGCGGTACTCGTCGGCCTTCTGGAACTGCACCCAGTTGAGGTTGGCGAAGAGCAGGCCGAACAGGACCATGACGACGACGCCGACGCGGCGCAGTGGTGCGTTCACGGCTTGATCACCTCCGTGGGAGCACCGTGCAGCTGCTCCGGGGCACCACCGGTGGGTCGGGCGGCCTTGCTGGCGCTCCCGCCGACCGGCCGACGGGCACCGTCGGAGACCCGCAACAGCACCGCGATGAGCAACCAGTTGGCCATCAACGACGAGCCACCGGCGGACAGGAACGGGGTGGTCTGACCGGTCAACGGAATGAGCTTGCTGATCCCGCCGACGATCACGAAGACCTGGAGGCCGAGAGTGAACGCCAGACCGCCGGCGAGGAGCTTGCCGAACGAGTCCCGGACCGCGAGCGCGGCCCGCAGCCCACGCTCCACGATCAACAGGTAGACGACAAGCAGGGCGGAGAGGCCGAAGAGGCCGAGCTCCTCGCCCATGCCGGCGAAGATGAAGTCGTTCTGCACCTCGGGCAGGATGTCCGGCTGACCGCCGCCCGGCCCGGCGCCGAAGAGCCCACCCGTGCCCAGGGCGAGCAGGCCCTGGACGAGCTGGTAGCCCTTGTCGGTCGGGTCGGCGAACGGGTCGAGCCAGATCTCCGCTCGGACGTAGAAATTGGCGAACGGGCCGCCGACCGTCGAGCCGAGGACGTAGGCGAGGTAGGCCCCGCCGAAGAAGAGGACGAGACCGATCAGCAGCCAGCTGACCCGTTCGGTGGCGATGTAGAGCGTCACCACGAACATGCCGAAGTACAGCAGCGACGTGCCGAGGTCCTTCTCGAACACGAGCACCAGGAGGCTGACCAGCCAGACGCCGACCACCGGGCCGAGGTCGCGCCCGCGCGGGAAATCGATGCCGAGGAAACGTCGGCTCGCCAGCGAGAGCACCTCGCGCTTGCGGACCAGGTAGTAGGCGAAGAAGACCAGCAGCGCCAGCTTGGCGAACTCACCCGGCTGGATGGAGAAGCTGCCGAGATCGATCCAGAGCTTCGCGCCGTTTCTCTCGGAGATGCTCGCCGGCAGCACCGCCGGGAGCATCACCAGCACGATGCCGGCCAACCCCAGGGTGTACGCGTACCGCGAGATCGACCGGTGGTCGCGCATGATGGCGAGCAGGCTGGCGGCGAGGATCACCGCACCGAGCGTCCAGGCCAACTGGCGCCCGCCCTGCCCCGCGAAGATGGCCAGACTCTCCCGCTCGGCCACCGGGGCGTCGCCCAGGTCGATCCGGCGCAGGAAGCCCACCCCGAGCCCGTTGAGCAGGGCCACCGCCGGCAACAGCGCCGGATCGGCGAACGGGGCGAGGAATCGGATGACCAGGTGCAGACCGAGGAAGACCGCCCCGAGCGCGGCGGCGGGCATCCAGAAGTCCGGGGTGACGGTGTCCAGCAGGTTCGCCTCGACGGTCGCCCCGTACGCGGCCACCAACGCCATGGCGAGCAGCAGAAGGGACAGCTCGGCGTTGCGGCGCGACCGCGCCAGGCGTACGCCGGACTGCTCGCCCGCGGTGGCGGGCGAGGGTGCCGGTGTGGCCGCTACGGTCACAGGTGGAATCCTCGGGATCTCAGCCGACGCTCACTCAGGAGATCGGCAGGCGGCCGGGTCGAGCGCCGGCGTGGCCGAGTCGGAGGGCGTGTTGTCGGGCGTGGTGGACGAACCGGTCGCACCGACAGCGGCGGTGTTAGCGACTGTCGGGCTCGCGCCGACAACCCCGTTGGAGGTCGGCGACGCGATGATGCTCGGGCTGCCGTTCGGGCTCGGCGAGGAATCGGGGGGTGCCGGCGTGCCACCCGTCGGTGCGGTCGGATCGAGCGGGCAGAGCGGCTTCAGGTTGGGGTTGCTCGGGGTGTCGCTCGTCAGCTCGGCGAGCTGGCGTTCGGCGTCCGGCTCGCTCTTGGCCCGGATGCCGACCCGGACGGTGTCCTGCGCCGCGACCGTGAGGTCGTCGAGCCGGGTGCCGCTGCGGCGGTGCACGGTGGAGAGGTCCATCCCGGCGATCTCACCCTGGACGCCACGGAAGACGGCGACCTGGCCCTCCTCGGTGGCACCCACGTAGTACTGCCGCTGGGTGTACGTCCAGCCCCCGAAGGCGCCGCCACCGACGATCACCAGTAGGGCCGCCGCCATGGCGGCGGTCCGCACCGGG
This sequence comes from Micromonospora sp. DT231, assembly GCF_049847025.1. Lineage (NCBI taxonomy): Bacteria > Bacillati > Actinomycetota > Actinomycetes > Micromonosporales > Micromonosporaceae > Micromonospora > Micromonospora sp. DT231. Next base: position 289,033 of record NZ_JBNCNO010000002.1, on the reverse strand, counting down.
CGGCGCTTCGGCCGGTCCGGTTCGTCGTCCGAGGCTGCTGGCTCCTCGGGCACGGCCGGACGCGGCGCGGCGAGCGCCGAGGCACGGGCGGCCGGAGTCGAGTTGTCCGCGGAGGTCGCCATCCCCCGGTCGCGGGCGGCGGCACCGCCGACGATCGGGCTCGCCTCGACGATGTCCTGGTCCGTGGCATCGGCGATGATCACGGTGATGTTGTCCGGTCCGCCGCCGCGCAGCGCGAGCTGCACCAGCCGCTCGACACACTGCTGCGGGTCGGTGTATTCCCGCAGGGTCTCACCGATGGTCTCGGCGCTGACCACACCCGACAGGCCGTCGCTGCAGATCAGGTACCGGTCGCCGGGCAGCACCTGGCGCACCGAGTATTCCGGGTCGATGTCCCGGCCGTCGAGGGCCCGGGTGAGCAGCGACCGCTGCGGGTGGCTACTCGCCTCCTCGGCGCTGATCCGGCCCTCGTCGACGAGCATCTGGACGTACGTGTCGTCCTTGGTGATCTGCGCGAAGTCGCCGTTACGGAGCAGATAGGCCCGCGAGTCGCCGATGTGGACCATCCCCAGCTTGCTGCCGGTGAAGAGGGTCGCCGTCAGCGTGGTGCCCATCCCCTCCAACTGCGGGTTGGCGTCCACCGTGTCGCGGAGTTGTTGGTTGGCGGTGCCCACGGCCGAACGCAACGCGTCGACGAGAGCGTCCCCTGGGACGTCCTCGTCGAGCGGCGCCATGGCACCGATGACGATGTTGCTGGCGACGTCACCGGCGGCCATGCCGCCCATGCCGTCGGCAACGGCGAGTAGCCGCGGCCCGGCGTAGACGGAGTCTTGATTACCGTCTCGGATCAGACCGCGGTCGCTGTGGGCCGCGTAGCGCAGGGTCAGAGTCATGGCCGTAATTCGAGGGAAGTGCGGCCGATCCGGATCGGCACGCCGAGGGGGACGGGGGTTGGTCCGGTGACCTTAGCGCGATCAAGGTACGTGCCGTTAGTCGAGCCGAGGTCCTCGACGTACCACTGCCCGTCACGCGCCAAGAGCCGGGCGTGTCGCGCGGAGGCGTAGTCGTCGGTGATGACCAGGGTGGAATCCTCGGCTCGACCAATTGTGATCTGCGCGTCACCCAGAGTGATTTTGGTGCCGGCCAGCTGACCGGCTGTCACTACCAGCTGGTGCGCCGCCCTGCCCCGTTTCGCCTTCGCCGGCTTCGCCGCCTGCCCCGTCGAGGCGCCGACCGCGCGTGGCGCGGCCACCAGACGACCGGAGCGGGCGCCCGCGAAGAGATCGCGGCGAATCACGCCCACCACCGTGAAAACGAAGATCCACAGCAGGATCAGGAATCCGAACCGGGCAACGGTGATGACCAGTTCCGGCAAGGCGGATCAGCCGTCCACGCGGAAGGTCAGCGTCGTCGTCCCGAGCTGGACCATGTCACCAGGGTTGAGCGCGACAGCGGAGACCCGCTGCCCGTTGACCATGGTGCCGTTGGTCGACCCCAGATCGGTCAGCACGACCTGGCCCCCGTCGAAATCCAACCGGGCGTGTCGCCGGGAGATGCCGACGTCGGGCAGACGCAGGTTGGCCTGATCGCCGCGACCGATCACCGTCGACCCCATCTGAAGGGGGTAGGTGCGACCGTCACCGGAGACCAGCCGCACGTTGCGACCGCCACCGTGCCCGGGCGGAGGGCCGTAGCCACCACCCTGGTCGTACGCGGGGTAGGCGGGCGGGCCGGCGTCGTAGCCGGGTGCCGACACCGGGGCGACCTCGCCGCCGGTGTAGACCTCGGCCGTGACACGGAACATGCCCGTGTCCAGGCCCTCGCCTCGCTCGATCTCGACGATCACGTCGCCATAGACCGTCCAGGCCTGCTCGCCGATGAACTCCGCCTGCGACTGGGCCAACTCCTGGGCCAGCGCAGCGGCGTACGGCGCCAGCCGACTGTGGTCGAACGGCGAGAGATCGATCACGTAGCGGTTGGGCACCAACGTGCGCCCACCGGCCAGGATCGCCTTGTGCGCCTCGGCCTCCCGCTGCATGGCGTTGAGGATCTCCACGGGGTGGACCACCCCTTTGAAGACCTTGGCGAAGGCCCCTTCGACCAGGCCTTCCAGACGCTTCTCGAAGCGTTGCAGCACGCTCACCGGCTCCTCCTCGGGTCCCGAGGACATGATGGTATCCGGCCGGCGCGCGCGCAGCTCACACGCCGCTCGGCCACCTGCTCCCGACCCGTTCGGAAGGGCCGGGACTGCCGTGCTAATCTTTCGTCCGCCACGAACGGTAATCGTTCCTGGCGAGCGTCTGGGACAGCGTAGTATTCCCGAGGCCGCTGGAGACAGCGGGGCCGGGGCGGCTACAGTGTTCCGGGTCGTGCCACGGGGATGTGGCGGAATGGCAGACGCGCACGGTTCAGGTCCGTGTGCCCGAAAGGGCGTGGGGGTTCAACTCCCCCCATCCCCACCACCGACGAGGGCTCCGCTTACCGCGGGGCCCTTCCGTCATATCGGGGCGGGCCGGGCGCCAAGCTATGCTGCGATGGATTCTGTCTCCGATGGACCAGGAGTGGCGTGTGAGTGTCGCGTTGGTGACAGGGTCGGGTGGCCTGATCGGCTCCGAGGCGGTCCGGCACTTCGCCGGCCTCGGTCTGGACGTCGTCGGCATCGACAACGACATGCGCCGGTATTTCTTCGGCGAGGACGGCTCCACATCCTGGAGCCTGGAGCGGCTCGCTCGTGACCTGGGCAACTCGTACACCCATTTCGCGGTGGACATCCGGGACCGGGACGGCCTGGAGCAGGTTTTCAAGAAGTACGGCTCGGACATCGCCGTGGTGATCCACAGCGCCGCTCAGCCGAGCCACGACTGGGCGGCCAAGGAGCCGTACACGGACTTCGACGTCAACGCCGGCGGCACGCTCAACATCCTGGAGAACACCCGCCGCCACGCCATCGACGCGCCGTTCATCCACTGCTCGACGAACAAGGTCTACGGCGACCGGCCCAACAGCCTGCCTCTGGTCGAGCTGGAGACGCGGTACGAGCTGCCCGAGGACCACCGCTGGTACCAGGGCATCACCGAAGAGATGTCGATCGACCACTCGCTGCACTCGGTCTTCGGCGCCTCGAAGGTCGCGGCGGACGTGATGGTCCAGGAGTACGGGCGCTACTTCGACATGAAGACCGCCTGCTTCCGGGGCGGCACGCTCACCGGCCCGGCACACTCGGCCGCCGAGTTGCACGGGTTCCTTGCCTACCTGATGCGCTGCGTGATGGAGGGCCGGACATACAACCTGTTCGGCTACAAGGGCAAGATGGTTCGGGACGCGATCCACTCCCACGACGTGCTCACCGCGTTCGAGGCGTTCTTCCGGGCCCCGCGATCCGCCGAGGTCTACAACCTCGGTGGCGGCCGGCACTCCAACACCTCCCACATCGAGGCGTTCCGGATCGCGGAGGAGATCACCGGCCGCGAGGCGCGGATCAACTACGTCGAGCAGAACCGCACAGGCGACCACCAGTGGTATGTCAGCAGCATGGCCCGGTTCGAGGAGCAGTACCCGGACTGGAAGATCACTTACGACGTGCCGATGATCCTGCGGGAGATCTACGAGGCCAACGTGGGTAAGTGGGTATTCAAGGCATGACCGCGCGGACCAAGCGCAACGTACTCGGCGTCCTGGTCGACGCCACCGACTACGCGACGGCGACCGATGCGGTGGTGACCGCTGCGCACGAGCGGCGTCCGCTCGCGCTCACCGCGTTGGCCGTGCACGGCGTGATGACCGGGGTGCTCGATCCGGCGCACAACGCGCGGCTCAACTCCTTCGACGTGGTCACGCCGGACGGGCAGCCGGTGCGGTGGGCGCTCAACCTGCTGCACCACGCCGGGCTCTCCGACCGGGTCTACGGGCCGACGTTGACCCTGCACGTGCTGTCGCGGTTCGCCGACGAGGGGCTGCCGGTCTACCTGTACGGCTCGACCGAGGAAACCCTCGGCCGGTTGATCCCGGCGCTGGAACGGATGTTCCCGGCCCTGAAGATCGCCGGGGTGGAGCCGTCCAAGTTTCGGGCCGCCCAGCCGGGTGAGGACGTCGAGATCGCCGACCGCATCCGATCCAGCGGCGCCCGGCTGGTCCTGGTCGGGCTGGGCTGCCCGCGCCAGGAGGTCTTCGCGTACGCCATGCGACCGCTGCTGGACATGCCGTTGATGGCGGTCGGGGCGGCCTTCGACTACCACGCCGGGTTGCTCCGCCAGCCCCCGCGCTGGATGCAGCGCGCCGGTCTGGAGTGGTTCTGGCGTCTCGGCCTGGAGCCGAAGCGGCTCTGGCGCCGCTACGTCATCCTCAACCCGGCCTACCTGAGCCGGCTCGCCGCCCAGAAGATCGGCCTGTGGAAGGCCCGCCCGCCGGCGCCGGCCAGCGAGCGGATGACGACCTTCTCGGTCTGATCCGATCCGTACGGCACGAGGCCCCACCCGGTCCACCGGATGGGGCCTCGGTCGGGTCAGACGGTCAGACGGTCAGGGTCCAGGTGTTGATGTAGCCGGTGTCGGCCGAGTAGGTGTCCCGCACCTGGAGCCGCCAGATGCCGTCGGCGGCCTCACCGGAGACGTTCACCGAGTAGGTGGCGTTCACGTTGTCGGCGCTGTCCGAGGTGCTGCTGTTCTTCAGCCGGTACGCGCTGCCGTCCGGGGCGAGCAGGTCGATGACCAGGTCACCGCGGTAGGTGTGGACGATGTTCACCGCGACGGTGGAGGCCGACGAGGCGTTGCGTCCGCAGCCGGAGATGGTGATGGAGCTGGTCACCGCCGCGCCGGCGTCCGGGATCGACACGTCGGAGCCGTTGGTGCCGGTGCAGCCGGTGGGCGGCGGCGGGGTGCTGCCGGTGCCCACGTAGAGCAGCAGGTTCGGTGAGCCCGAGCCGGGGTTGCCGACCACGTTGGCCGTCGCGTTGGCCACCAGTTGGTTGCGGACCTGCGCCGGCGTCCAGCTCGGGTTGGCGCTGGCCACCAGGGCCGCCGCTCCGACCACGTGCGGAGTGGCCATCGAGGTGCCGCTGATCGTGTTTGTCGCGGTGTTGCTGTTGTACCAGGCCGAGGTGATCGACGAGCCCGGCGCGAAGAGGTCCAGGCAGGTGCCGACGTTGGAGAACGACGAGCGGGCGTCCGAGCTGGTCGTCGAGCCCACCGTGATGGCCTCCGTGGTACGTGCCGGCGAGGTGTTGCACGCGTTCGCGCCGTTGTCGTTGCCGGCCGCCAGGCCGTACGTCACTCCCGAGGCGATCGAGTTACGCACCGCGTTGTCGAGTGAGGTGTTCGCGCCGCCGCCGAGGCTCATGTTCGCCACCGCCGGCTTGATCGCGTTCGCGGTGACCCAGTCGACGCCAGCGATCACGCCGGCGTTGGTGCCGCTGCCGGAGCAGTTCAGCACCCGTACGCCGACGATCTGGACGGCCTTGGCCACCCCGTAGCTGGACCCGCCGACGGTGCCGGCGACGTGGGTGCCGTGCCCGTTGCAGTCATCGGCGGACCCGCCGTCGACGGCGTCGTAGCCGGAGGTGGCCCGGCCGCCGAAGTCGTTGTGGGAGAACCGGATGCCGGTGTCGATGATGTAGGCGTGCACGTTGCTCGCCGTGTTGGGGTAGGTGTAGGAGCTGTCCAGCGGCAGGTTGCGCTGGTCGATCCGGTCCAGGCCCCAGGAGGGCGGGTTGGCCTGCGTGCCGGAGATGGACACGGTGTGGTTCTGCTCGACGTACGCCACCGCCGGGTCGGCCGCGATCCGCGCCGCCGCGCTCGCGCTCACCGTGACCTCGAAACCGCGCAGCGCCGCGCCGTAGGTGCGGGCCACCGTGCCGCCGTGGCGGCCGGAGAGCCGCTTCGCGGTGTCGCCGACCCGGTCCCGGGCCACGGCGCTGTCCTTGAGAACGACGATGTAGCTGTCCGGCACGGCGGTGGCTCCGCCGGCGGCCCTGACCACACCGACAGGTTCGGCGGCCAGGGCTGGCGTGCCGACGGCAAGCACCGTCGCCATGGCCACCCCGACCAGTACGGACCTTCGTGGAAGACCCATCTCCAACCTCCCTCTGACCGGTGGCGGAACGTGACCACCGGTCCCAACATCAATCGACTATCGCCGATCTAGCTGAGGGTAAGTCAGCGACCGGGCCATTGGACATGCCGGATCATCCATATCTCCGTGCGATGACCCCTACGGGCCGGGCGTCCGGGCTGAACGGGGGACCGGCCCGGATTCGCTCCGCCGTGATTCGGGAAAGACTCTCGAACATGGAGAGTCACCTCACCATCCTGCTTCCGATCGCCGCCGTCTGGCTGGCTGCCGGCGTCGTCGCCGACGGGCTTCCCCGGCTGCGCAACACCCGCATGCTGCGCCGGCGTACCGGATGGTTGCTGGTGCTGGCCCTCACCGGCGTGGCGCTCACCGCGGCCGTGCTCGGCGGCGGTCTGCTCAGTGCCGGCAGCGCGCCTGTCGACCGCGCCGCCGCCGGGCTCTCCCTGGCCGCCGGTCCGGCGCTGGTGACGACGGTCTGCTCCCTACGGCGGATCCGCCGGCTGCGGGCCGGGGCGGGCGCGTTCGCAAGCGCTCCCGGCACGCCCGCGCCACACGGGCTGCGCGCCGCCGCGGCCCACCCACTCGTCGGCCTGCCGCTCCAGGTGACCGCCCTGGCCACGGCGCCGGCGGTGATCGCGGCGATCGGCACCGACCTCGGAGCCGACCCGGGGGTCACCGGACCGGCGATCACCGTGGGCGCGCTCGCGGTGATCGCCATCGGGGTCCGGCACGCGCTACGGCACAGCCGGTTCGCCGAGCGGGCACAGCCCGCCGCTCCGCGATCAGCGCGGACGGCCGGCCCCCTGCACGTATAGCAGTTCCAGGATCGCCCTGGTCGCCTCGAACCAGCGGTCCAGCCACTCCGACGACGGCAGGCTGCCCTTCGGCGGCAACTCCATCAGCAGACCGCGGAGCAGCGGATGGTCGGCCAGCGAGCCGCTGGGCTCCATCGGCCAGCCGGTGGGCGGAAACGACGGCTCCACAAGCGGGTTCGGGTCCAGCGAGGGCAGTGAGAGCGCCTCGGGGGCCGACGTGTCCCGCCCGCCGATCTCCTGGTCGGTCGACACCACCTCGGTCAACACGCTGTCCCGACGCGCTCCGCGGTACTTACCACCGAACCGCTCCGGTTTGGCCGCACCGCTGGTGAGATTGTCTGACCCGATCGTCGTCATCCGTCTCGCCTACCTCGCTCGGTTGCCGGTCGGTGCGACGGGTCGTCGACCTGCGCCGTACCGACCAGTTCAACGAGACGGGCGGCCTGTGGCGACGGGAATCCCGGCGGAACCTCGCCGGCCCTTCCCGGCCCGCCCGGACCGCCCCGGACACGGCAAGGCCTCCGTCCGGATCCGGATCCGGACGGAGGCCTCAGTTGACCACTCGGTCAGACCGCGTCGAACGCACCGCCTCGGGTGCCGCCGACGAAGGCGTGCCAGTCACTCGGTGCGAAAACCAGGGCCGGGCCCGCCTTGTCCTTCGAGTCCCGCACTCCGACCGCCCCCGTCACGTACGCCACCTCCACGCAGTTGTCACAGTTCGGCCCGCTCTTCGAGCTCTTGAACCATGCTGCCTGCGTCAGGTCCACGGGGAACCCTTTGGTCGCCATTTCCACAACGGCTCCTCTGCCAGTTTTGCGATGTGTGCGACGGACTCCTCTGGACGTATGGCCGCAGCGCGGATGTGATCGAAGATGAAGCTGTACTTCTGCAGTTCGTCGCTCTTCTCGAGGAAAAGCCCACCCGTGGCGTTCTCCGCGTACACAACATCCGGATCACCGGGCTCAGGGAAGCTGAGGATCGTGAAGGTGCCGTCCATGCCGGCGTGCGCGCCCACCTCGAAGGGCAGGATCTGCAACGTCACGTTCGGCAACTCGGCCACCTCGACCAACCGCTTGAGTTGGCCACGCATCACCTCGTCCCCGCCTACCGGCCGACGTACCACCGCCTCATCGAGTACCACCCACAGATCGACCGGATCGTCCTGGGTCAATAACGACTGACGGCCCAGACGGACACGCACCCTCTGGTGGACCTGATCGGCGGTGAAGTCCGGCCGAGCCGCGCGGATCATCGCCCCGGCGTACTCCTCGGTCTCCAGAAGGCCCGGCACGACCTGCTGTTCGTACGCCCGGATCGAACTCGCCGCCGCCTCCAGCCCGACGTACGCGCCGACGAGCACCGTGCTGTACGGATGCCACCAGCCCTTCTGTCGGGCCTCGCGCGCGATCTGCACGAGTTCGTCGCTCTCGGCACCGACCACCCCGTAGATCCGCAGCATGTCCCGGACGTCGCGCGGGGTGGCGGTGGTGTGCCCGGTCTCGATCCGGGAGACCTTCGACGCCGAGCACTCCAACTGCTCGGCGACCATCTCGATGGTGATCCCGGCGGACTCACGCTGGCGGCGCAGCTCGGCACCGAGCCGCCGCCTTCTGATTGTGGGACTGCGCCGCTCACTCATCGCGCAACCCGTGAGTCGCTGATCCCCGCCGCTGGTTGCTCGACCCCACCCGGGCTACCTCCGGTCGACGCGCCACTGGCTGACACCCGCCGGGGGCGCGACCGTCGTCCGGCGAGCGTTCGCGACGAAGGGGGTGGTGCCGGTCCTCGGCCGGCCGCGACGGGCGAAACCGGCTCCCAGTGTGCCGTCCGTACGCGGAAGGCTTCAATAGGCCTTTCGCGGGACTCGCTCACGTATCGGCAAAAGTCGACGTGCAACTTGCATGAAGCACGTCCCTCATGCACTCTGTCCGTATGGCACGGGTTACTCAGCGTCTCGACCCGCTTCCTCGCAGTGGTGACCCCACCGAGGCGAGGAAGCCCGGCACGACGCGGGCCCAGCAGGCACAACCGAGACCTGCTCCGGGGTAATGACCCCGCCGCTGCAAGCCGGCAAGCTGCGGCGGCGGGCGCGGTTCCCGGCAGCATCCGGGTGGTGGTCGGGTGGCGGCACGCCACCAGCGAGGTACGGCCCGACCATCACCATCCGCACCACCGGTTCACGAGGCACGACCCCGTCACCGGCCGAGACGTCCCCCGTTCAGGCACCGCCGGCACAGTCGCCGGCCATCCTCCCCAGGAGCCCATGTGCTTCCCCGCACCGGTGACGTACTGCTCGTGACTCGCGCGGCGAGTGTCCAGTTCCTCAGGCCCATCAAGTTCCGGGTGATCCGGGTGCTGGACTGGCCCACCTACGACGGTTGGCTCTGGCTCGACGGCTACGAGCTGAACGCCGCGGGCGACGCGGTCACCCGACGATCGATCTTCGTCCAGCGCGACGGGCTGGAGCGGCTACAGGCAGCCCCCGAGCCCCGCCCGCACACCGTACGGGCCCGGCGACCGGTCACCCGTACCCCGCTCCGGGTCGGCTGACCGACGCGATCCGCCGCCGGTGGGCGTGCCGTCGCCATAGAATTGGTACGCCCACCCCGGCACCGTTCCACCCGCGCGTCCAGGACCCTGACCCTGGGATGGTCATGGTCAATCAGCCCGCCCTGCGGCGGCACCACCGCTCCCGTATCGCCTATGTCTGTGGACTGCTCGCTCTCCTCGGGGCGATGGTCACCGTCCTGGTCCTCGCCCGCGACCCGGCGATGTCGTCCACCCGCCTGACCACACCGGTGCCCGCACCGGAGATCACCGTGGTCGACGACCACCCGCCGACGGACGACGATCCACCGGCAGCCGAGGAATCCGACTGGCTCGGCGCCGACGCCCGGGGCAACCGTGCCGGCGTCACCGAGCCGACCGGGTCGGTGACCGGCGGCGGTGCCGGCGGCGAGCAGCAGCAGCAGCAGCAGCAGCAGCTCAGCGAAGCGGCTCCGGCCGGGAACACCGCGACGGACACCCGCCGCTCCCTGTTCTGGTCCGGGATCTTCGGCCTCGCCATCTCACTGGCCGGCCTCGGCCTGGTCGGCACCCGCCGGCGATTGTGGTGACCACAGGTCAGGGCGTACCGGTCACCGTCGGGCTCGGCGCCGTCGGGCTCACGTCCGTCGAGGGCCGGGCCTGGGAGATGATCAACAGCACCTCGTCCTCGGTCGACACCGGAGTGCCAGTTCCCGGCTCGGTGCCCACCACGGTCCCGGGCGGCAGCTCCGACGGCCGGTACACCACCTCGTAGGCAAGGCCGAGCCGGCTCAGCAACCCCTCGGCGGTGGCCTGCGGCAGGCCGGCGAGCGGCGGCACCGGCACCTCGACCGGCGCGCTGCTGGGCGGCGGGCTGCTCGGTGCCTCGCTTGTCGGCGCGGCCGAGGTGGGGGGAGCGCTTGTCGGCGCGGCACTTGTGGCACTGGCCGGCGGGACGGACGGGGTGGAGTCCGGATCGTCCCGGTCGTCATCCTGCTTGGCGAGCACCAGCCAGAGCGCCCCGCCGAGCAGGCCGGCGAGCAGCAGCGCGAGAACACCCCACAGGATCGGGAGCCACCACCGGCGGGCGCCCTGCTCCTCGACGTACCACTCTCCGGCTTCGTCCGGCCGGGGCGGCCGGACCTCGGCCCGTCCCGACCACGACGGCACGGCCGACCGCTCGACGGGCAGCCGTGTCGTCTGGTCGGCGGGTGGCCGCGTCGTTTCGTCGGCGGGTGGCCGCGTCGTCTGGTCGGCGGGTGGGGTCGGAGCGGGCGGCGTGGCCGCTGGCGTCGGGGCGGGCGGCGTGCCCGGACGGCCCGGCGGGGTCGCTGCGGGACTGTCGATCGGCATGGTCTGGTCCGGTGACCCGGCGGAACGAGCCGGGCCAGTCCGGTCGATCGGCGCCGTCTCGTCCGGCCCGCTCGTGGGTCTGGTCGGTTGCGGCGGCTCCGCCCGGTCGGCGGCCGGTGGCAGTGGGCGGGTCCGGTCGTCGTGCTCGCCGGCGGGAGGCTCCTGGCGGTCGTCGCTCATCGCACGTCCTTTCCCGAACCGGACGGGCGTCATGGCCCTCGACCGTCAACCTAGTCGCCCAACCGGCCGGCGGTGGGGATCAGCGGGCCGAGCCGCGCCGGTCACGGGCACGTCGCGCCTCCTCGGCCACGACGACGATCGACTCACCAGCCACAGCTCAGGGGGAGGGCTTCACCGTCGGTTGTTCGGGTGCGCCGGCACCACACCAGATGCTGACCTCGTCGTTCCACCGGGCCGAGCCGCCCTCGACCGGCTCCTGCCGGGCGACCTTTCCACTACGGCCGCTTATGTACCGCGGGTACAGACCCTCGTCGATCAATTTGTCGACGGCTTTGGCGCAGTCCTTTCCGACCACGTCCGGCACCTCCGCCGCCGGCGCTGGCCCAGCCACCTGAAGCTCCACAGTCGTACCCCGGGACACCGCGGTTCCCACGGGCGGTGCGGCGCTCTCGACACTGCTACCGGCTCCGCCGCCGAAGACCAACCGCCAACCCAGCCGTCGCTCGCGCAGCATCTCCCGGGCCTGTACGAAGTCGACGCCGAGAACCGGTGGCACGGTCAGGCCGGTTCCCTTGGTCGGCGCGGCGGAGGTCCGGACGGCCGACGGCGTGGCCCGACCGGTGCTCGGCCGAGCCGCGGTGGCGCGGCTGGTCGGCGGGCCGGTCGTGGTCGCCACGGCCAGCGGATCCCCCTGGGACCCGTCCCCATCGCCGGCCAGCAGCCAGCCGCCGGTCGCGCCGATCGCGGCGAGCAGCACAACGGCCAACCCACCACCCAGCCACATGCTGGCCCGGCTCGCGCCGCCCGCGGCATCCTGCGGGCCCGTGCTCGTGTCCGTCATACCGCCCACCGCCTCATCACCGGCGACCGTACCGTCCGCCGCCCAATCCGCCGCACCGACTGTCGGTCCGTACCGGCGGGTCGTTGCGACTCGCCGCGCCGACGACGGGACGTTACGCTGCCCGGCATGGCCAGACAGGGCTGGGGAGTGTCGATCGCGACCGCGATCGGAATCGCTGCCGGCGCGGGCGCCGCGCAACTGGGCTTCGGCTACGGACTCGGCGTCATCACCTGGACGCCCACCGAAGCGGGCGCCAGCGACACGGCCTGGGCCGACGGCCTCGCCTGGGCCACCTGGCTCGCCGCCAGCTCGACCGTCCTCGGCGCGGTCTGTGCGCAGCGGCTCCAGCAACGTGGCGCGCCGACGACGGCCGAACCGCCGCTGACCGGCCCGACAGCAGCCGAGTTTTCCGACTCGGCGACCGCCATGGATCCACCTGCCGCCGACCGGCCCGGCCCGGAGCCGACGGACGGCCAATCGCCGCAGGTGACCGACGCGGCGTCCGCCGACCGAGACGGCCTGCTGCGGCGGGTGGTCCTGGCGCTCAGCGCCGGGATCGGCGGCCTGGTCACCGTGCTGCTGATCGCCGTGCCGGCGCGGGTCGCGACCGGTGCCGACACCGGGGCGCCGCAACGGACCGCCGCCGTGCAGGCGACGCTGGGCATCCTGATCGGCGTGCTCGTCGCCGGCTGGGCGCTTCGGTCCCGGGCCGCCGCGATCAACGTGACCGCGACCGCCGCCTGGCTCTGGCTGCTCGCGGTGGTCTCGGTGATCGACGGGGTACGCGTCGGACGCGGGCTGACAGGTGCCCAACTCGGCACCTGGCACTTCGATCCGGACCACCCGCGGTACTGGATCTCCGACCAGCTCTACTGGCCCGGCGCGCTGTTGGCACTCGTGCCCGCGCTGCTGATCGGCGTGCTGGCCGCCCGGCGGACGGCCCGGTCGGCCGGGCACCGCGTCGGGGCCGCGGCCTCCGGCGCTGCCGGCCCGGTGCTTGTCGCGCTCGCCTACCTGACCACCCTGCCGCACTGGTCGACGCTGGGCCCCACGCAGCTCTCCACCCAACTGATCGCCCCGTACGCGGTGATCGCGGGGATCGGCGGCTCGATGCTGGCCGCTGTCCTCGCCGATCGTGGCGAGCGGAGTCGGGCTGCCCACCGGAGCGCCTCTGCCACAGCGCGGAAACCCGAGGCACACCCCGCAGTTCAGGCCGACTCGACGCAGGTCACCCTCGACGGGCCGACCCCTCGGACCGATCCGGCTCCGAACGCCGAGTCCGACTCCGAGCCGTCGACCTCCCGCTCGTCCATCGCCACCCCGGGTCGACGCGGCAGGACCGACGCCGCACCCCGGGCAACCACGACAGGCGCCGCACCGGCTGCGGACGCCACGCCAGGCGCGGATGCCACGCGAGGCGCGGACGCCACGCCAGGCGCGGACGCCACCCCGTGGGTGCCCGCACCGAGGGTGCCCGCACCGCGCACCGAACCATCCACCTCCGCCCTCGCAGAGGATCCGACACCAAGCGCCCGCCGCACCCGCGCATCCCGCCGATCCACCCGCCCCACCTCCGACTAACCCCCGGCCCGCGCCCCGCCCCGCGCCCACCCCCGAGCGCGTCGATCATGAGGTTGTAGCCATCCGGCACGGCGTGTCGCGCCTATAACCTCATGATCGACGCGCTCGGGGGTGGGGGTGGGGGGTGGTGGGGTGGGGTGGGGTGGGTTAGGGGACTGGCCAGGTGTGGACGGGTTCGTTGGCTCGTTGGAGATCCGCGTAGCGCTGGACCATGTGGTGCAGCGCGGCCGACCGGTCCATGCCGTGCCGCCGCTCCGCCGACCACACCGCCTCGGTCTGCCAGACGGCTCCGTTGCGGCCGGTACGGCAGCGTTGCTCGATGATGCCGAGCAGCCGGTCCCGTTGCGCCGGGGCGACGCCGAAGCCGTCCAGGCCGGCGGCGGCGGTGGGCAGCAGCCGCTCCAGCACCAGCTTGGTCACCGGCACGTCGCCGAGCCCGGGCCAGTGCAGCACGGCGTCGAGGCCGCGTCGGGCGGCGGCTTGGAAGTTCTCCTCGGCGGAGGAGAAGGTGAGTTGGCTCCAGATCGGGCGGTCCTCCTCGGCCAGACCCCGCGCCAGCCCGAAGTAGAAGGCCGCGTTGGCGAGCATGTCCACCACCGTCGGGCCGGCCGGCAGCACCCGGTTCTCCACTCGCAGGTGCGGACGGCCGTCCATGATGTCGTAGACCGGGCGGTTCCACCGGTAGACCGTGCCGTTGTGCAGTCTCAACTCCCCGAGCTGCGGCACACCGCCGGCATGCAGCACCTCCACCGGGTCCTCGTCCTCGCAGATCGGCAGCAGCGGCGGAAAATACCTGACGTTCTCCTCGAAGAGATCGAAGATCGAGGTGATCCACCGTTCGCCGAACCACACCCGGGGCCGTACGCCCTGGGCTTTGAGCTCGTCGGGGCGAGTGTCGGTGGCCTGCTGGAACAGGGCGATCCGGGTCTCGGCCCACAGTTGACGCCCGTACAGGAAGGGGCTGTTCGCCCCGACCGCGACCTGCACCCCGGCGATGGCCTGGGAGGCGTTCCAGTAGTCGGCGAAGCTGTCCGGTGCGACCTGAAGGTGGAACTGGAGGCTTGTGCAGGCAGCCTCGGGGGCGATCGAGTCGGTGTGTGTCCGTAACTGCTCGACGCCACGGATGTCCAGCTCGATGTCCTCGCCGCGGGCGCCGACGATCTGGTCGTTGAGCACCCGATAGCGCTCGTTCGTGGAGAGGTTGTCCTCGACCAGGTGCCCCTCGGTGAGGGTGGGCAGGATCCCGACCAGGACGATCTTCGCGTCGGACTTGGCGGCGCGTTCGTCGGCCCGGGAGAGGCTGCCGCGCAGGTCGTGTTCGTAGTCGGCGAAGCCGGTGCCCTCGATCAGTCGGGGTTCGGCGTTGAGTTCCAGGTTGAACTGTCCCAGCTCGGTCTGGAACAGCGGGTCGGCGATGTCGGCGAGGATCTCCTCGTTGCGCATCGCCGGTTCGGCCGCCGAGTCGACCAGGTTGAGCTCGATCTCCAGGCCGGTCATCGGCCGGTCGGCGTCGAAACCGAAGTCGTCCAACATGAGGGCGAAGACGTCCAGGCACCGTCGCACCTTCTGCCGGTAGCGGACGCGCTCATCCCGGGTGAAGGCGCCCTGCGCGACGTCCTTGCCCATGTGTCCTCCCGACAGCCGGCGCGGTCGGGATTCTTCCTCCCGGAAAGCGCATTGTGAACCCTTCACGGTAAGAGCGCCCACCTGACCGGGCCAGAGGCCGACGTCGGTGATCCGACATCGATCGGGGCGGGCGCACTCGTGGCGCCATCTGTACCCCGTTCGACGGAGCGACCGACGCGATGGCGGGCGAGCCGCCCGTGACAAATACCACGAGGTCGGCGTCGGAGGCGGAGACGACACCGGGCCCGCGCCGACGTGCGGCGTGGGCCCGGGGTACGGGTGCTGCGGGGCAGATCAGGCCTGGCGTACGGCCTCGCCCTCGATCTCGATCTTGATCTTGCGGCTGACCAGCACGCCCCCGGTCTCCAGGGCGACGTTCCAGGTCAGGCCGAACTCCTCGCGGTCGATCTCGGTGCTCGCGGAGAAACCGAAGATGTCCTGACCGAACGGGCTGCGGCCGACACCCTCGAACTCCACCTCCAGCTCGACCGGCCGGGTGACGTCCTTGATGCTGAGCTCACCGGTGAGCACGAACTCGCTGCCACGACGGGACTTGACCCCGGTGCTGCGGAACTCGAGCGTCGGGAACTTCTCGGAGTCCAGGAACTCGGGGCTGCGCAGGTGCGCGTCCCGGTCGGTCTGGGTGGTGTCGATGCTGGCCGCCTGGATGGTCGCGACGACCGACGACTGCAGTGGGTCCTCGCCGATGGTGATGGTGGCGGTCGCCTCCTTGAACTCACCGCGCACCTTGCTCACCATCATGTGTCGTGCGACGAAGCCCACCCGCTTGTGCGCCACGTCGAGGGCGTAGGTGCCAGCCGCCGGGATGGTGAGACCGTCCCAATCGCGGGTAACCGCATCGATGCTGCTGGTCATGCTGCTGTCCTCCAGGAGATTGTTTAGTAGCCCAACGACTGCTGTAGCAAATATAGTCGCAACAACATTCCCTCTGTCAAGTACTGGTAGGATTAACGAGTGACCAACGTCTTCGACGATCCCCGGATCACCGCCGTCGGCCTGCTCTTCGAGGCACACGCCGGGCTGTCAGCCCGGTTCAACGCCCAATTCGAGGAGCACGGCCTCTCCGCGGTCGAGTTCGAGGTCATCACCCGACTGGCCCGCTCGCCGGGCAACCAACTACGAATGACCGACCTGGCCGCGCAGACCTCGTTGTCGACGAGCGGCGTGACCCGCGTGGTGGACCGGATGGAACGTGACGGGTTGCTCATCCGCCGGGCCTGCCCGAACGACAGGCGCAGCTCGTACGCCGTGGTCACCGCCGCCGGGATGCAACGTCTGAACGAGACGCTACCCGGGCATCTCCAGATGATCGAGCAGTGGTTCACCGGCCAACTCGACCCGGAGGCGCTGGCAGCCCTGCTCGACGGGCTGCGCCGGGTGCGCGACGCCGCGCATCCGTGCGCCACCGCCGGCAGCGACGACATCAGCCCCGAGCAGGAGGCCGCCGCCACCCGGCCCTGAGCCTCCGGGATCGACGGTTGCCAGCACCGGCAGAAAGACCGGCAGAACTGCGCCAGCCAAGCCGGAGAATTCCACCAAACCCGACGTTCCGCTCTCGTGGGGGTGGCAGGCTTCCCGCACCGGGGATCACCGGGGGGTGACGGCGCGGGCGAACAGCGAGGGGTAGCACCAAGGGGGCTCTTCGTCCGCGCCACTCTCACCACGCCCACGCCCACGCCCACGCCCACGCCCACGCACCGGCACGGGCACGGGCACGGGCACGGGCACCGGCCCTCCTACGGCGCTTCCGGTCCGCTCCGGGCGGCCGTCAGCGCGTAGAGCAGTCCCGATTCCTGCGGCAGCAGTCGAATGCCGCTCTCCTCGCAGACCCGTTCCAGCCGCTCGAGGACCGCCGGGTCCGCGGTGCTCGCGGCCAGCCCGACAAGAGCCTCCACCACGTCTCGGCGCTCCTGACCTCTGGCGTCGGCAGCGGCGGCGAACCACTCGGCGGCCAACTCACGGTCGCCCCGGTGCAGCGCAAGATTCCCCTCGATCAACGCACCGAGCCCCGCCTCCGGCCCGCCGGCCGACAGCGCCGCGTCCTCCGAGCGTTGGCGCGGTATCACGGCCCGCCGAGCCGGCACTCGCGGTGATTCGGCCGCCGCCGCCTCAGCAGCCCCCGCACGCAGCTCGGTGAGCACCTCGGTCGCCTCCGCGGCACGCCCGTCCTGGGCGAGCGCCAACCCGATCTTCCCAAGCACCCGGCGGCGTCGCCTCGGATCACCCAGCTCGGACAACGCCGCGAGCGTCCGCCGGCCCTGGTCGACGGCGTCTGCGTACCAGCCCTCCAGGCGGGCGACCTCGGCCCGACTGGCCCAGGCCAGCACCCGAAGGCGCTGCTCTCCGCTCTCGGCGGCGAGCCGGTCCACCGCGGCGAGCCGGCGACGGGCGGCGGCCAGGTCACCGGTCCGGATCTCGTGCCAGGCAAGACTGTTCTGGGCCACCGCCAGATCCCGGGTACGTCCGTTCCGGGCGGCCAACCGCAGCGCCGTCTCGGCCTGCTCGCGAGCCTCGTCCTGCCCACCGACGTCGATCAGCAGGGTGCCGAGGACGCTTCGTGCCTCCAGCTCCCCGGTGACATCGCCGACCTGTTGGAAGATCTCCAACGCCGTACGCGCCGTCGACAGTTCCTCGGCGCCCGCACCGTGCTCGACCGCGAGCCGGGCAATCCCCAGCGCGCCCCAGGCACGCAGGATCGGATCGGCGTCGGCGGTCCGCGGGTCCGCCAGCAGCCGCCGCAACCACTGTCGCCCGGCGACGTCGCGCCCACGGAACCGCCACCAGCGGGTCAGGC
The DNA here is from genome assembly GCF_049847025.1 of Micromonospora sp. DT231. NCBI lineage: Bacteria > Bacillati > Actinomycetota > Actinomycetes > Micromonosporales > Micromonosporaceae > Micromonospora > Micromonospora sp. DT231. The sequence goes on along the minus strand of NZ_JBNCNO010000002.1, from coordinate 271,230 downwards.
ACGCGGCCAGCCGCAGCGCGGTGAGCGGGTCGTCGGTGGTCGCGTGGGCCAGCGACGAGCTGATGTCACTGCTCATCTCGTCCAGTCGGTGCACCGCGTCGGGCTGCCGGGGGCCGACCAGATCACCCGCCGTCCGCGCCACCAGGCGCGCGATCACCTCGGCGTGCCGACGCCTGATGCAGGTCAACTCACCCGCCCCGGCCGCCTGCTCGACGGCGTAGTCGCGGACCGCGTCGAGCAGCCGGAACCGGAACTGCCCGGTGCCGCGTACGCTCAGCAGCCCCAGCTCGACGAGCCGGTCCAGCAGCGGAACGGGGTCGATCGCCACCGTGCCGTCCCGGTCGGCCTTGTCGCCGAGCATCTCCTCGGCCAACTCCACCGACCAGCGGTCGCCGAACACGGCGAGCTGCCGCAGCGCTGCCCGCTCGTCGGGTGCCAGCAACCGGTAGCTGGTCGCCACCGCGTCCCGCAGGGTGACCGACACCGCCGCCGAGGCGGGGTCCGACTCGCTGGCATGACGGGTACGCGCGTCCGGGGCGTCCCAGCCGGGCCGGGCCGCCGGATCGGCGGGAGTGGCGAGGTCGAGCACGCGGTCGCCGTACCTGTCGAGCAGTTCGGTGAGGTCGAGCAGTCGGCCCCGGGCGGCCATCAGCTCGATGGCCAGCGGCAGCCCTCCCAGCCTGCGAACCAGCGCGACGAGCGCGGGCAGCTCGTCGGGGGTGGGCGGCTCCCGGCGGACCTGAGCCAGTCGGGAGGTGAACAACGCGACCGCCGGCCACGATTCGAGCGTGGCCGCTCCCGCGCGTTCGGCGCCCGGTGGCGGCACGTCGAGCGGCGCGACCGGCCAGACCCTCTCGCCGGACAGTCCGACCGGGTGCCGACCGGTGACCAGCACCCGCAACGAGGGCACGGCACCGAGCAGCCGGTGCAGCGTCGTGGCGGCCGGACCCGGCGCGTGCTCCACCGCGTCCAGCACCAGCAGCGCCGGCCGTCCGGCGAGCCGGGCCACGAGTTCCGGCAGCCGGGCCGCGCTCAGTCCGGCCATCGAGGCGGCGAACACGTCCGGCCCGTCCGCGCCCTCCGCCACAAGGACTCCGGCCACACCGCCCGGGTGGGCGACGGCCACCAGGTGTGCCACCGCCGTCGCCAGCGCGGTCTTGCCGACGCCGGCCAACCCGACGAGGCTCACCAGCCGAGGCCCACGCTTTGCGGTCAGCATCTCGGCCAGCTCGGTGAGGTCGCGTTCCCGGCCGACGAGCGCGACCGGCGGCGGAAGTGTGACCGGCGGGTTGGTGGCCGCCGCGAGCGCTGTCGTCTGGTCACCGATCCCGAGCGCGGGCGGGGTGGTGTCCGGCCGGGGTGAGTCAGCGCCGGAGGGGCCGCGGGCGGCGGCCAGGAACGCCGCCCGGCTGGCGCCGGTCAGCGCCAACGCCGTGGCGAGCAACTCGACGGTGGTGCGTTGCGGCCGGACCGAACGGCCCCGCTCCAGGTCACGCACCGTCCGCACACCCACCCCGGCACGGGACGCCAGCTCGGCCTGGGTCAGGCCGGCGGCACGTCGATGCCCGCGGAGCAGCTCCGGCAGGGAGGTACGACCAGCCGGGCTCCGCGACCGATCATGATCCGGAGTCATGGCCACGAAGAGTACGGATGGACTACGACCGTCGGCAGCCGAACGTCGGGCTACCGACGCCCGTTCGCCGATAATCCGACAGCCCTACGGACAGCCCTGCGAGACCGACCGGTAGGCCCTCCGCGGCGGACCTTCAGAGACCCAGATCGCGAGCGATGATCATGCGTTGCACCTCGCTCGTGCCCTCGCCGATCTCCAGAATCTTGGAGTCGCGCCAGAAGCGGGCCACCGGGTACTCGTTCATGAATCCGTACCCGCCGTGGATCTGGGTGGCCTCCCGGGCGTTGTCCACCGCGATCGTGCTGGCGTGCAGTTTGGCGATGGCGGCCTGGCGCTTGAACGGCTCGCCGGCGAGCATCCGGGCGGCGGCGTCGTAGTAGGCAAGTCGGGCGGTGTGCGCCTTCAGCTCCATGTCGGCGATCTTGAACTGGATGGCCTGGTTGGCGCCGATCGACCGACCGAACGCGTGCCGCTCCTTCGCGTACTTGATCGACTCGTCGACGCAGCCCTGGGCGAGGCCGACCGCCAGGGCGGCGATGGCGATCCGGCCCTCGTCGAGGATCCGCAGGAACTGCGCGAATCCCCGGCCCCGCTCGCCGAGCAGGTTGGCCGCCGGCACCCGGCAGTCGTCGAACGTCAGCTCGTGCGTGTCCGAGGCGGTCCACCCCACCTTGGAGTAGCCGGGCGCCACGGTGAATCCGGGCGTGCCGGTCGGCACGATGATCGTCGACAGCTCCTTGGAGCCGTCCGGGTTCGTGCCGGTCACCGCCGTGACGGTCACCATGGCCGTGATGTCGGTCCCCGAGTTGGTGATGAACGCTTTCGACCCGTTGATCACCCACTCGTCCCCGTCGAGCACCGCCCGCGTCTGGGTGCCGGCGGCGTCCGAGCCGGTGCCCGGTTCGGTGAGACCGAACCCGGCCAGCGCCTCGCCGCTGAGCAACCTGGGCAGCCACGTCGCCTTCTGCTCCGCCGTGCCGAACCGGTAGATCGGCATCGCGCCCAGTGAGACCGCCGCCTCCAGCGTGATGGCCACGCTGGAGTCGACCCGGGCCAACTCCTCCAGGGCCAGGCAGAGCGCGAAGTAGTCGCCGCCCATGCCGCCGTGCTCCTCGTCGAAGGGCAGGCCGAACAGGCCCATCTTGCCCATCTGGCGGATCACCTCGTACGGGAAGGTGTGCTGCTCGTAGTGCTCGGCGATGACCGGGGCGACCACCTGGCGCGCGAAGTCCCGCACGCTCTCCCGCAGCGCCGCTTGATCGTCGGTGAGCCGGAAGTCCATCTCATCCTCCTGTAAGGACGGTCCGTCGGGCGCTCGTGACGCCGGGACGGGTCGCGGTGGGGCCTGGGCCGAGGATCAGACCGGGGTGACGCCGTGCCGACGGCGGGAGAAGTGCCGATCCTTCGTCCGCGCGGCCGCGAAGCGACGGACCAACTCGGTACGCAGGTCGTGCGGTTCGACGATGGCGTCCACGACCAGCTCGCTGGCCAGCCGGACAACGTCGATGTCCTGCTCGTACTCGGCCCGCTTGGCGGCCACGAAGGCGGCTCGTTCGGCCTCGTCCTCGATTGCCGCGATCTTGTTGGCGTAGACCGCGTTCACGGCGGCCTCGGCGCCCATGACCGCGATCTTCGCGCTCGGCAGCGCGATCGTGGCGTCCGGCTCGAACCCGGGGCCGGCCATCGCGTAGAGGCCGGCGCCGTACGCCTTGCGGACCACCACGCAGATCTTCGGCACCGTCGCCTCGGAGATCGCGGTGATCATCTTGGCGCCGTGCCGGATGATGCCCTGCTTCTCCACCACACTGCCGACCATGAAGCCGGGTACGTCGCTGAGGAACAGCAGCGGCACGTTGAACGCGTCGCAGAGCTGCACGAACCGGGTCGCCTTGTCGGCCGAGTCGACGAAGAGCACGCCGCCCTTGAACATCGAGTTGTTGCCCAGCACGCCGACGACCTGACCGTCGAGACGACCGAAGCCGATGGTCAGCTCCTTCGCCCAGAGCGCCTGGATCTCGAAGAACGAACCCTCGTCGAGCAGGCCCTTGACGTACCGCCGCATGTCGAACGCCTGCCGTTCGCTCGCCGGCACCAGCGCGGCCAGGTCGGCCTTCGCGGGCGCGGCGACCGCCGGCGCGGCCGGCGGCGCCTGCGTCCAGTTCGCCGGCAGGTACGACAGGTAGGTCTTGACCACGTCCAGCGCGTCGGCCTCGGTCTTGCAGAGGAAGTGCCCCACGCCGGACTCGGCGGTGTGCACCTTGGCCCCGCCCATCGCCTCCAGGGTGGTCTTCTCCCCGGTGACCATCTCGACCATCCGGTCGGAGCCGAGGTACATGCTGGCGTTGCCGTCGACCAGGGCGACCACGTCGCAGAACGCCGGGATGTACGCCCCACCGGCGGCACTCGGGCCGAACAGCGCGCAGACCTGCGGGATCGAGCCGGAGGCGCGGACCTGGTTCCAGAAGATCTTGCCGGCGCCGCGGCGGCCGGGGAAGAGGTCGACCTGGTCGGTGATCCGCGCGCCGGCCGAGTCGACCAGGTAGACCATCGGCACGCCGGCGCCGTACGCGCGCTCGATGATGCGGATGATCTTCTCGACGGTGCGGGCGCCCCAACTGCCGGCCTTGACCGTGGAGTCGTTGGCCATCAGGCAGACCTGCCGACCGTCGATGGTGGCGGTGCCGGTGACCACGCCGTCGGCGGGCAGCCCGTCGGCGAGCGCGTTGGCGTAGAGGCCGTCCTCGACGAACGAGCCCTCGTCGACCAGGAGCGCGACCCGCTCGCGGGCGAAGAGCTTGCCCTTGGCGGCGTTGGCCGCGTGGTACTTGTCCGCGCCGCCGGACCGGGCCCGCTTGCGCAGCTGCTCCAGTGCCTCACCGTCGAGCGTCACGCCGACTCCCTCGCCATCCTGACCTGAACGATCGTTAGGCTAGCGCATCGGCGCGACCACCCGCGACCCATGAGCGAATCAGACCGGCGAGGCCCAACACAAGACATTGAATAACATGAATCCTTATCGCTAGGCTCCTGGCACCCCTCCTCCCGGATTGGAGTCAGCGATGACCTCACGACTCAATCGGCTCGCGGTCGCGTTCCTCGCGACGGCACTCGCAACCGTCGGCGTCACGGTCGCCAACCCCGCACCCGCGTCCGCCGCCATGACCATCTGCTACAACACCAGCCAGGCGGGAAGCTACGCCAGCGTCGCCAACCAGTCCGCCTCGATCTGGAACAACGCCACGTCGAACCTGACGCTCTCCGCGAACTGCGGCTCCAACCTGCGGATCTACCGGATCACCGGCGGCGGTTCCTACGCCGTGCGGACCAGCCTCGGCAACGGCCGGGTCTACATCGACACCCAGCAGGCGGCGCAGTATAGCGTGCTGCGGATCATGACCCACGAGATCGGGCACATCCTCGGCCTGCCGGACAACTACAACGGCAACTGCGCGATCCTGATGTCCGGCGGCAGCGCCGGCACCGGCTGCACCAACCCGTACCCGAGCACCGCCGAGGCGAACCGGGTGACCAGCCTCTTCGCCGGCACGTTCAGCGCCACCGACCGTAACGCGAACGTCTTCCGGGACAGCTGGCCGAGCGTGGTCGCTCCGGTGAGCTGACCGACTCGGCAGGTGGAAGGGGCCGGCGCCCGCGCCGGCCCCTTCGTCGCGTCCTCAGCTCGGCAGCGGCGTCAGCCGGGTACGCGGACCGGCCCGCAGCACACCGGACGGCAGCTTCTTGCCGAGCAACTCCTCGGCCAACTCCGCCGCCTCGATCAGCGCCGGCAGATCGATGCCGGTGTCGATGCCCATGTCATGCAGCATGTGCACGGCCTCCTCGGTGGCCAGGTTGCCGCTCGCCCCCGGCGCGTACGGGCAACCGCCCAGACCACCGACGCTGGCGTCGAACTCGGTGACCCCCAGCTCCAGCGCGGTCAACAGGTTGGCCAGCGCCGTACCCCGGGTGTTGTGGAAGTGCAGCAGCACCGGCACGTGCGCGTTGCGGTCGCGTACCGCGGTCAGCAGCTCCCGGACCCGGCGTGGGGTGCCCATTCCGGTGGTGTCGCCGAACGCGACCCGGTCCGCGCCGTCACGGACCACCCGGTCCACGATGCCGGCCACCCGCAGCGGGTCGATGTCCCCCTCGTACGGGCAGCCGAAGCTCGTCGCGACGATCACCTCGACCCGCGCCGAGGCGGCGTGCAGCAGGTCGATCAGCTCGGCGATGTCGTCGAGCGACTCGTCGGTGGACCGGTTGACGTTGCGTCGGTTGTGCGTGTCGCTGGCCGAGACCACCACCTCGATCTCGGTGAAGCCGGCCGCGAGGGCGCGCTGGGCGCCCCGGGTGTTCGGCACCAGCGCCGAGTAGCGCACGCCGTCGGCCCGCACCGCCCGCTGCCACACCTCGTCGGCGTCGGCCATCTGCGGAATCGCCCTCGGGTGCACGAACGACACCGCCTCGATCCGGCGCACCCCGGTGCCGGAGAGGGCGTCGAGCAGCCGCACCTTGGCGTCGGTCGGGATCGGGTCCTCGTTCTGCAACCCGTCCCGTGGCCCAACCTCACGAATGGAAACGAAACCCGGCAGATCCGTCACGGGGTCACCTCACTCTTGATCAACGGGGTCGGGGGTCAGCGCATGCGGGAGACGATGGCCGTGTCGTAGGCGCCGGAGAGGAACTCCTCGTTGTCGAGCAGTTCGGTGAAGAAGGGGAGGTTGTTCTTCGGGCCGGCGATCTGGAAGGCGGCCACCGCGACCTTCGCGCGTTCCAGCACCTCCGCCCGGGTGGCGCCGGTGATGATCAGCTTGGCCAGCAGGCTGTCGTAGAACGGGGTGACCGTGTTGCCCTCGGTGTAGCCGGAGTCCACCCGGACACCGTCACCCGCCGGCTCCACCCAGGTCCTGATCACACCTGGACCGGGCAGGAAGCGCTTCGGGTCCTCGGCGTTGACCCGCATCTCGATGGCATGGCCCCGCGAGGTCAGCGCGTCCGGGTCGAACGTCGGGGCCAGCCCGGACGCCACCCGCAACTGCTCCTCGACCAGGTCGACGCCGTACACGTACTCGGTCACCGGGTGCTCCACCTGAAGGCGTGTGTTCATCTCCAGGAAGAAGAAGTCGCCGGTGGCCGGGTCGAGCAGGCACTCCACCGTGCCGGCGTTGCGGTAGCCGACCGCCTCACCCGCGCGCACCGCCGCCGCCAGGAGGCGGGACCGCAGCTCCGGCGAGACCGCCGGGGACGGGGACTCCTCGACCAGCTTCTGGTTACGCCGCTGCACCGAGCACTCCCGCTCGCCGAGCGCCACCACCCGACCGTCGGCCAGGCCGAGGATCTGCACCTCGACGTGCCGCACCCGGGGGAAGAACCGCTCGATCAGCACCGAGCCGTCACCGAACATCCGCTCGGCGAACGCGCGCACCTTGTCGTACTCGGTGCGCAGCGCCGCCTCGTCGACGGCCACGCCCATGCCCATGCCGCCGCCACCGGCCGCGGCCTTGACCATCACCGGGTAGCCGATCTCGGCGGCGGCCGTCACCGCCGCGTCCAGGTCGGCGGCCGGGTCGGTGGTGCCGGGCGCGACCGGAACGCCGGCCGCCGCCATCAGGTTCCGAGCGTTGATCTTGTCGCCCATCGCGGTGATCGCGTCCGCGCCGGGCCCGACCCAGATCAGGCCGCTGGCCTCGACGGTACGGGCGAACTCGGCGTTCTCCGACAGGAAGCCGTACCCGGGGTGGATGGCCTGCGCGCCTGTCGACGTGGCGGCGGCGAGGATCGCCTCGGTGTTGCGGTAGCTCTGCGCCGGGGCCGGCGGGCCGATCAGGACCGCCTCGTCGGCCTCGGCGACGAACGGCAGGTCGGCGTCGGCCTCCGAGTACACAGCGATCGCGCGGATGCCGAGCCGCTTGGCGGTACGGATGATCCGGCGGGCGATCTCGCCCCGATTGGCGACCAACAGTGACTCGATCATGATTCCTCCCGGCGTCCGGATGTTGGGACGATGTCAGGGAATCATGACCGGCCGGCTTCTGACGAGTCGACTCAGGCGAGCAGCGCGGCCAGGGCCGCCCCACGCAGCAGCTCGGCGCGACGCCGCCGATCCACCTCACCACCGAGGAACGGGGTCGAGTTCATCAGACCGAACGCGGCGTGCGCGATCACCCGCGCCTCACCGTCGGGCATGCCCGGGTGCAGTGCGGTGAGCACCGTCACCCACTCCTCGACGTAGAGCCGTTGCAGCCGGCGGATGCGCCGCCGCGGCTCCTCCGGCAGGCGGTCCAGCTCGTGCAGGTGCAGCGCGATCACCGCCGGGTTGGCCAGCGCGAACTCGACATGGAAGTCGATAAGGGACTCCAGCACCTCGCGGGGATCGTCCGGGTGCCCGACCGCGCGTTCCCGACCGCCGGCCAGCAGACCCTCACTCACCGGAATGAGCGCGGCAGCCAGCATCGCCTCCTTGCCGGCAAAGTGGTGGTAGAGCGCCGGACCGGTGACCCCAGCGGCCGCGCCGATGTCGTCCATCGACACACCGTGGTAGCCGCGGGCGGCGAACAGACCAACCGCGATCTCCAGAATCTCGTCCTTGCGGGACCTGCGCCGGCCCGTACCCGCCGCACCCCGTGCCTGCTGCTCCACCGTCACCGGGCAAGCCTAGACCGCGAACTGCCTGCGATGGAGGACAGCGGCTTGACCCTCGACCCGGTCGAACCCGCACGGTCACCGGATGACCTCCCCTCCGCTCGGCCGAGATTTCCGGCTGCTCTGGTCCGCCGCCGTCTCGTCGAGGTTCGGGGACGCGCTGCGTACGCCGGCGTTGGCCCTGCTGGCCGCGACGGTGACCCGCGACCCCCGGATCATCGCGGCGGTCGTCGTGGCTGGTCAGCTCCCGCCACTGCTCTTCGGCCTGCTCGGCGGCGTGTACGCGGACCGCTGGGACCGACGTCGGACGATGTCCCTGGTCGACGGCGTACGCGCCACCGTGGTGGCGGCGCTGGCCGTCGCGGTCGCCCTCGACCGGATCGGTGTCGCGGTGCTGCTGCTGGCCGCGTTCCTCCTCGCCGCGTTGGGCACGCTCTTCGACTCGGCGTCGTTCGCCCTGCTTCCGGCGCTGGTGCCCCCGGACGCGCTGCCTCGGGCGAACGGTCGACTGCAGGCGGGGGCCGCGGTGGCCGGCGGCTTCCTCGGCGCACCCGCCGCCGGTCTCCTCTTCGCCGTCGCCCCGGCCCTGCCGTTCGCTCTCGACGCCGTCACCTTCGCCGCCGCCGCCCTGCTCGTGCTGGCCCTGGCACCGGTTGCGACTCCGGCCCCGGTCGCGCACGGACGACGCGGGTCGGTGTGGGGCGAGATCGCCGAGGGGGTGCGGTGGCTACGCGGCCACCGGACACTGTGGCGGGTCACCCTGCTCGCCGCCGCCAGCAACCTGGCGATCAGCGGGATCATGGCGGTGCAGGTGCTCTACGCGCTCGACGTGCTGCGGGTGCCGCCCGCCGGGTACGGGCTGTTCGCCGCGGCCGCCATCGTCGGCGGTGTGGCGGGGGCGCTCGGTGCCGGCCGGCTCGCCGCCCGGGTCGGCACGCTGCCGGCGCTGCGCGCCGTGCTCGCCGTGGAGACCGTGGCGCTGACCGGGTTCGCGCTGGCCCGCGATCCGGTGCCGGGTGGCCTCGCGATGGCCGTCTTCGCCGCCGGGACCGTGGTGTGGAACAGCCTGTGCGCGTCGTACGGGCAGCGGCACGTGCCGGCCGGGCTGCTCGGCCGGGTCGGTGCGGCGCAGCGGATGGTGGGTCTGCTCACCGCACCGGTCGGGGCGGTGCTCGCCGGCCTGGCCGCCGCGGCGTACGGCACGGTGCCGGTGGCGGGCGCGGCGGCAGGCACGTTCGCGCTTGTCACAGTGGCCGCGTGGCGGACACTGCGGCCGGTCGGGACCGGCGTGCCGGACCAGAGCGGGGTTGCCTAGCCTGACGCCGGCTGCCGGTGGGACAACCCGGACAGGCGTAGCGCGACCTTCCGGCGGGCCGGCGGCAGTGCGCCGAGCAGCCGGATCAGCACGTCCCGGGCGGGTCGGTGGGCCGGGGGGACGGTCGCCAGCCGGGTCAGCCCGGCGGCGAAACTCAGCACGTCCTCGGCCATCGGCCGCTGCCCGGCGCTGTAGTCGTCGAGCAGCGACTCCGGGCCTCCGTCGAGCACGTCCGCCACGGCGGTGCCGAGGGCGACCGCGTCGCAGATGCCGAGGTTCATGCCCTGACCGCCGGCCGGGCTGTGTACGTGCCCGGCGTCCCCGGCCAGCAGCACCGGCCCGGCCCGGAAGGTGTCGGCGATCAGGTGGTGCACCCGGAACCGGGAGCCCCAGAGGACCTCGGTCACCCGGTCGGGTCGTCGCGCCGGACCGCGCTCGTCGAGCAGCGCCTGGAGGTACGCCGCAGCCGGATCCGGCGGAGCGCTCGCCACCGCGGCCACCAGCCGGACCACCCCGCCCGGCAGCGGGGCCCAGATCAGCGGACCGGACCGGGCGAGGAAGAGCGCCACCTCGTCGCCGGGCAGGGCGCTGTCCACCCGTACGTCGGCGAGCACGAAGGACTCCTCGTCGCGGGGGCCGGTGAAGCCGATGCCGGCTGCCTGCCGGACGGTGCTGTGCAGGCCGTCGGCACCGGCCACGTACCGGGCGCGCACCTCTGCCCCGTCGACCCGCGCGAGCACGCCGCCGCCGGTCGTACTCAGGCCGGTCAGCCGGGACGGCCGTCGGACCCGGACGCCGTGGGCTGCCAACTGTGCGGTGAGGACCGCCTCGGTGACCGACTGCGAGATCAGCAGCGCGTAGGGGAAGCGGGACGGCAACTCGTGGAACGGCACCGTCAGCAACACCCGGTCCCGGTCGCGCACGGTGAAGCGCGGCGACCGCATCCCCTGGGCGACGAGCGGCGCCGCCGCGCCGATCCGGTCCAGCACCTCCAGGGTGTACGCGTGCACGACCGCCGCGCGGGAGGTCGTCGGCGGCGCGGCCAGTTGGTCCAGCACGGTCACCTCGATCCCGCGTCGGGCGAGCGTCAGCGCGGTGGCGAGACCGGTGGGGCCGGCGCCCACCACCAGCACGTCGGTGCTCACGGGCAGCATGGCCACCTCCGGAGAAGCCATTGCCAACACTTGTTGGCAAACAGGTGTTGGCAACGCTAGGGCGCTGCTGATTGTGTGTCAACAGTTGTTGGCATACGGTCGTCGCCATGACCGCGTCCGCCCAACCGACCCACAGCCGTCGCTCCGACGCCACCCGGGCGGCGATCCTGCGAGCGGCCCGGGAACGCTTCGCGGCGGACGGTTACGAGCGCGCCACGATCCGGGCCATCGCCGCCGACGCCCAGATCGACCCGTCGATGGTGATGCGCTACTACGGCAGCAAGGAAGGGCTCTTCGCGGCGGCCGCCGAGTTCGACCTCCGCCTGCCCGATCTGGCCCCGGTGCCGCCCGCCCACCTCGGCGAGGTGCTGATCCGGCACTTCCTCAGCCGATGGGAGGGCGACGAGACGCTCGTGGCGCTGCTCCGGGCCGCCAGCACCAATCCGGGCGCCGCCGAGCGCATGCGCGGCATCTTCGCCGACCAGCTCACCGCCGCCGTGGCCACGTTCGGCACCGACCCGGCGACGACAGCCCGCCGCGCCGGTCTGGTGGCCAGTCAGATCCTCGGTCTGGCCTTCACCCGATACATCGTCCGCCTGCCACCGGTTGTGGATCTGCCAGCCGAGGAGCTGGTCGCCTGGATCGCGCCGACCCTGCAGCGCTACCTGACCGGGAATCCGGAAAACTGACCCAACCTTTTACCCCTCGCCGTGCGTCTGGCAGGTGACGCGTAACGCGGCGGCCGGGAGGGGGCGGATGGCACCGACGGGACACGACGGCCGGGACGGCTACCTCGCCTTCGTGGAGAACCACCAACACCGGCTGCTCCGTGCGGCCTATCTGATCTGCGGCAACCAGCACCAGGCCGAGGATCTGCTCCAGGACGCCCTGCTCAAGCTGGCGCTGCGCTGGGCGTCGGTCCGCGACGGCGACCCCTCCGCGTACGTGCGGGCCATCCTCTACCGGGACGCGGTGTCGTGGTGGCGACGGCGACGGCGGGAGTGGCTGAGCGCCACACCACCGGACCGGGCGACCCACGACCGGGACGGCGCGCTGCGGCTGACCATGCACGACGCACTGAGCCTGCTGCCGCCCCGGCAGCGGGCCGTCCTGGTGTTGCGCTACTACGAAGACCTGACCGAGGTCGCCACCGCCGAGGCGCTCGGGGTGACCGTCGGCACCGTGAAGAGCCAGTGTCACGCGGCGCTACGCCGCCTCCGCGAGGTCGCCCCTGACCTCGCCCGGGACGCCCGGCCACGGCAGGGCTCGGCCGATCTGGCCGCCGGCATGGAGGTGAACCCGTGAACGAGCAGGACCTGCGCCGGTTGCTGACCATCACCGTCGAGGACGTGCTGCCCAGCCAGCCGGCAGTGGCCAGTTGGGACCGGGCCCGGCGCAAGCGGCGTACCCGACGGGTCGTCGTCGTGGTCGCCCTGGCCGTGACACTTGTCGGCGGTGGCACGGTGGCGGTCCTGCGGCCAACCGACCCACCACCGAACCACTCGGTGGCGCCGACTCCGACCGCCGTCCCCACGCACGCCGATCCCGTGCAGCACCCGCCCGCCGAGCTGACCTTCCCACCCGATCCGCTGGCCCGGCTCGGCGGCCCGGCGACCGTGCCGCTCTCCGAGCGACCGGTCCAGCGGGCGCTGGCGCTGTTCCAGCCCACGGACGAGGAAAATCGCGCGGACGGCCCGGTGCGGGTGCTCGGCAACGACGGCGTGGTACGCAGCCTCGACGTGGTGACGCTGCAACCCACCCGGGATGCGGGCTACAACGAGGCACTCGCCGTGAAGCCGGGCGTGCTGTCGCCGGACGGCAAGTCGGCGGCGTTCGCGCAGACCAAGGAACTGGTCGTCGTCGACCTCACCACCGCGCAGGTGCGCCGGATTCCCCTCGACGGCTATCTGGAGCTGGTCATCTGGGCAAACGACCGGGTGCTGGTCGGGGGCGACGACCGGACGTACGCGGTGGACCGGGTCACCTGGGCGGCGAGCAGGATCGACGTGTCGACCTGGGTCCTGGCCGCACCCGACCCGGAGGCCGGCCGCGAGGCGCCGCTCGTCGAGTTGATCGGCGAACGGGATGGCCTGACACTGCGCAGCCGCACCGCCCGCGAGGCAACCGTCCGTTCCGAAGAGCGGATCACCGGCGACGGACTGCCCTCGCCGTATGCGATCAACGAGTTCTACGGCCAGGGCTGGCTGCACGGCGGGCGGCTGGCCAGCGCCGCGTGGATCACCAGCGACGAGATCGACGGCGCGGAGGGGGCGGCGGTGCTGGACGCCCGGACCGGTGCCGTGTCCCACCTGCTCGACCTGGGCCGGGAGCGCGGTAAGGGCTGCTGCGAGGTGCTCGGCTGGGACAACATGGGTGCGGTGCTGCTCCGGTTGGAACCGGCCGCGCTGGCCCGCTGGAACCCGGAGACCGGCGAGGTCACCGGCATCATCCGCGACCTGCGTGGCGTGATCGCAGTCGCCGGTTGAACGACCGCCCCCGCGCGAAAGGGCATCGCGCGGGGGCGGTCCACACCACCGGCCGCTCCGGCGGCCGACAGGCCGGCGTCGCTCAGGCGGCGAGGCCACCGGGCTGGTCGCCCTTGACGACGGGCGCCCGGACCAGGTTGCCCCACTCGGTCCACGAGCCGTCGTAGTTACGCACCTGCGGGTAGCCCAGCAGGTGCCGCAGCACGAACCAGGTGTGGCTGGACCGCTCGCCGATCCGGCAGTACGCGATCACGTCGTCGTCCGGGCTGAGCCCGAGCTGGTCGGCGTAGATCGCCTTCAGCTCGTCGGCGGACTTGAACGTGCCGTCCTCGTTGGCGGCGGACTTCCACGGCTTGCTGACCGCGCCCGGGATGTGGCCGCCGCGCAGCGCGCCCTCCTGCGGGTAGTCCGGCATGTGCAGCGTCTCGCCCGTGTACTCACCCGGCGACCGGACGTCGACGAGCGGCCGACCGGCGGCGATGTGCGCCATGACCTGCTCACGGTAGGCCCGCAGCGGCGCGTCGTCGCGCAGCGGCACCGGGTAGTCGGCGCGCGGACGAGCCGGCTTGTCGCGGGTCACCTCGCGCCCCTCGGCGATCCACTTCTGCCGGCCGCCGTCGAGCAGCCGCACGTCGGCGTGGCCGAAGAGCGAGAAAACCCAGAGGGCGTACGCGGCCCACCAGTTGAAGTTGTCGCCGTAGAAGACGACCGTGTCACCCCGACCGATGCCCTTCGCGGCGCACAACTCGGCGAAACGCTCGGCATCCAGATAGTCGCGGGTCACCTGGTCGTTCAGGTCCAGGTGCCAGTCGACCTTGACGGCACCGGGAATGTGACCCGATTCGTAGAGCAGCACGTCCTCGTCGGACTCGACAACCACGAGGCCCTCGTCGCCCAGGTGCTCGGCCAGCCACTCGGTGGTGACCAGCCGTTGCGGATCCGCGTACGACTGAAGGCGGGGATCAGGATCGTTCGGCACAGACATGATCCCCAAACTACGCCGTCACCCGGGCCGGTGAACGGCCATCGGGGTGCGACGCAGCGCACGCGAGACGCCCTCAGGCGCGGCGGTGCGCGATCCGGCCGGCGACCACGGTCACCAGGCAGACACCGTCGGGGTCATGAACCGCGAGGTCGGCGCGCTCGCCCAGCCGCAGCGTCGGCGACACGGCAGCGGGCAGCACCAGCAGGTCTCCCCGGTCGACGGCGGCCCGCACCCCCGGGTCGGTCAGGTGCTCCGCCAGCACCGCCGTCACCCCGTTCCGCAACAACGCGTGCACCCGCTCGCGCGGGGTGGGCGCCGTCGGCAACGGACCGTCGTGCAGCAGGCCCGGCCCCAGCGTGCCGGGCCACGCGCGAACCCGCACACCCGCGTACGCCGCGCTCAGCTCGGCCAGCGGGCCGACGGCCTCGATGCGGTCACCGCCGACCAGCACGGCGTGCTCCGACACCGGCTCACCGCCAGGGGTGCGCCGCAGCAGTGGCGCGGTGTGCAGCGTACGCACGTTCAGTCGACGATCGGCCCGAGCGACGGGCGCTTCGCCGTCAGCCTGTCACCTGACGACCGGCCGGTCAGCCGTCGCTTCAGCCAGGGCGCGAGGTGCTGACCGGCCCACCGCACGTCGGCGGCACGGGCAGCCAACCACGGCGACGGCGCCGGGTGCGGCGGGACCAGCAGCCACTCCTCGTCGCAGTCGACCCCGAGCGCGTTCAACACCTGCCCCGCGACCCGCCGGTGGCCGGCCAGGGAGAGGTGCAACCGGTCGGTGCTCCACAGCATCGGGTTGAGGAAGGTGTCGTCGGCGTACAGGTCGACCATGATGGCGCCGTGCCGCTCGGCGGTCTCGCCGACGGCCTGGTTGAGCAACTGCACCCGGGGGGCGACGAGGCGCTGGCCGGGCAGCCGGGCCATCACGTCGGCGAACCGGAAGAGCAGCACGTCCGCGCCGCCCGAACGCAACTGCCGGACCACCTCGTCGAAGCGGGACACCAGCGCGTCCGGGTCGAAGGTGCGGCGCAGCACGTCGTTGCCGCCGGCCGCGAAGCTGATCAGATCCGGCTTCATGGCCACCGCCGACGGCACCTGCTCGGCCACCACGCTGGGGAAGAGCCGACCCCGGATGGCCAGGTTCGCGTACCGGAAGTCGGGTCCCGCCTCGGCGGCGAGCCGGGTCGCCACCAGGTCCGCCCAGCCCCGGTAGGTGCCGTCCGGGTACGCGTCATCCATGCCTTCGGTGAAACTGTCCCCGACCGCGACAAAACTGCGCCAGCGCACCCGCGCCCCCTCACACCACTCGTTGCCTGCGGCGACCAGTCTTTCACCGGAGGCGCGGCGGGCAGTGCCCCGATCGGGCGACGTGGCGGAGGTCATGCGGCCGCCGGATCCGTCCGGCCCCGGGAACAGGGATCGATCGGGTGCAACTGTCGCCAATCCGGCTTGTGGCGGAGTGTCGTGGCTCGCGCCCAGGCCTCACAATGGGGGGCCGATCACCGGTCCGAGCAGCGGGGAGGGCCTAGTTGAGCCAGGCAAGCGAACCGAGCCCGCCGGGGCCGACCCCGGCGGCGACCACCTCGCCGCGCAGCGCACGGACCCGTCAGATCCGACTCGTGGGGCTCATCGTCGTGCTGGCCGTCCTGGTCGCCGCCCTGGTCCCGATCGTCCTCGCGATGGGACCGCCGACCCGCGACGAGTTGCTGGAGAAGGCCGGCCTCAAGGGAAAACAGCAACTCGTCATCGGGGTGAAGGACGACCAACCGGGCATCTCGCAGCACCTCGCGAACAACGTCTGGAAGGGCTTCGACGTCGACATCGCCTACATGATCGCGGGCTATCTCGGCTTCGACCACTCCCAGGTGCGCTTCCTGCCGATCGAGAGCGAGGACCGGGCCCGTCGACAGGCCCGGGACAACGACGGGTTCGTCATCGTCGACCTGGTCATCGCCTCGTACAGCATCAACGAGAAGCGCAAGGAGGAGGGCGCGGTCTTCTCCGCCGCGTACCTGCACACCGAGCAGTCGGCGATCACCCTGAAAAGCTTCGAGGGGCAGGTGAGCAGCCTGGAGGATCTCCGTGGGCGGACGGTCTGCTCGCTGACCACCTCGACGTCCATTCAGCGCCTCGGCGAGGCGGGCGCCACGCCGGTGGGCCGAAACCGGATCAGCGAGTGCGTCCAGGAGCTGTACGACGGCAAGGTGCAGGCCGTCACCACCGACGCGGCGATCCTCGCCGGCTTCGTCACGGCCGACCAGCCGGGCGACGACGGGCAACGTTTCCCGGTGACCCTCAAGAACCCGAAACCGCTCCGGCACTGGGACATCGGCTCGTCGCCGCAGGAGAAGTGGGGCATCAACGTCGGCCCCAACGAGGCCCTGCTCGACCTGGTCGACCTCGCGCTCTCCGAATCGGCCCTGGACGAGGAGAACTCGACCTGGGAGAACGCGTACAACGCCAACCTCCGGTGGCAGCAGGGATACAACCTCCCGCAGCCGGTCGCGGAACAGCAGCAACCCGAGGCGAGGAAGGTGAAGGTGCGACAGTGGCCGTGGGAGAGGATCGCGCTACCGCCCCCGGCGTACCCCGGGTCGTCACCAGTTTCGGCGAGACCCGTCGCCCGCGCCGGATGGCGGGGGCGCGGCAGGCGCAGCAGTGGCTGCTGACCCTCCTACCCGCCTTCCCCGTCCTGCTCCTGGTGCTGCGACTGTGGCAGCTCAGCCAACAGGACATGTCCACGATGCTGCTGCTGGTGCAGTACGTGAGCCCGCTCGGTCTGCTCAGCGCCCTGCTGATCGCCCTGGTGTGGGCGTTCCCCGTCGTCGTGCTCGCCTTCGGGGTGCTCGGTCGGCTGCTGCGGCTCAGCGCTCCGGACCGGTTCGACCCGGAACGGTCACTGCTGGCCTCCGGTACGGCACGCACCCCGGGCTGGGTGATCAGCGCCGCGGTCGCGCTGGGGGCGCTCACCTGGCAGCTCCGCTTCCTGCCGTCGCTGCTGATGCTCGCCCTCTGGCTGCTCGCGCTGCGCACCCGCTATCTACACCCGGACCAGCCGACCCGGGTGCTGCTGGTGAGTGTGGCGCTGCCCCTGGCGGCGGCGATCCTGGCGTACACCGTGCTCGGGCCGGCGATCTGGACCGCGTACCAGGATCGTGAGCTGGCCACCGCCGCGCTGCTGGCGGTGCCACCCGCCGCCACCGTGCTGCTCACCGGCCCGATCCCCGGCTGGATCGCCCCGACGCTCACCCACGGCCTGGCGTTCACGGTCGCCGCCGTGCTCCCGGTGGTGATGGGCGCGGTCTTCCTCCGGGTGCCGCTGTTGCCCACCGCCGCGATCGAGGTGGTGCCGAAGGAGTCGGCCAGGACGACCCCGGCCGCGACACCCCCGACGGGTGACGGCGCGCCGACCGAGGGCAGCGGGACCGGGCCGCCACCGGTTGCCGACGCCGACCCGGAGGTGGTGCTCGGCGCGCTCATCGCGGTCACCGACACGTCGACGATCGTGCTGGACCGGGCCGCCAGCGTGCGGTTCCTGCCGAACGGTTGGGTCGAGTCGCAGGTCCTCTGCCCACAGGTGACAGAGGTGCCGTACAGCCTCGTCTCGGTGCGTGGTTGGCCGGTGGAGGAGACGGCACTGAACTGGATGATGCCCCGGCGGCCGGTGGTCGATCCGGACGTCCGCTGTGAGGGCCGGCTCCCCGGCGCGCGGTGAACCGGGCCCGGTGGCGGGCCACCCCGGGAGGTGGCCCGCCCTCGTACGTGCCGCTGCGTCAGCCCGCGACGGCCAGGATCTGCATGTCCTTCAGGCTCGCCGGCTCGGCGGTCTCGGAGATCTTGCTGCCATTCGCGTGGACCAACAGCACGGCGTGCCCGCTGCCGTCCCGAACCCGTACGACCATCGAGCCGTCGGTCTGGAAGTAGACCTGCCGCAGCTCGCGTCCGCCGAGTGGCAGCCGGATCTCCTTCCCGGTCCGGGTGTCCAGCACCACGTTGACCCGCAGGTCGCGAGCGACGTCGCCGGCGTCCCCAGCCGCCTTCTTCCGCAGCAGGGCGATGCGGGAGCCGTCCGGGGAGAGGCTGGCGATGTCGTTGCTGCGCCAACCGTCCGGCGAGAAGCCGGGGACGACCCGCTTCGTCGTGCCGTCCGTGCCGTAGAGCGCGACGCCGGCGTCGGTGTTCAGGGCGATGGTCTGACCGTCCGCCGACCAGAGGGCATGACATGCCTCAGGTTCGGTGGTCCACCAGCGCACGCCCTTCCCCGTCGAGAGCGCCTCCAGCACGCCGTACCGGCCGGGTCCACCCGCCGCGTTCGGCTTCGTCTCGCGGAACAGCAGTTGCCGCCCGTCCGGCGACCAGACCGTGGTGACGCAGTACGGGTCGACATCCGAGCGAACCTTCCGCCGGTCGGAGCCGTCGGCGTTCGCGACGAACAGGTTGTTGCTGCTGCCGTCGCTGTCCACCCAGGCCACTCGGCGGCCGTCCGACGAGACGCTCACGTTGCCCTTCCACGCGAGATCGGGCAGCGCCAGCAGTTGGGCCGGGTTGTCGCCGGGGCGCCAGGACCGCAGGTTCGCGGTCTTCGCGCCGGTCACCTCGGCGGGCCCGTAGAAGAGCCTGCCGATCGCCACCGTCGGCGAGATCGCGCTGGACCCGCCGCTGGGCGGGGTGCTGGGGGTGTTGGACGGCGACGGGGTGGGCGTTGGCGACGGCGACGGCGTCGCGGTCACCGACGGGGTGTCGGCGGGGAGCGGCACGGGAGACCCGTTGGGCCGGATGGCGAGCGCGGTGCCGGCCGCCGCCGCGACCAGCACCAGCGCCGCGGCCGACGTGGCCACGGCGCGCTGGATCCCGAGCCGACGGGACGTACGCAGGGTCCGGTCCCGCAGGTCGACGACCGTGACCTCATCGGCCAGGTCGGTCAGGTCGAGCCGGAGACGCTCGTCGTTCATCGGGTGCTCCCCTTCAGGACGTACAGCTCGGCGAGGTCGGGGGCGACGGCGCGTAACTTGGCGAGCGACTTGGCCGTCTGGCTCTTCACCGTGCCGACGGTGACGCCGAGCAGGTCGGCGGTCTCCGCCTCGGTGCGGTCCTCGAAGAACCGCAGCACCAGCACGGCCCGTTGCTTCGGGGAGAGCTTCGCCAGCGCCGACCGGAGGGTCAGCCGCAGACTCGTCTGTTGCGCGTGGTCCGGGGCCGAGTCGCCTCCGCGGGGCTCGGGCAGGTCGCCCGGCATCGACTCGGGTACCCGGCGGCGCCGCCACCAGGACACCTGCAGGTGGTACATGATCTTCCGGGTGTACGCCTCGGCGTTGCCGCTGTGGTGCAGCCGGTTCCAGGACCGGTGTGTCCGGGCCAGCGCCGACTGGAAGAGATCCTCCGCCAGGTGCTGGTCACCGGTGAGCAGGTAGGCCGAACGCAGCAACGCTGGCGTGCGGGTACGGATGAACGAGTCGAACTCACTCAGCAGAGGGTCCACACGGGCCGATCCTTCGGGTCGTGGTGCGTGAGGGATGTGCTGCCTCTCCAGACGTCGCCCCGGGCCACAGTGGTTGCCGGCACGCACCCGCCGTGTTCACGACGCGCCTGACGAATTGGGTCGCTCGGGCGCTCGGCACGCCTCTACGCTGCGCGCATGCTGCTACGCATGTCGACCCTGCTGCTCCGGACCCTGCGCGAGGACCCGGCCGACGCGGAGGTGCCGAGCCACCGGCTTCTCCTGCGCGCCGGTTACATCCGCCGCGCCGCACCGGGCGGCTACACCTGGCTGCCGCTGGGCAAGCTGGTGCTGGACCGGGTCACCGACGTGGTGCGTGGCGAGTTGTTCGCGATCGGCGACCAGGAGGTGCACTTCCCGGCGCTGCTGCCGGCCGACCCCTACCGGACGAGCGGCCGCTGGGCCGAGTACGGCGACGACATCTTCACCCTCACCGACCGGCGCGGCGCCGAGCACCTGTTGGCGCCCACCCACGAGGAGATGGCGGCGCTGCTGGTCAAGGACGTGTTCACCTCGTACCGGGACTTCCCTGTGACGCTGTTCCAGGTGCAGACGAAGTTCCGCGACGAGGCGCGGCCCCGGGCCGGGCTGCTGCGCGGTCGGGAGTTCCTGATGAAGGACGCGTACTCCTTCGACCTGGACGACGCGGGGCTGCGGGACGCGTACGCCCGGCATCGCGCGGCGTACCAGCGGATCTTCGACCGGTTGGGCCTGGACTACACGGTGGTGCACGCGATGTCCGGGGCGATGGGTGGCTCCGCGTCGGAGGAGTTCCTGGCGACGGCACCGGTCGGCGAGGACACGTTCGTGGGCTGCACCGCCTGCGACTACGCGGCGAACACCGAGGCGGTGGTCACCCGGGCGCCGGCCGCCGGCGACCCGAGCACCCAGCGGGCGGTCGAGGTGCACGACACCCCGGAAACCCCGACGATCGCGAGCCTGGTGGAGTTGGCGAACGCCCGTCGGTTGGGGGATCGGGACGGCTGGACCGCCGCCGACACCCTGAAGAACGTGGTGTTGTCGGTCCGGCAGCCGGGTGCCGACCGGGCCGAGCCGGTGGTGATCGGGCTGCCCGGGGACCGGGAGGTCGACCTGAAGCGGGTCACCGCCGCGCTGGCGCCGGCCCAGGTGGCCGTCTTCGACGAGTGGGCCGAGCATCCGGAACTGGTCCGCGGCTACCTCGGGCCGCAGGTGCTCGACAAGCTGGGCATCCGCTACCTGGTCGATCCCCGGGTGGTGCCCGGTTCCGCGTGGCTGACCGGGGCGAACGAGCCGGGCCGGCACGCGACCGACGTCGTCTCCGGGCGGGACTTCACGCCCGACGGGACGATCGAGGCGGCCGAGGTACGCCCCGGGGACAGCTGCCCCGACTGCGTCGACGGCGAGTTGACGATCCGGCGGGGCATCGAGATCGGCCACATCTTCCAGCTCGGTCGCCGGTACACCGACGCGTTCGCCGTCGACGTGCTCGGGCCGGCCGGCAAGCCGGTCCGGCCGACGATGGGCTGCTACGGCATCGGGGTGTCCCGGGCGGTCGCGGCGATCGCCGAACAGCACCACGACGACCGGGGACTGGTCTGGCCGGCGGCGATCGCGCCGTGCGACGTACACCTGGTGGTGGCGGGCAAGGGCCCGCAGCTCGACGCGGCGCTGGAGCTGGGCGGGCGCCTCGCCGCCGCCGGCCTGCGGGTGCTCGTCGACGACCGCACGCACGTCTCGGCCGGGGTCAAGTTCACCGACGCGGAGCTGATCGGCATCCCCCGGGCCGTCGTGGTCGGCCGCCGACTCGCCGAGGGGTACGTCGAGATGCGCGAGCGGGCCGGCGACGGGCGCGTCGAGCTGCCGCTGGAAGGTCTGGTGGACCGACTTGTCCACGAGGTACGCCAGGAACGTGGGAACCTGGTGTAGCTGCCGCGTCACGGGGTAGTGCAGTCGGATCGACCGAAGACGTTTGCGGAGGCTCTCATGACCGGTTACCGGGTCAGTGACGTGATGACCAAACAGGTCGTGTACCTGCCTGCCGAAACCACACTGGACGAGGCTGCCAGGGTGATGAAGGAGGCGGACATCGGTGACGTGGTGGTCACCGACGGCGCAAGCCTCGCCGGCATGCTCACCGACCGGGACATCGTGGTGCGGGCCGTGGCGGAGAACAGCTCCCCCGCGGCCACCACCATCGGCTCGATCGTCACCCGCGAGGTGGTCATGATCGAGCAGCACTGCACGGCGGGTGAGGCGGCGGCGCTCATGCGGGACCGGGGCATCCGCCGGGTGCTGGTCTGTGACACCGACCGCAAGCTTGTCGGCATCGTCTCGCTCGGCGACCTGGCCATGCAGCTCGACCCCACGAGCGCGCTCAGCGAGATCAGCGAGCAGTCGCCGACGGTGTGACGAACGGGCCGGGCCGGCCGCACGGTAAGTGCCGCCGGCCTGTTCGCGGGTGGCCGGCGGTAGCCTCGACGCATGGCTGACATGCCGGCCCGACTGGCCGAGATCGTCGACGAGTTCGCCGCCGCGCCGCGTGACCTGGTGCTGGAGATGCTCCTGGAGTACGCGGACGTCATTCCGGTGCTGCCGGAGGGCACCGTCGAACGCGAGGGCATGGAACAGGTGCCCGAGTGCCAGACATCGTTCTTCCTGCGCGCCAAGGTGACCCCGGAGGGCACCGTGGCGACGATCTTCGACTGCCCGCCGGAGGCGCCGACCACCCGGGCGTTCGCCGGGATCCTCGCCGAGGGGCTGGCCCTGGCGAGCCCGGAGGAGGTGCTGGCCGTGCCGGACGACCTCTACCAGCGGATGGGCCTGGCGCAGGCGATCAGCCCACTGCGGATCCGCGGCGGCACGGCGATCCTGGGCCGACTCAAGCGTCAGGTGCGGGAACAACTGGCCTGACCGCGAGGTTGCCAACGATCATGGAGATCGAGATCTACGCGGACGTCATCTGCCCGTGGTGCTACATCGGCAAGCGCCGCCTGGACGAGGCGCTCGCCAGCTATCCGGGCGAGGTGACGGTCCGCTACCGGCCGTTCCAACTCGACCCGTCGCCGGTAGCCGAGCCGCTGCCCCTGGTGGAGGCGCTGGCCGGAAAGTTCGGCGGCCCGGAGCGCGCCCGGCAGATGGTCGCCCACGTGACCCAGGTCGCGGCCGGTGACGGGCTGCGGCTGGACTACGACCGCGCGGTGATCGCCAACACCTTCGACGCGCACCGGCTGGTCTCCTGGGCCACGGACCAGGGCCGGGCGGCCGAGATGGTGGAGGCGCTCTACCAGGCGCACTTCAACCACGGCATCGACGTCGGGTCGCGGGAGGCGCTGGCCACCCTGGCCGGCGAGATCGGCCTGGACGCCGCCGACGCGCGTCGGTTCCTCGACTCCGACGAGCGCGTCGCCGACGTCTCCGCCCAACTGGCCGAGGCGCAGGGCCTGGGCATCAGCAGCGTGCCGACCTTCGTCCTGGCCGGAAAGTACGCGGTCTCCGGTGCGCAGGAGGTGCAGACGCTGCTCGCCGCACTCAGCGAGGTCGAGCAACGCGAGGCCGCAGCCCACTAGGCCAGCGCAGCCGGCATCGATGATCACGATGTTTCACGTGCAACAACATCGATGCCGGTGTTTGTTCAGGCTGGCCTGGCCAGCCCTTCCACCACCTGGGCGCCCGGCAACGCGCCCAGCGCCGGCCCGGGCAGCGCGATCTTGCTGTGCCGTACGCCGGACCCGATGATCACGTGCGGGGCGGCGATGACCCGTGCGTCCACCAGGATCGGCCACTGCGCCGGCAGCCCGATCGGGGTGATGCCGCCGTACTCCATGCCGGTCAACTCGACCGCGTCGGTCATCGGGGCGAAGCTCGCCTTGCGGACGTCCAGCGCCCGGCGGGCCACCCCGTTCACGTCGGCCCTGGTGGTGGCCAGGACGATGCAGGCCGCGTAGCGGACCACACCCTCACGCTTGCCGGCCACCACGACACAGTTGGCCGACACGTCCAACCCCACCTCGTACGCCGCACAGAACGCCGCGGTGTCGGCGAGTTCGGCGTCGATAGGGGCGACCAGCACGTCGTTGACGTCGACCGGCGCGTCGGCGGGCCACTGCGCGATGGCCTCCGCCACCGGCGGGGCGAGCAGGTCGAGGCGGGCGCGGGCGGGTTCGGTCTTCAGCGTTCCCATCACGGGTGCGATCCTCGCATCCGCGACGCTGAAACGCCCGACGGCTCCCGTGCCGTTTCGGGACGCCACCGGCCCGGGCCGGACGGATCCGGTGCTCAACTGCCGGCGAGGAAAGCGTTGTCGCGCAGGAAGGAGCGGTCCCTGGCGGCAGCCAGCTCCTGCTCGCGTCGGGCCCTGGCCCGTTGTAGTTCCAGATCCTCCATCGCGTGCCGGACACCCAGCCGGATCACGCCGTAGAGGAAGACGAAACCGAAGACGTAGAGGATCACCGTGGTGACGACAGCGAACATGGCGTCACCGTAAGACGAACGTGAACCGTTGTTGCTCTCATTTCCGCCCCGTTCCCCCGTACGTGTCTGCCCCGGCTCAGCCCGAGCGGACCAGGTCCAGCACGGTCAGCAGCGCGAAGAACGCGATCACGATCTCGTTGACGATCCAGGCGTGCCCCTCGGCCCACTCCCGCATCCGGGTCAGGACCCGCGCCGCCCGGTCCCCGAGCAGCAGCAACGCCAGCAACGGCAGGGCGAGCAGGAGCACGGTGAGCAGCACGAACGGCACGAGGTGCCACCACGGCAGGTCGTGTCGGGCCACACTCGCCCCGACGGCGGCCATGGTCAGGTCGTCGGTCGGCGTGAGCACGAAGAGCAACGCGCCCAGTCGCAGTGCCGTACGCGGGGCGGCGTGCTCGATGCTCCCCAGCCACCTCGGCGGTCCGGACCGGTTCCGCCGTACCCACACCAGCACGGCCAGGCCGACCAGCAGGGCGAGAACCACCAGGTCGATGGCGGGACCGCGATCGACCTTGCCGGCGGCGGCACTGGCGTCGGCGGCCAGCCCACCCACCCAACGGGTCAGCAGCCAGCTCAGCGTCACTCCGGCCGTGACCACCAGCCCGGCGCCGGCGAGGAAGCCCAGTGACGCCGCCCGGGGCCGGTCCGACGAGGCGAGGAAGACCGCCACGACAAGTTGGGTCCCGGCGACCATCACCACGGCGAGCGGCAGGACGGTCAGGAAGTTCATCGCCCGCCATCCTCCCGGGCCGACCGGGCCGGGAGTGACCGAATCCGCGGATCACCCGCCCGGTCGCACGCTCCCAGGCACCACGACGCGACCGGCCAACAGCGCCCCGAGCAGCGCCAGGCCCGCCGTGACCGCCAGCGTCGCCGCGTAACTGGCCGGGCCGGGCGCGCTCCCCGCGGCCAGCACGGCACCTGTCAGCGCGAGCACCGTCGCCGCGAAGAGGGAGTCGCCCAGTTGCAGGGAGGAGCTGTTGCGGCCCTGCTCACCGGGGGCGGACAGCTCCAGGGTGAGCACCGACAACGACGGGTAGAGCAACCCCATGCCGAGGCCGGCAGCCGCCCATCCGAGCACGGCGACGGCCACCGGGATCTCGGGCCACACGGCGAGCGCCACCGTGGCCGTGCCGACAGTGATGCAGCTCAACCCAAGCCGCGGCAGGCTGGCCCGAGACGCGGGCACCGGCATCCGGCCCTGCAACCAGGAGCCCACCGACCAGGCCAGCGCGCCGACGGTGAGGACCAACCCGGCCGCGGTCGGCGAGAGGCCCCGCTCCCGGGAGAGCATCAACGGGATGACCACCTCGGCGCCCACGAAGGCCGCCGACGCCAGCCCCCGCAGCCCCACCACAGTGGGCAGCCCCCGGGCCGCCCGCAGGAACCCGGCCGGCAGCAGACGCGGCGCACAGACCAACAGGCCGACCACGGCCAGCGCGACAAGGACCAGGGCGGTGACGCCGCGCTGCTGTCCCCCGATGTGCAGCAGAGCGGCGCTCACCGCGGCCCCGCACGCCCAACCGATCCGTCCCACCGCGCCAACTGGTGGCCGGGTCGCCACGCTCCGCCCCAGCGACCGCAGGCCGGGGTGGATCAGCAACACCGCCGGCACCGCCACCGCCGGCACCGCGAGGAAGACCCACCGCCAGCCCAGGTGCTCCACGATCAGGCCGGCCACCGCCGGCCCCACCAGCGACGGTACGACCCACGCCGCCGCGAACGCCGCGAAGATCCGCCGGTGCAGTTCCTGCGGGTACGCCTGCCCGACGATCACGTAGAGCGCCACCGAGAGCAGCCCGGTGCCGAACCCCTGCACCACCCGCCCGACGACCAGCACACCCATCGCGTGCGCGGTGCCGGCGATCAGCAATCCGACCACGAACCAGGCGACCCCGTGCCACATCGGACCCCGTGGGCCTCTGGCGTCACACCAGATGCCGGAGACCACCATGGCCAGCACGCCGGTGGCGAACGGGCCACCGAACGCGATCCCGTACAGCGCGACCCCGTCGAGGGCGCGGGCGACGGTCGGCATCGCCGTACCGACCGCCAGCGCCTCGAACGCAAGCAACGAGATCAACGCGACGCTGCCCACAGTCATCGCGCGCAGCCGGGGTGCGAACAGTCCCGGCGCGGCAGGTGCGGTGGTGGCGACTGTGCTCGGCATGACCCGAGCATGCGACTTCAACCTGGATTCAAGTCAATCACCGGTGACCCGGCTCTCGTCAGGCGTCCTGCAGCGCCTGCCCGACCCCGCGCACCACTCCCGACAGGTGCTGGTCGGCCAGCAGGTGACCGGCGGTGATCACCAGGGCGATCGGCCACTCGATGACCTGTAGGGCGGCGAGCACACCGAGCCCCGCGTAGTAGGCGACCTTGTCCGGTGGCGGCACCGCCATCTCGCCAAGTATTGGTAACGCCACCCGCCGGTCGTACATCCGGACGTTCTCGTGCGAGCCGTTCAGATGTCGCGTCAGCGTGCTCATGCCGGCCTCCCCGTGTCCGGTGATGGTCGTCGGATTCCACGGCCCACCCCGTCCATGCGCCGGCGACGACGCAAAGTTCCACCGCCGAAGGGGCATAACGGACGGCAGGTCGGGAAGCCAGGCCGCCGGACGTGCGGCGGTGGGAGGACGAGATGGCCAAGGTCAGGACCAGCAGCAACAGGGAGTCGGACACGCGTCCGTCCAGCCGTACGCCTCGATGACGGCGGCGGGTCGCGCGGCCGGCCGCATCCTGCCGTCCTTCGGCATGCCGCATCTGGTCGGCGAGGCGTCCCGGACCGTCGGCTCGGCCGCGACCAGGCTGGCCCGGACGGCCGGGCTGACGCGGCGTCGGGTGTGGTCCCGGCCCGGCCGACACCACATCGAGGTGCACGGCGTCTGCCAGGACGGCGGGAACCAGTTGGCTCGTCAGGTGGAGGGCGCGCTGGAGCGTCTGCCCGGAGTCGCCTGGGCCCGGGTCAACGCCCCGTCCGGGCGGGTGGTGGTGGCCGTCGAGACCCCCGAGCCGGCGCTGCGCGAGCTGATCGCCACGATCAGCCGGATCGAACGGACCTGTGACCACGAACCGGATCCGGAGATCCCGCCACCGCACCCACCGGAGGAAGGGCCACGCACCCCCCGTACCCTCGGCGCGCTCGCCTCGGACGCGCTGGGCCTGACCATCTCGGCGGCCACCCGGATCCTGCCGTTCGCGCCGCTGCCCGGTGAGGTGGCGGGCCTGCTCGCCGCGGTTGATCTACAACCGAAGCTGCACGGGTTCATCGGCAAACGACTGCGCTCCGACCCCCGCGCCGACCTCCTCTTCCCGCTGGCCGAAGCGGTGGTGCAGGGGCTGACCGGCCGTTGGACCGGGATCGTCCTGGACGGCGCCCAGCGGATGGTGCAGTGGGGCGAGGCGCGAGCCCAGCTCTCCGCCTGGGAGCGGGCCGAGCCACGGCTGACCGGCGACGCGGAACGAGCCACCGCCCGTTGGCCGGTCATCGAGCGTCCCCGGCCGAAGCCGGACGGCCCGGTCGAGCGGTACGTCAACCGCATGCTCGGCGCGGGCGCGGCGGCGGGTGCGGCGGCGATGCCGTTCGCCGGACCGAAACGGGCCATCGCGGTGGGCCTGTCGACGCTGCCGAAGGCTCCCGGCAGCGGACGCGAAGGGTACGCGGCCCAACTCGGCCGGATGCTGGCCCGGCGCGGCGTGATCGCGATGGACCGCAGCGTGCTGCGGGAGCTGGACCGGATCGACACGCTCGTGCTGGACGCCGCCGTGCTCGGCTCGGACCGGGGCGTACTCGCCGATCTGGCGCCGGTGCCCGGCGCGGACGTCGACCAGGTGGCGGAGCGGGCCTTCGCGCTGTTCGACCCGGATGATCCGGCTGCCTCCCGCGCGGCGGACGGCTGGCGGCTCGGACCGCTGGATCAGCTGCCCCGCACCGACCTCGGGACCATCCCGGACGCCGAGCGGCTGCGCTCCGCCGGCGGCCACCTGCTCGGCCTCGCCCACGGCGACCGCCTCGCCGCGCTGTTGCGGGTCGAGCCGGAACCCGCCCCCGGCGTCGACGGACTGCCGGCCGCCGCCCGGCAGGCTGGCCTGCGCCTGGTGGTGGCCGGCGGCGACGAGCAGCGGTACGGCTTCGCCGATGCGATGTTGCCCGGCGGCGACCGACTGGCCGAGTCGGTACGCGCGTTGCAGCGCGACGGCGCGGTGGTGATGCTGGTCTCGGCGGACCGGAAGGCACTCGGCGCGTCCGACTGCGGTCTGGGGCTCGCCCCGCCGGAGGCGCTGCCGCCGTGGGGCGCACACCTGCTGGTGGGCGCCGACCTGCGGGTGGTGGCCCTGGTGGTCGAGGCGACCGGGGTGGCCCGGCGAACGGCTCAGCAGAACATCCGGCTGGCCATGGCGGGCACCGGTCTCGGGGCGCTGGGCGCGTTCACCGCTCCGCCTACCCAGCTGCCGCACAAGGCGCTCGTCGCGGTCAACGGCGCGGCCGGGTTGGCCTTCGCGAACGGGGTCTGGCAGGCCCGCCGCCTGCGCGACCAGTCGGACACCCCGGCACCGGTGGCGACGGCCTGGCACCTGATGCCGGTCCGTACCGTGCTCGACCACCTGCACACCACGCCGGACGGTCTGGCCAGCACGGAAGCGCAGCGCCGGCACCACGGCACCGGCGGGAACGGCGATGCCGGACCGGCACGCGGTGGTCTGCTGCGCGCCTTCGTGGACGAGTTGTCCAACCCGTTGACCCCGGTGCTGGCCGCCGGCGCGGTGCTGTCCGCGTCGTTCGGCTCCCTCGTCGACGCCGCGCTCGTGGGCAGCGTCGTCGGTGGGTCCGCCCTGATCGGCGCCGTGCACGAACGCAACACCGAACGGTCACTCGCGGAGCTGCTGTCCCGTTCGGCGGTGACCGCACGGGTCCGCCGCGACGGCGGCGAGCAGGTTCTCGCCGCCGAGGACCTGGTCCTCGGTGACGTCATCGCCCTGGAGCCGGGTGACTCGGTGCCCGCCGACTGCCGCGTCCTCGAATCGGTGGGCCTGGAGGCCGACGAATCGTCGCTGACCGGCGAGTCACTGCCGGTCGCCAAGTCCAACCGACCTGTGGTGGCCGCCGCCATCGCCGACCGACACTCGATGCTCTACGAGGGCACCACCGTCGCCGCCGGGCACGGCACAGCCGTGGTGGTCGCGACCGGCTCGGACACCGAAGCCGGCCGCAGCCTGGCGCTCGTCCGGCAGGCACCACCGACAAGTGGGGTGGAAGCCCGCCTCGGTTCGTTGACAAGCGCCGCCATCCCGTTGGCTGCCGGTTCGGCGGTGGCGGTGGCCGGCGCGGGCCTGCTTCGGGGCGTACCCCTGGCCGAAACGGCGGCGACCGCGGCGAACCTCGCCGTGGCGTCGGTGCCGGAGGGGTTGCCGTTCCTGGTCAGCGCGGCGCAGTTGGCCGCCGCCCGCCGGTTGGCCGAGCACGGCGCGTTGGTGCGCAACCCCCGCACCATCGAGGCGCTGGGTCGGGTGGACGTGCTCTGCTTCGACAAGACCGGCACCCTCACCGAAGGCCAGTTGCTGCTCGCCGGGGTCGGCGACGGCGTCGGCGACCGGTACGCCCCGGTGGACCGGCTGGACGACAGGCTCCGGTTGACGCTGGCCGCGGCGCTGCGCGCCACTCCCGCCGCGGCCAACCCGGAGGAGTTGGCGTTGCAGACCGACCGGGCGGTGCGACGGGGCGCCGGCGTGGCCGGGGTGGTGGAGCAGACCGGTGCCGCCGGGTGGCAGGCTGCCGGCGGGCTGCCGTTCGAACCGTCCCGTGGCTATCACGCGAGCATCGGTGAGACCGACGGTCGCCTGTTGTTGAGTGTCAAGGGCGCTCCGGAGACGGTGCTGCCGCGTTGTTCGGCCCGACGCACCGACGGCAGTCAGCAGCCGCTGGACGACGCCGGGCGCGCGGAGCTGGAGCGGATGCTGGCCGATCGGGCCGGGGCGGGAAACCGGATCCTGGCCGTCGCCGAGTGCCAGGTGGACGACCCGAAGGTGACCGACGCCGACGTCCGAGGGCTGACCTTCGTGGGTTTCCTGGCCCTGGCCGACGGGGTCCGGGAGAGCGCCGCCCCCGCGGTACGCCGCATCCGCCAGGCCGGCGTGCACACCATCATGATCACCGGTGATCATCCGGCCACCGCCGAGGCGATCGCGGCCACCATCAGCGAGCACGACGAGCAGCGGGTGGTCACCGCCGGTGAGCTGGACCAACTGGACGACGAGGCGCTCGCCGAGCGGTTGGCCCACACCGACGTGGTGGCCCGCTGCACCCCGGCGCACAAGGTGCGGATCATCCAGGCGTTGCAGAAGTGCGGGCGGACCGTCGCGATGACAGGCGACGGCGCCAACGACGCCCCGGCGATCCGGCTGGCCGATGTCGGCATCGCCCTCGGCCAACGGGGCACCCCGGCGGCACGGGCCGCAGCCGACCTGGTGGTGACCGACGACCGGTTGGAAACCATCATCGCCACCCTGGTCGAGGGTCGGGCGATGTGGTCGTCGGTGCGGCACGCGCTCAGCATCCTGGTCGGCGGCAACCTCGGTGAGATCGCGTTCAGCGTGCTGACCGCAGCGGCGACCGGCCGCTCCGCGCTCACCGGCCGACAACTGCTGCTGGTCAACCTGCTCACCGACCTGGCACCGGCACTTGCCATCGCGGTCCGGCCACCCGCGTCGGACCGCACCGACAACCTGCTCCGGGAGGGCCCGGACGCGGCGCTCGGCGAAACCCTCACCCGGGAGATCGGCCTCCGGGCGGCGGCGACCACGCTGGGCGCGACCGCGGGCTGGACGTTGGCCCGGTACACCGGACGCCGTCAGCGGGCCGGAACCGTCGCACTCGTCTCCCTGGTCGGCACCCAACTCGGACAGACCATCCTGGCCGGCGGCACCAGCCCCGCCGTGCTGGCGTCCACGGCGGCGTCGCTCGGCGTGCTCGTCGTGGTGGTGCAGACGCCGGGGGTGAGCCAGTTCTTCGGTTGCACCCCGCTCGGGCCGGTCGGCTGGACCATCGGGGCCGGCTCGGCGCTCGGCGCGACCTTCGCCAACGGCGCGCTCACCAAGCTGATGGAACACGTGCCCCAGGCCCGCCCCGACCGGAGCGGATCCGGCGCCGAGCCTGCGGCGGAAGGTGGTTCCGAGGGCTGACGGACGACCCGTCGTGACCGGGACCTCGCGGCGGTGTGCCGTACGGTCGGCTGGCGCTCGCCGCTCCCCGCGCGGCAGCGCTCAGCGAACCGGAAACCCCTCCCGTACCGGGCCCGACTCGGCCCAGCAGTGGCCGCCCCGGAACTCGATGCCCGGGATCTCGTCGACCAGCCCGGTGACGTCCACGACGCTGGCCAGCGACGCCGTGAGATCACCCCGCAACTCCTCGGCGGCGGTGTCGAGGTCGTCCTCCTCGCTGGACCAGTCGATCCGGGCGGATCGCAGCTCGGCGACCGCATGACCGGTCACGGCAGCCGGATCGGTGACCACCACGTCGACACGGCAGTACAGGTGCAGGGTGACGGGCTCCGGCGGTACGTCCACGGGTGAATCATGGCGAGCGCGGTGCCGGGTGGGAAGCCGATTCCTCGGTGCTGGTGAATCTGCGTGCCCGATGCGGCGCGAAGAGCTGAGCCGCATGCCGACGGCTCGCCTGGGTACCGGAGCCGGAGGAGGTGGGCAGTGGTCGAACAACCACGGGTGACGTTCATCGGTACCGCGACGACGGTGCTGCGAATCGGCGGGTTCACCCTGCTGACCGATCCGAACTTCCTGCATCGGGGGCAGCGGGCGTACCTGGGTAAGGGTCTGTGGTCGCGCCGGCGCACGGACCCGGCGCTGCGGATCGCCCAGCTCCCGGAGCTGGACGCGGTGGTCCTCTCCCACCTGCACGGCGACCACTTCGATCGGGTGGCCCGCCGGCAACTGGACCGCGACCTGCCGATCGTCACCACCCCGGCGGCGGAACGCAAACTGCGTCGGTGGGGCTTCCAGGCCGCCCAGGGTCTGCCGACCTGGTCGTCCCGGGAGCTACACCGCGACGGTACGACACTGCGGCTGACCTCGATGCCCGGACAACACGGCCCGGGTGCCCTCGACCTGCTGATGCCCGACGTGATGGGCACGATGATCGATGTGGAACGTGCCGGCAGCAGGGAGTTCCGGCTGTACGTCACAGGTGACACCCTCAACCGGCCGATGCTCACCGCCATCCCCGAGCGCTACCCGGACATCGACGCGATGCTCATCCACCTCGGCGGCACGAAGGTCGCCGGAATCCTCCTCACCATGGATGCTCGCCAGGGTGCCGACCTGGTGGAACTGGTCCGCCCGAAGCTGACCGTGCCGATCCACTACGACGACTATCCGGTGTTCCGGTCCCCGCTCGCGCACTTCGTCGACGAGGCCCGCCGCCGTGGCTGGGTGCGGCAGGTGCGCACCATCGCCCGCGGCGAGACCGCCCCCCTGACCCCACCGGCCTGAGGTGGACGGCGACGGGCCGGCGCGATGATCGCCGCCTACCGGCGAACCGGTGGGCGGCGATCGACGCGTCGGGAGGTCACCGCCGACGATCAGCCTCACGGAGCAGCGCCTCCGACTCGGGGTCGGGCATGATCTCCCGGACCTCCTGCGCACAGCGGCAGGCGGCCGCAAGCTTGGCGGCCCACGCCAACGCGTCGTCGCGAGAGGCCACGTCGACGATCGCGAACCCGCCAATGACCTCCCTGGTCTCCGGGTACGGGCCGTCGGTGACCGTCCCGTCGGTTGCCACGATCGTCGCCTGCTGCCTCTCCAGGCCGGTGCCGAACACCCACACGCCCGCGTCCATGGCCTCCCGGACCACCGCGTGTGAAGCCTTGGCCACGTCGGCAATCTCCTCGGCGGGGATGTGGTCCATCGAGCCGTCATTGAACGAGATCAAGTACCGCGTCATCCTCGTCACTCCCATGTCCCGGCGGCCACGTCGACCACCTCTCGTCTCCTCTACGAACGACTCGTCCCGGATTCGACGCTCCACCGGAAAACTTCGCGGGATCATCGCCGGCTCGGCGCTCGCCACGTCCGTCGGATGAGCAGATCGCGCGTGAGTCCGCACGTCAAGGGACTCAGGGCCCACCAGCGCCGTGGCTAATCTGGACGGGTGAATGCGCCAAGCCCCGATCGTCGAGAGCGGCGGGTCCGCTGGTGATCATGTCGGGTCCTGGACGATGTCGCCGGACGATTCGACCAGGTGGATGAACCGCCGCAGGATCAGCCAGGGGACATCGCCGCCACAACTGACCACCACCTCGCTCGCCGGGCGCGGGGTGAACGGCCCGCCCTCCGGCGTCGCGTCCGGGATCCGGGCGCTGAGGTACGGCCCGGTCCCCGATGCTCCGGTCAGTCCGACCAACTCGTACTCCCACGCGTAGTCGGACACGCTGTAGTACGAGTTGACCTCGTAGAGCTTGCCGTCGTGATCCCAGACGTCCACGGCCGCAGGATCACACACCTTCGTCAGACGGGGCAGCGCATTACCGGTGGATGACGCCGCCCTTGCGCCACTCCCCGCCTGGCTCCATGATCGGCTCACCGGGAACGTGGAGGAGAAGCATGGGCACCTGGGATGACGGTCCGTTCGACAACGACAGCGCCGCCGACTGGTGCGGTGATCTCCACGACGCCGATCCGTCCGCGCGGGGGGCAATGGTTCGTACTGCCCTGACAACGGCAGCGCACAACACCGACTACCTCGACTATGACGATGCCGCCTCGGCCATCGCCGCTGCGGCGATCGTCGCGTCTCAGCTGCCCGGCGGGGACCCCATAACCTCGGCGTACGCGCCGGACTTCCTGCTTGCTGGCGAGTCCCTCGACCTGGACGACGACCTGCCGCTGCTGGCGGTCGAGGCACTTGACCGGATCCTCGGCGACGACTCGGAGTGGCGCGGCCTGTGGGGTGAGGGAGGAGTGAGTGAGTTCCCGCAGATCACCAAGCTCCGCGCGGTGCTGTCCGGGCCGCCCGAACTGTCCGGGCAGATCGCACTGCTCTAGGGGCCGCGCGTCCATGGTGCCGTGGTGCATCCTCAGGTATGCCCGTGATTGAAGTTGTGCTTGGGGATATCACAAGCGAGGACGTCGACGCCATCGTTACCGCCGCCAACGAGTCACTGCTGGGTGGCGGCGGTGTGGATGGGGCGATTCACCGAGCGGCCGGACCGCGACTGGCCGAGGCCGGCGCCGCGCTCGCACCCTGCGCTACCGGCGACGCGGTCGCCACACCCGCATTCGACCTCAACCCGCCAGTGCGCCATGTCATCCACACCGTCGGCCCCGTCTGGGAAGGCGGTGGCTACGGTGAGGTCGACCTCCTGATCTCGTGCTATCGGCGCAGCCTTGAGGTTGCCGACGAGGTCGAAGCGCGCAGCGTCGCCTTCCCCGCCATCGCCACCGGCGTGTACGACTTCCCGCCCGCGCAAGCCGCGAAGATCGCGATCTCGACCATCAGAGCAACGCCCACCAAGGTCGAGCGTGTCCGCCTGGTCGCCTTCGACGAAGAGACACACCAGCTTCTGACCGCAGCAGTCCAGGCGTGACCGAAGCCGGGGAGTCGAACCCCTGACGCCTCACCGATGGAAGCTGAGCCGCCATCGAGTGCCGAAGAAGGGCATCATCGCTCGACGGCCAGTCGCACGCCCAGCCCGATGAATACACCTCCCGTGGCTGTGTCGATTCGGCGGCGAACGGCCTGCCGGCGACGGAGCCATCCCCCGATCCGCCCTGCGAGCACACCCACCGTACCGTCCACGATGAACTCCAGGACGATCAGAATGGCGCCGAGGATCGCGAACTGCACCCAGACCTGACCCAGCTCTGGGTTGATGAACTGTGGGAGGAACGCGATCGTGAAGGTGACCATCTTCGGGTTGAGCAGGTTTGTCAACAGTCCACTGAGATAAGCCCGGCGACCCGAGATGCCCGCGCCGACCATTGGCAACTCGCTCTGCTCGCTCTTGCGGTGCCGAATCATCTGCACGCCAAGGTAGATCAGGTAGGCACCTCCGACGATCCGCACCACAGTGAAGGCGGTCGGCACCGCCGCGAAGAGAGCGGCCAGCCCAGCGGCCGCCACGACGACGTGAACGGCCTCGCTCGTCGCCACCCCCGCCGTGGCGAGCAGGCCGGCGCGCGGACCGCCGCGCATCCCACACCCCAACACGAACAACATGTCCGGCCCGGGACTGACCATCGCGATGATCGTGGTCAGGGTGAAGGCCACGAGCAGGTGCTGATCTATCGGCATGAAGAAACCGTTCCATATATCGCTACAGCCCGGCAGGTGTCGCCCACAGCCGTGACCTGGGACACAGTCGTTCGACCCGCGCCGCTTCCGATCAACCGGGACCAGTGACATTTCACGGTGTCCTGTGCCCGCCGTGTGCCCGACGGCCCGACGCAGCGTGGTTAGGTGCAGCGGTTCCATATCGGGCTGCGGGGCAATCTCGCATCGGCCAGCATCATCAAGCTGCACACGGTGCTGCGTGCAATCGGGCGGCCTCGATGTCGGCCAGGTCAGCGATGGCGAGCACGTGCCGGCGCGCAACGAGCACAAGCCAGCCCGGCAGCCCGGAATCTACCGCGTGCCCTACTCGCCAGTGCTCGTCGGCCGCAATCCGCTCAGGCGGTGGAAGCTCATCGATCCGGGCGGTGTTCTCGCAACCGGAGCACCCCGGACTGTCACCGTGGCAGCAGAACTCTTGCCGCAGGCTCCGGCAAGGGTCGCCACCGTCCCGCTGCCGCTCCACGAAGCCGATCGCCCAGAGCAGTGGGACCGCGGCGACCAGCACCCGGAGTCGCCGTGGCTGTACCAACGCCCCGCCCATGCCATCCCCTCTGGCCGCCACCGCAACCCCGAGCCTTAATCGAGGTGCACTCACGACGGTCGACGTAGGCTTGACCGGAACGGTCATCGACCGGCGCGACTGCACTGGGAGCACCCCGTGGACATCCTGTGGCAGAAGAACGACGACCTGGTGTCCCGGGTGCGGGAAACCTTCGGCGCCGACACTCTCGACGAACTGCTCCGACGTGCCTTTCCCCGGCGGACCGTGCTGCACGTCGGCGCCCTCACCCCAGGAATCTCCGGAGCGGCAGTTCTCCACGTACGACCGGAGCAGGACGGCTCGGCCCAGCATCCGTGCGTCGTCAAGATTGGGCCGGTCGGCGACATCCACACCGAGTACGAGCGGTGGCAGCAATATGTGCAGCCGTACCTGGGCCACGGGGAGATGCCGGACGTGCTCTCCCCCGCGGTGATCGTCGGCAACCACGCGGCGATGGTCTATAAGTTCTACGCCGCCCGGACGCTGGCCCACATGATCCGGGATCTGGCGGGTGCCGACGACTCGATCGGCATCGTGGACGCGGTGCAGACCCTGTTGACCATCGTGCACGTGTGGCATCGATCTCGATCCTCAACGTACTTCGATCTGATCGCCGAGGAGTACCCGCTTGAGGCGGAGACCCTGGAGCGCTTCGAGCAGTACGCCGCCGCCGAGCGTCAGTGGGGTGAGATCGCCGAACCGAAGCTCGTCCGCGATGTCTGGTCACAACCGCCGGAGAGCCTGCGCAAGCCGCAGCTCACCACCATCGGACACGGTGATCTGCACGCCGACAACGTACTGGTGGGGCCGAACGGCTCGTTCGGCATCATCGACTTTCTGCACACAGGCAGGCACCACTTCCTGCGTGACCTGGCGACGCTCGAGGCCGACCTGGTCCTGCGGGTGCTCTGTCCAGCGGAGGCAACGGCGGACCAGGCCCAGCGGTTGACGGCCCTGTTGGAGCCGTACTACACGACGGCGGCGTTCACCACGTCCTCACAGCACGATGCCCTGGGACAGGGGGCGTGGTTGCCGCTGCAGAACGTGGTGCGCTGCCTGCGGTCGGCGGTCTGGGGCCGTTCCGAGCACGACGCAGAGCAGATCCCCGGCTACCTCATCGCCGTGATCCGCCGCATGGTCAAAATGATTGTTCGTGACGACAGCCGCCTGACAGACTTCCAGCGCTGGCTCGCCGCCTGTCTGGTGTCGGCACAGACCGCCGAACTGGCCCGCGGCGGGCGCTCAGCGGAACTGCCGATCCCGGTAAGCGGCGACCAAGTCCGCGAACGGGTGCCCGGGCCACCAACTGAGGAGCCGGTGGCCGCCTACCTCGATCTGGAGTCCGAGGTCGAGGTGGTCCTCGGGCAACTGTCCGAATCATGGCGTCCCACCGCCATCGGCACGATCGAGGCCGAGTTGCCGGCGATCGCCGAGGAGGTGCGGCGACGGCTGCCGGAGCGCGAAGGCCACCTCGCCGAGGTGTTCCGGGCGTTGACCGACGGGTACCCGGAGCCGCTGCCCGATCCGGACACCGATCCGGAAAAGGTCAATCACGTGCTGGCCCGGGCGGACACCAACCGCATGATCGAGGCTCGGGTGGTGCGACAGGGCGAGGCGCTGGCGATCCAAATCCCGGACGTGGCCGCCCTGCTGTCGCACTCGACGCGCGAGCTGCAGATCTTCGAGCCGCTGCTACGCGCCGCCTGCGACCTCTACGAGGCCGGCTCGTATCAGGCATCCCTGACGCAGTTCCGTCGGCTGGCGGCCCGACTGAGCGGCGATCTGTCGATTACACGCAGCGAGCTCACGCTGTTCTTCTACTTCCTGTCCAAATGCCTGCTGAAGCTCAATATGTACAGCAGCCTCAACCGGCTTCTTGACGGTCCGTACCGCGTCTTCTGCCTCGACGTCTGCCCGGAGTTGGAGGCGGAGCGGCTTCTCATCGCGGGGGTGGCCCACCGGCACCGCGGCGAGCTCAGCCTTGCGCAGGCATGCCTTGACGATGCGGTGGCCCAGCTCGCGCTGCTTGCTTCGCGTTCCGAGTCGGCCCTCGTCCACCTCGCCCTCGCCGACGCGTATGTGTTGAGCGCGCACCCGCGTTTCGACAACGCGGTCGCGCCCGAAGCCGGGCTGGTCGCTCGTCAGGCCACCGTGCGCCTCACGCTCGCCGCGCTGGAATCAGCACGGCGGTCCTATGAGGAGTACTGGCGCAGTGGTGGCCGACCGTCCCACTACGAGGGCCGATTGGCTGGCACAATGGCGTACATGACGGTGGTGCGCTCCGTTGTCGAGCCGGCGACGCTCGACGACGAGGCGTGGTCCAAGGCCGCCGCCGAAGCTCGGCAAGGTTTCGAGCCCGAGTTCGACCGTAAGCCGGTGGGTGTGATCGCCGGGCGCGCCGCTCTAGCCTCGGTCAAGATGGCGCAGGCGCGCTGGCTGGCCGTGACGCAGCCGGAGCATTGGCCACAGCAGATGAAACAGTGCCTGCGCGAGGCCGAGGCGGCGCTCTCCCGCGTGCTGACGGACTATGTCAGTCGGGTGGAGCTGGGTCCCCGCTTCGAGTACCGCAAGCTCATGGCGATCCAGTCATCGATCGAGGCGTTGACGGCCGATCCGCTGGGCCGAGTGGATCCCGACGCCCTCACCCCTCTCATCTAGGAGTCCGCCGTGCCCGAAGAACGCGGCCAGTACCTCGCCGGAGCTTTCGCGTTCCTCTTCGACCAATCCGGCCGCTTCCTGTTGCTGGAGGAGCGTGCGGACCGGCGGAAGTACATGTTCGACCTGCCAGGCGGGACGCTTCAGCCGTTCGAGGACCCGATCGCGGGACTGCGCCGCGAGGTACGGGAGGAAACCGGCATCGAGGTCGGCAGTGTCTCCCCGCTCTGCCACCTGAAATACGATGTGCACGACAGCGGCCAGCCCATCCTGGTGGCGTTCTACGTGGCTCAGGCAGTATCGAGCTCGGTGCAGCTCTCCACGGAACACGCCGGCCACTGCTGGATCACCCGTGAGGAGTACGACGCCAACCAGTACACAGTCTCGCTCGCCAACGAGGAGACCCGGCGTTTACTGGACACCTACCCGCACAGCGACTTCATTCTCCAGTGAAGGCGGTCGTCGCGGGAGATGTCCTCTTCGAGGTGAACGGACATCTTCGGGCGACGTTTCCGTCCCTCCTCGCGGACCGGCTCTTCTACGGTGATGTCGCCGCCGTGGTCGGCGGCTCGGCGGCTAACTTCGCCTTGGCGGCCACGGCACTTTTCGACGAGGTCGTCGCGGTAGCCGCGGTGGGCGGTGACGCGGTGGGCGAGGTGATCCGCGCGCAACTCGAGCACCGCGGCGTCCGCGCCCGGCTGGCGGTGAAGCCGAACCTTCCGTCAGCGGTTGCAATCTATGTCCGGGACGAGGCCGAGCACCGGGCCAAGGGCGCTCGCCTGTTGCTGGTCGGGGAACCGGCCGCACTGGGGCAGTGGGACACCGGGGACGCGGAGGCCTTGCGATCCGAGCTCGCGGACACCGACGTGCTGGTCGTCGACGGTTACGCGCTACGGGCCGAGCCGCGCCGGGCCGGCACGCTCACTCTCATGGCACAGGCCCACGACTCGGGTGCCGAGGTCGTCTACGACATCGTCCCGCACGACGTGTTCCGGTCCACAGGTATCGCCGAAGTCCGGCGATACGGCCGTTCGGCGACAATCATCGTCGCCGAGGCCCGCACGTTGAACGCCCTGGCTGGCGAGGACTGGACCGATGCGGACACTGGCGAACAGGCCGCACACCGGGCCGCGACGTTCGGCGCCCGAACGTTTCCGGGTCGTCGCCTGCACGTCCGGTTCGGTCTCGGCAATGCTGACCGCACCCTCACCCTCTCACCGAACGGCGACGTGGAAATCAAGGCGACGGGATACGCGGAGAGCGACGAGCCGCGTGGCTTCGGCGACCGGCTGCTGGCCTTCGAGTTGGCTACGTTGCTCAAGGATCGGCGAACCTGAAGAAGGCCGTGTCGCGGTCGGCGGTCAGCGCCTCGTGGATGCCGTTGAACATGATGTTCGCCGACCGGTCGATGCAATCACCGCACGCGCCGGGGAATTGCTGAACAAGAGATGTCATCCGCGGGGTCCACCAGACATCGTCCAGTCCGCCGTCGCCGGTCATCCGGCCGAACACGGTGCCTTTCGCACCGCCGGAGAAGCCCTGCCCCCGATAGCGTCCGCAGGGCACCAGGGCCGGCTCGGACGGGGACGACCCAACCTCGACCAGAGCACGGTGAGTCGACGCCAGGCAGGTCGAGAAGTATTCGCGCGGGACGTAACCGGTGTCGGTGAGCGACCGGGTCGGGAAGAATGCCTGGAACTCGTTGTCGACCAATTCGGTGCATATCCGGTCGACCTGGCGGTGGTAGTTGTCCTCCTGCTCGGCCGTAAACGCCACCCTCAGGCGGTCGCCGAGGACCACCCGGAAGGACACATGGTCCAGCCCGGCGGTCTTTGCCGCCGCTGCGATGGCGTACACCTCCGCCACGTTCGTCGGATGGATCATCGACGTGCCGCCGAGCGGCATCACCGCGAGCGGAGCGGGGCCATGTTCTGCACGGCGCAGCCGATCGAGTTCGGCGAGCATCCGCAGCAGGGACGTCACACCCAGTCGCGGGGTCCGGTGCAGCAGCATCCTCGTCTTGTCGGTGGCCGCGTTGAGGCTGACCCGCACATAGGTGCGGGCCCGCACCAGCGTCAGCAGTAGCTCGGGTCGCAGCAGATCGCCGGCGGTCAACACGGCGGAGGTCAAGCCGAGCTGCCGGCACAGGTCGACGGCCTCGGCAAAGTGAGGGCTTACAAGCGGATCACCGCCGCCGTCGAAGCGGACCACGCGCACGCCCATTCCGGCCGCCGACCGCAGGGTGCGTTCGAGGGCGGGCCAGGACAGGTGCAGGCCTGAGCCACCATGCAAGCGGTAACTGGCGGAGAAGCAGAAGGTGCACGCCGACACGCACGCCATCGTGATATCCAAGTCGAGTTGGACCGGACGCGGCTTGCCGTCCCGGATGCCGTCCAATAGCGCCGCTATGTGGTCGGACAGCCGGCCCGGTATAATTTCACCGCCGTGCGCCGGTATCATCCGGAACGACCGGGTCATGGGTGACCACGCCACCAACGCGGTCCAGTGGCCGAACGTCACGTTGTCGTTTCCTTCGACCACCCGTCCCGACCCCAGGTCGACCGGTTCCCCGCCGCCTGGCGGCCGGATCAAGTAGCTGCGGCCACCGCGGTTCTCGGCCACCACGGCATACGGCGATGCTGTCGGCGCCACCGG
Organism: Micromonospora sp. DT231; assembly: GCF_049847025.1. Lineage (NCBI taxonomy): Bacteria > Bacillati > Actinomycetota > Actinomycetes > Micromonosporales > Micromonosporaceae > Micromonospora > Micromonospora sp. DT231. The sequence goes on along the minus strand of NZ_JBNCNO010000002.1, from coordinate 229,877 downwards.
AGGAATCACCGGCTCAGCGTTACGCGGACTTTCACATATGTCAATCTCGTCGCTAGGTCAGCAGAAGCCGCTGAATCATGCTCAACGCCTGCTGCATCGGCGCGACGAACCGCTCCCGAAAGTCGGCGGCCTCTCCGTACGGACCGATGAAGCCCGCGACCAACGGCAGTGCCGACAGTTCGACGAGCGCCTGCTCGTCCTCCAGCGCGGGCATCGTCTCCTCGTACTCGGTGACCAGCTCGCGCAGGTAGGTCTCGGCACGACTGATGGCGACGCCCAGCTGCTCCCGCTCCGGGAACAGCTCGTTGTCGGCTCGCACCGCGAAGGAGTGCGCCTCCAACGACAGCTGTGCGTCGAGAACCACTTGAAGGAATTCGTCGTATCGGCCGGTACGCAGCCGCGGCACGTTCTCGTTGCCGGGTCGGCGCACCAACGCCTGGGCACGCAGCATTCGCCGAGCACGCTTGACCGCGTTGTACTGCTCGACGAGATCGCGCAGATACCTCTGCCGGGCTTCCCGGCGGGCGAGGATCAGGTCCTCTTCGCGGCGGACGTCCTGGGCGCGCCGGTCGGCGTCCCGGTTGAACGCCTGGTAGGTGATAGACACCGCGCCGCCCAGAACGGCGACCAGGATGAACTGCAGCAGGATCTTATAGGCTTCCACGCCCACCACGCGGGCCGCGGCATCATGCCGCAGGATCAGCAGGGCTGCCAGCGCGAGTGTGACCAGGACAGCGACGACGATCGTCACCGATAGGCGACGAGACGCGGTACTCCGTTTCGTGGCTATGCCGTCCGAGTCTAAACGGCGATGAGGATCCCACGCTGGTAGCTGGGGCCGTCGACGGCGGCGCGGTCAACGCGGCCGTCCGGGTCGCCGTCAGCATGGCAGAACAAGGAAAGTGTTGGTGGAGCCCAGGGGACTCGAACCCCTAACCCCTGCCTTGCAAAGGCAGTGCTCTGCCAGTTGAGCTAGGGCCCCGTGGACGGCCGCGGCGATGATCGCTCGTCGCCGCGTCAGACGTCAGCGCAGATCGGGTGCGGTGGTCGCCTCGTGCCAGAGGGCACGCTCGTCGTTCGAGGCCTTGATCTTGTTGAAGACGACGGCGGCCACGCCGACAACGCCAGCCAGAATCAGCAGCTTCTTGAACATGGGGCGACCCCTCGTGCTCGACTAACGTCGGACGACCGTGCGGTGGGGCTAGATGGAATCGAACCATCGACCTCAGAGTTATCAGCTCTGCGCTCTAACCGACTGAGCTATAGCCCCGCGTTGCGACGAGCAAGATTAACCCATCCGCTCTGCCGACCCCAAATCGGGGTCCGAGTCTGCGAACTGAGCCGTCGCCGCCTGCCAAAACCTACCCGAGTACGGGACGCCGGAGCGACCGCATTTCGCGGTGCCCCGGCGTCCCGTTCACTCAGTCCCGCTCGGCGAGCGTCAGCTCGATCCCGCCGACGAGGTCGGCGCAGACGTTGTAGACGAACGCTCCCAGCGTGGCCAGCGCGGTGAACAGCACCACGTTTACCAGGCCGATAAGCGCCGAGCTGAGGATCACGCCCTTGGCGGTGATCTGGAAGCCGCTGGTGCTCTGCCCACCGCCGGCGTTGACCAGGTCACCCAGGCTCTCGTTGACGCTCTTGAACACACCCATCGCGTCCAGCGCCAGGTAGAGCACCGAGGTGGCGACCACCACGACGATGAAGAGCACCACCGAGACGGCGAACGCGAACTTCATCACCGACCACGGATCGATGCGCTTCAGGTTCAGCCGCGCCCGGCGCGGTCCGCGGGACGCGGCCGAGCTGACCGACGTACGCGCGGCACGTACCGCATCACCGACGCGGGCAGCCCCGACCGCCGACGGGTTGCCGATGCCCGGCGGCAGGCCACCGCCGCTGACCGGGCGGCCGGCAGCGGAGGTACGCGCCCCGTCCGACGGCGGCTGGGTCATGCCGGGTGTGATCCGCGGCTGAGTGCCGGTGGACCCGGTCGACGCCGCCTGGCCGGGCCGGACGTTGATCGGCTGGGTGGTCGCCGGCCGGGCCGAGGGTGCCGCCGCAGCACCCGAAGGTGTGGCGGCGGACGTCGGCGCCTCGGCACCGGACGCCTCGGTCCTGTCACCCTTGCCAGCGTCGTCGCTGGTTGGCTCCGGCGGGGGTGTCATGCCCGGGGCCCTGGTGAATTTCGGGGCAGGCGCGTCGGCGGGGACCGTCGCCCGGCCTACGGCCGCGCGGCCGGTCGCTGGTGTGCCGCCCTTGGCGGCCTCCTCGTCGACCGGGTTGGCCGAGGTCCCCGTGTTCCCCGACTTCGCCTGTGTCTCCGTCATTCAACTAGTCCTGTTCGTCAGGCTCGTCGGCATTGCGAGCAATCGCCACGATAGTCACGCCGTCCGGGAGGTCCATCAGCTTGACCCCCATTGTGTTCCGGTCACGCGTACGGCGTACAGGCTTCACCGGAGTCCGAATGACACCACCATTGCTGGTGATCGCGAACAACTCGTCGTCCGGATCGATCACCACCGCGCCAACCAGACCACCGCGCCGTTCGGTGATCTTTGCAGTCAACACGCCCTTACCTCCCCGGCCCTGCACCGGGTATTCCTCGATCGGGGTCCGCTTCGCGTATCCCCCGTTCGTGGCCACCAGAACGTCCAGACCCTCCCGCACGACCTCCATGGCGAGCAGGACGTCGTCGTCCGTGAAGCGCATGCCGATCACACCCGAGGTGGCCCGGCCCATCGGCCGCAACGCCTCGTCCGAGGCGTTGAACCGGATCGCCTGTGCCTTCTTCGAGACCAGCAGCAGGTCGTTCTCCGGCGCAACCAGCGCAGCACCGACCAGCTCGTCCTCATCGCGCAGGTTGATCGCGATGATGCCGCCGGAACGGTTGGAGTCGAACTCCTCGAGCCGCGTCTTCTTCACCAGGCCGTTCTTCGTGGCCAGTACCAGATAGGGGGCTACCTGGTAGTTCGGGATCTCAATGATCTGCGCTATCTGCTCGTCGGGTAGGAAGGCGAGCAGGTTGGCCACGTGTTGGCCCTTGGCTACCCTACTGGCCTCCGGCAACTCGTACGCCTTGGCCCGGTACACACGGCCCTTGTTCGTCAGGAACAAGATCCAGTCGTGGGTCGAGCAGACGAAGAAGTGGCTGACGATGTCGTCCTGCCGCAGCGTAGCGCCACTGACGCCCTTCCCCCCGCGTCGCTGCGAGCGGTAGAGATCGACCTTGGTCCGCTTGGCGTACCCGGTCCGGGTGATCGTGACGACCACATCCTCGCGGGCGATGAGGTCCTCCATCGAGACCTCGCCGTCGAACGGGATGATCTGCGTACGCCTGTCGTCGCCCCACTTGGCGACGATCTCGCCGAGCTCCTCGGAGACGATCTTCCGCTGCCGCTCCGGCTTGGCCAGGATGTCCTTGAGGTCGGCGATCTCGATCTCGAGCTTGGCCAGGTCGTCCACGATCCGCTGCCGCTCCAACGCGGCGAGGCGGCGCAGCTGCATGTCCAGGATCGCGGTCGCCTGGATCTCGTCGATCTCCAACAGCCGGATCAGGCCCTGCCGCGCGTCGTCGACGGTCGGCGAGCGCCGGATCAGCGCGATCACCTCGTCCAGCGCGTCCAGCGCCTTGCCCAGACCGCGCAGGATGTGCGCCCGCTCCTCGGCCTTGCGCAGCCGGAAAGCGGTCCGCCGACGGATCACGTCGATCTGGTGCTCGACGTAGTAGCGGATGAACTGCGCCAGGTTGAGCGTGCGCGGCACCCCGTCGACCAGGGCCAGCATGTTGGCGCCGAAGGTCTCCTGGAGCTGGGTGTGCTTGTAGAGGTTGTTCAGCACGACCTTCGCGACCGCGTCGCGCTTGAGCACCAACACGATCCGCATGCCGGTACGGCCGGAGGACTCGTCGCGGATGTCGGCGATCCCGGCGAGCTTGCCCTCCTTGATCAGCTCGGCGATCCGCTCGGCGAGGTTGTCCGGGTTGACCTGGTAGGGCAACTCGCTGACGACCAGGCAGGGCCGACCCCGCTTGTCCTCCTCGACCTCCACCACGGCGCGCATCCGGATCGAGCCCCGACCCGTGCGGTACGCGTCCTGGATCGCCGTCTGGCCGACGATGAGGCCGTAGGTCGGGAAGTCCGGACCCTTGACGATGCCGAGCAGGGCTTCGAGGGTGGTCTCCTCGTCCTCCTCGGGATTGTCGAGGCACCACTGGACCGCCGCGCCGATCTCCCGCAGGTTGTGCGGCGGGATCTTGGTGGCCATGCCGACCGCGATGCCCTCGGAGCCGTTCACCAGCAGGTTGGGGATCCGCGACGGCAGGATCGTGGGCTCCTTGGCCCGGCCGTCGTAGTTGTCCTGGAGGTCGACGGTGTCCTCGTCGATGTCCCGCAGCATCTCCATGGCCAGCGGGTCGAGCTTGCACTCGGTGTTGTGGCTGACGAACCCGTCCGAGACGAACGAGTGGTCGTCGGTGTCGACCCGGACGCTGTAGACCGGCTGCACGCCGGCGTCCGTGATCTGCGCCACTTCCGCGTAGTAGAAGCGACCGTCGACCAACGGCTCGACCACGTCGAGCACCTCGGTGTTGGTGATCCGCGCGGCGATCTCGTCGCGATCCCGCTCCCAGCGCTCCACCCGGTCCACGTTGTGCCGACGCAGCCAGTCCCGCTCGGTCCAGCGCTGCGCGCCGTGCTCGCGGATGAACTCACCGACCAGCGGCACGTGGTCGCTGGAGAGCGCGGTGCTGCTCGTCGGCACCTGGGCCAGCTCGGCCTCCAGCTTGGCCTGCTTCCGACCGAGGAAGCCGACGTGCGCGGCGAAGATCCGGGCGTCACGGCGGTTGGTCACCACGACCTTGATCTCGCCGCTGTCGTAACGGGTCTGCCGGCTGATCACGCCGAACTCCAGCAGCAACTGCTGGACCTCGCGGGCCAACCGCTCACTGCGGGTCGAGTACGAGATCTGCATGGTGTTCCGCGGCAGCAGCGAGGACGAGCCGTCGCCCTCGAAGAGCGCCTGCAGGAACGCCCGCTTGATCGCGGCCGGCCCCTGCCAGACGAACTCGGGTACGAACTTCGCGGCGCTCCGGGCGCCGACCAGGTCACCGAGGAGGCTCTTGCGCAGCGCGGTGAGGTCCTGCACGTCGAGTTCGTGCAGGGTGCTGCCAGAGGCGATGACCCGCTCGCTGACGTAGCGGGGCCCGCCCACCGCGAGGTCGTAGGCCGCGAGGACTCGGACGAAGAACTTCCGGTCCACGTTGTTGAAACCGGCGCGCCCTGGCGAGACCCAGCCCTCGCTGACAAACGCGCCGGCGAGGACGGCGGCCTCGACGTGCTCCAGCATCGGGTAGCCGATCTCGTCCGGCACCGAACGCTGGAGCACCACCCGGTCGCCCGGGGAGATCTCGGCCAGCAGCTTCCACAGCAGGGTCGGCACGCCGGCCACGTCCACCAGGCAGAGCACCGGGTGGTTGTGGGTGCCGGTCAGCTCGTACCCCTCGCGGGTGCGCAGCCGCAGCGTGGGGTGCTCACCGGAGTGGAAGAACTTGGAGGCGCGGACCAGGTCACCGTTGCGGTCGCGGACCTTGAGGTCGATGTCGGTCTCGCTGGACGGTGCCGCGTCCGGCACGACGTCGCCGATCCGCACACTGCCGTCGGCAGTGCGAATCCGGACATCTCCGGTGATACAGTAACGCATCGCCGCAGCCGGATCATTACCCGGCGAGCCGAAGTTGCCGTTGCCGTCGACAAGCGGATACCGCAGTGACCAGGGCTGCGCCATCCGGACCAGCGCGTCGTAGATCGCCGAGTCGCCGTGCGGGTGGAACTGGCCCATCACGTCGCCGACGACGCGGGAGCACTTCACGTAGCCGCGGTCCGGACGGTAGCCGGAGTCGAACATCGCGTAGAGGATCTTGCGGTGGACCGGCTTGAGGCCGTCCCGGACGTCCGGCAGCGCACGCCCGACGATGACGCTCATCGCGTAGTCGAGGTAGGAGCGCTGCATCTCCACCTCGAGCCCGACCGGTTCGATCCGGTCGTGCGCGACCACCGCGGCGATGGCCTCGGCGGGGACCTCGGGCTCGTTCGGTGTGGACTCGGGAGAATCGGTCACTGTATACCCTTATCAGACTCAGAGTCGTTTTCGTGCTGTGGATAACCGCTGTGGATACCGGCCAAGCTGTGGATAACTCTGTGGACCGGTGGAGCGGGGCGGGGGGGCCCCCCGGCGCCACCCCCGGAGGGCGCATTTGAACGAGCACGCCGGGGGGGGGGGGTAGCGGGGTTTTCAGCCGCCGC